>JBIIUP010000192.1:0-6108 GCA_044339885.1 Pirellulales bacterium | reverse complement strand
GGCCACCGGGCACCCGTCTTTTGCACCGCGGCGCCCCTGCTGATAGCCTCACCCGCCGGAGGGATCGACTGCCCGGAAGGAGCGCCTTGTCCATGGCCGCGACCGCATCCATTCGCCGCCGCCGCGGTGCCTTTCGACTGGCCGTCGAGACGCTCGAACGACGGCTCGCCCTGGCGTGGTTCGGGAATCTGATGTACGAAACGGTGGGCTGGGGTTACGTGAGCATCACGGGGTGCGCCCCCGACGCCACCACGATCACCATTCCCTCGAAGATCGGAGACGCGTACGTCGACTCCGTCCGTGAGCGCGCCTTCGCCGGGCAGACGCGGCTGACCAACGTGCTCGTCGAACCGGGGCTCCGGCACATCGCCGCCGAGGCGTTCGCGGGCTGCACCGCGCTGCAGAGCATCTCGCTGGCCACCACCGTCGGCTACCTCGGCAACGGCGTCTTCCGCGACTGCCGCAGCCTCGAAAGCATTGCGTTGCCTTCGACACTGGAGTGGGTGTCCACGGACAGCTTCGCCGACTGCATCAACCTGCGGAGCGTCTCGCTGTCCGCCTCGGTCGAGCTCATCCAGGACCGCGCCTTCAAGGGCTGCAGGAGCCTGCGGAGCATATTCATTCCGGCCGGAGTCGCGACCATCGGCTCCGAGGCGTTCAGCGGGTGCCTGAGCCTCACGACGGTCAACATCCCCTCCACCGTCAAGACGCTGGGAAGCTCCTGCTTCGCCGGCTGCACGAGCCTGTCGGCCGTGGCGATCCCGGGGAGCATCGCCACGATCGAGAACTTCAGCTTCCTCGACTGCACCGGGCTGGCGAGCCTGACGATCGCCCCGGGTGTGAAGACGATCGGAATAAGCGCCTTCAACAACACCGCCGTGACCTCCGTAGCGATCCCGGCCGGCGTGACGGAGATCGGCGACGGCGCGTTCCTCGGCTGCAGGCAGCTCGCGGGCGTCACGATCCCCGGGAGCGTCACCCGTATCGGCGACGCGGCCTTCTCCGGCTGCTGGGTCCTGAAGGCGGCGAAGATCCCCGCCGGAGTCGCGACGATCGGCAGCGAGGCCTTCGCCGACTGTGAAGACCTGACGAGCATCGCCATTCCCGCGAGCGTCACCAGCATCGGCTGGGGGGCGTTCGTCGGCTGCGAGGGGCTCACGAGCATCACCGTGGCCGCAGCCAATCCGGCCTACTCGAGCGCCGGCGGCGTGCTGTTCGACAAGGCGAAGGCCACGCTCCTGGCTTTTCCGGCCGGCAAGGGGGGCGGCTACGACGTCCCGGCGAGCGTGACGAAGGTCGCCGACCACGCCTTCTACGCCGCCTGGCGGCTGACGGGCGTCACCCTGCCCGGCCGCCTGCAGACGATCGGCGACGCGGCGTTCGCCGGCTGCCTTGGCCTTGCCGAAGTGGTCGTGCCCGCGAGCGTCACCAGCATCGGCAACTCCGCCTTCACGTCGTGCTCCGCCCTGCGGCGGATCGGCGTGATGCCCAACAATCCGAACTATGCCAGCAGCGACGGGGTGCTGTTCAACAAGCCGAAGACGACGCTGCTCTTCTTCCCGGGGGGCAAGGCGGGCGGCTACGCCGTGCCCGCCGGGGTGCGCCGGATCGACGACTACGCCTTCTACGCGTCGCCGCGGCTCACCGCCGTCACGCTCCCGGCCAGCGTCACGACGATCGGCTCCGGTGCCTTCGAGAGCTGCGTGGCCCTGAAATCCGTGTCGATCGGCGGCGGCGTGACGGACATCGGCTTCCAGGCTTTCGCCCGCTGCACGAGCCTGACGATCGTGACCATCCCCGCCAGCGTCACGACGATCGGCAACTCGGCGTTCGCCGAGTGCAAGAACCTGAAGAACCTCGGCTTCCTGGGATCCCCGCCGACCGTCACCTGGACGATCGTGCCCGCCACCACGGTCGTGAACTTCCGGGCAGGTGACTTCACCTGGAACCCCTTCGTGGGCAAGACCTTCGGCGGCGGCCCGACGATGGGCGTCGTGCGGTCCTCGGCGGCGGGCGTGCCGTCCGTCACCCGCGGCAACGGAAGCGTCGCGCTGCGGTGGGCGGCCCCGGTCACCCGGGGCGGGCCGATCATCAACTACGTCGTCCAGGTCGCGGAGCGGACCGCGGCCGGCCTGTCCAACTGGAGGACCGTCACGCGGCCCGCTTCACCGCTGCCCTCGGCGGTCGTCGGGGGACTCGTCAACGGACGGCAGTACGTCTTCCGCGTGGCGGCGGTGAACATCGCCGGCACCGGCACCTTCTCGGGCGGTTCGACCGTGGTAACGCCCGGGGCGTAGCCGTCGGCGCGACCTGCCCCCGCGGTGCGGCATCGCCCTGCGGGATCGGCGGCGGGTGGCCCGTGAGGGAAGTTGCGATCGGGGTGCGGGAGACGTCCCGCATCGATGGAACTCGGTTTTTTCGTCGCTCACGCCCCGGCGACCAGGTCGAGCAGCGTGTCGCGGACGTCGGTGAGTGCGAGCCGGTCGCGGCGAGCCCCGGGATCGGAGCAGAGGAAGACCGGGCCGTCGGCGGGGCGGGCCGGCAGCCGGCCGTGCGAGCCGCGGACGATCGAGGCGTCGGTGCCGATCACCTTCATGAGCGTGCGGAACCCGAGCATCTTGCGGGCGAGCGTCGCCGCGATCCGCAGCCGCGGCAGGGCGAGCTTCGGGTCGATGAACAGCTCGACCGGGTCGTAGCCCGGCTTGCGGTGGATGTCGACGGTGCGGGCGAAGTCGGGCATCTTCGCGTCGTCGAGCCAGTAGTAGTAGGTGAACCAACGGTCGGCCGCGGCCACGGCGACGAGCTCCCCCGACCGGCCGTGGTCGAGCCCGTGCGCCGCCTGGGCCTCGCGGTCGAGCACCTCGTCGATGCCCGCCACCGACTCCAGCAGCCCGCGGACCTCCGCCACCTGCTCGGGCCGCTTCACGTAGACGTGGGCGATCTGGTGGTCGGCGACGGCGAAGGCGGCGCTGGCGCCCGCATCGAGCAGCTCCCAGCCGAGGTCGACCTCCTGCACCGCGAGCAGGCCCGCCCGCCTGAGAACGCGATTGATGTCGATCGCCGCAGCCACCGGCGTGATCCCGTATTCGCTCAGCGCCACGACGGTGAAGCCGGCGTCGACGGCCCACTCGGCGAGTCCTCCGGCGACCTCGTCGATCTCACCGCAGGCCCGCACGGCCTCGGGCGACTCGGGGCCGAAACGCTGGAGGTCGTAGTCGAGGTGCGGCAGGTAGCAGAGCGTCACGGTCGGCCGCTGCCGCTCCATCACGCCGCGGGTCGCGGCGGCGATCCAGCGTGACGAGCGGATGTCGGCGGTGGGGCCCCAGAAGTTGAAGAGCGGAAACCTGCCGAGGGCGGCCTCGAGCTCACCCTTGAGTTCGGGCGGGGAGGTGTAGAGGCTCGGGATCTTCCGGCCGTCGGCCGGATAGATCGGCCGCGGCGTCACGGCCTGATCGACGGCCGCGTGCATGTTGTACCACCAGAACATCTTGGCCACGGTGAAGCCCGGGCCGAACCGGCGCCGGCCGACGTGCCAGAGCTTCTCCTCCTCGCAGCCCACCAGCGCGTTGGATTGCCGCCAGAGCCAGACCTCCGCGAGGTCGCGGAAGTACCAGCCGTTGCCGACGATGCCGTGGTCGCGGGGCGGCCGGCCCGTGAGCATCGTCGCCTGCGCGGAGCAGGTGACGGCCGGCAGGACGGTGCCGAGTTCCGCCCGGTAGCCGGCCCGCCCGACCGCGGCCAGCCGGGGAGTGTGCGGCAGCAGGCCCGGCGTCAGGCCGACGACGTCGAGAACCAGGAGCGGCTTCATGCCGTGCATGCTACCTCGCCCGGCGGAGCCGCGGATCAAGCCTGATCCGTCTCAAAAGGTTCCCACGTGCTCCGCAGGCGTCGCGGGGGCCGGGGTTGCCCGTGCCGTCTCGCCCGGACGTTCACTGCGCCCATCCTGGGCTCCGTTCACTCGATGCTGCCTGCGCTTCGGCATCCTGCCTTCGCTGGTCAGCAACGCCGGCTCGCCGACACGGGCAACCCCGCGCACGATCGATGGCTTGCGATCTCGTCAACGTGAGGCTCTCGGGGGAGCCGTCTCAGACCCGGTCCTGGTGCCGCGACCTGCTCCGGCTCGACCGGCAGTCGGCGCAGAGGCCCGTGACGATGAGGCGGTGCCCCTGCGGCCGGAACTGGTGGCGGGCGGCCACCGCGTCGCGGATCTTCACGAGCTCGTCGCTCGAGAACTCGATGAGCTTCCGGCAGCCGGTGCAGTAGAGGTGGTCGTGCTGCGGGTAGCCGTAGTCGTGCTCGTAGACCGCTCGGCCGTCGAGCACCATCTTGTGGAGCAGGCCGGCGTCCACCATCTCGGCGAGCGTGCGGTAGACGGTCGGCCGGCTGGCCGAGGCTCCCTCGGGAGTCTTTCGCAGCTCGGCCAGCAGCTGCTCGGCGTCGAAGTGCTCGTGGCGGCTGGAGACGTGGTCGACGATCACCTGCCGCTGCCGCGTCACCCGCTTGCCGCGGGCCTGGAGGAACTCGGCGAACCGCGCGCGTGGCGACAGCGCCACGTTCACCGAGCCGAGCGAGAAGTCTGAAGCCACGGTCACCGCGTCGTCCTCCGGGACGTCACGATTGTAGTCCCTGCCCCGCGGCCGTCATCCGGCAGCCCGCACGACGCCCGAAAGCAGACGGCCGGACCGTCGCCGGCCCGGCCGTCCATCACGTTCGATCGATTCAGGATCGGCCGGTTCAGCCGAGGCTGTCGAGGAGCCGGTCGAGGGCGAGATCGAGCTTCTCGGGCGTCTCGTACGAACCGTCGGCGATGGCCGCCCGGATCGCGTTCACGCGGTCGAAGCGGATGTCGGCCGAGGCGTCGGCAGACCGCACGGCGTCGACCGACAGCGTGACGGCGTCGTGCACCTCGCCGACGCCCTGCTGGGCGGCGGCGGCCTGTGCCGACTGCGCGGCCTCCACGCCCTTCACCGCACCCGCGCCCTGGGCACCGAGCGTCGAAAAGACTCCGAAGATGTTCATGGTTGCTCTCCTTGCGGACCGGCCTGCGAGTTCCGTCTCCCCCACACGACACCTGGTACGCAGGCGGTCGTCAGTGGGTTCGATCCGTTGCCTTCACGGCACCCGTCGCCGTCCGTGACTCTCCCATTCTTGCCGCGCTTCCGCGTTCCGGCGACGCCAGTCGTCGGACAGCGGCCGGCGGTTCTTCGCCACCGGTCGCCGCGGCCAACTTTGCTTCATCGACCAGCCGAGACGAATCCTTGAATGATTTTTTCGGTTGCCAATTTTTCCCGTCCTGCCGGGGCGGACGCCGCCCAGATTCCCCAGCCTGCCCTCACATCGCGAACTCCGGCTTTCGCCGGCCGAGCTGGTTTTGGAGCCGCTCCACGATGGCGCTGTGCATCTGGCTGACGCGGCTCTCGGAGAGGTCGAGCGTGGCGCCGATCTCCTTCATCGTCAGCTCCTCGTAGTAGTAGAGGATGATGATCAGCCGCTCGTTGCGGTTGAGGCCCTTCGTGACCAGCCGCATGAGGTCGGCCTTCTGGATGCGGCGGGTGGGATCCTCGCCCCGCTTGTCCTCGAGGATGTCGATCTCCTGGACTTCCTTGGAGCTGTCGGTCTCGCACCACTTCTTGTTGAGGCTCACGAGGCTGACGGCGTTGGCGTCGACGAGCAGCTTCTCGAATTCCTCCCGGGAGAGGCCCATGTGCTCGGCGACCTCGGCGTCGGCCGGCGCCCGGCCGAGCCGGGCCTCGAGCGTCTTGACCGCCTCGTTGAGCTTGCTGGCCTTCGAGCGGACGAGTCGCGGCACCCAGTCCATCGTCCGCAACTCGTCGAGCATCGCCCCGCGAATCCGGGGGACGCAGTAGGTCTCGAACTTCACGCCCCGCGACATGTCGAAGGCGTCGATGGCGTCCATGAGGCCGAACGTGCCGGCCGAGACGAGATCGTCGAGCTCGACGCCGTCGGGCAGACGCGACCAGATCCGCTCGCCGTTGTATTTCACCAGCGGCAGGTAGATCTCGATGAGTCGGTTGCGCAGGTCCTCGTCGGTCTGGTCGGCCTTGAACCGCTTCCAGAGCTCCTGGACCTCCTCGGGCGTCGGCTGTG
>JBIIUP010000028.1:0-20274 GCA_044339885.1 Pirellulales bacterium | reverse complement strand
CGCTTCCTCACTGGTTGCTCAGGGCCTTGGTAGGCGTCGAATTCGCCGCCGTCACCTTCGGGATGCCGGCGATCCGGCGAAACTTCTCCGCGCCGGCCACGTAGACGTCCCCGTCGACGAAGGCGATCGGGTTGTCCTCCATCTGTCCGACGGGCATGACCGCAGCCGTTCTTGGATTGATCCGCACGAGCACGCCATTCATCGTGGCCCAGATGAAGCCGTCGGGGCCTTTCGTGAAGGTGTATCGACCGCGCCTCATGAAGGACATGGCCGTCTGGGGTGGCTTGGGCACGGGCTTCGTCCACAGCACCTTTCCTGCCGCCGGGTCGAATCCGTAGAGCAGCCCGCCGGCCGTGCCATCCTTCAGCGGTGCGTAGCCCATCACGAGCCCCGGCAACGCCTCGGTGACATAGCCGGGAAACATGTCGAGCCTCTCATCGTCGGTTTTGTGGATGATTTCCTGCGCCTTCGTGTCGTAGACGAAGAGCCGGCCGCGGGGCGGAACGTGGTCGGGATTATCTCGGCCGGGCACCGGCTTCGTCGAACAGACGATGTAGCGGCCGTCAGCGGCCGAGCACATCCAGAAGATCGTGTCGGTGTCGAACGCCTCGTGGAAACCGCCGGCCTTCATTTCCTTCGTGTCCCACCAGCCGAGGCCGCCGCCGTTGCCGATGCGGACCACCTTGCCTCCGAAGTAGATCCGGCCATCGCCGCCGGCTGCACAGGCCATCGGCATATGCACGTCGTTGAAGTTCTTGAGCATCGCGACGTTCGCCGGGTTCGTGGTCGCCGTGGCGGCACCCGACTTGGTGCTACCCCCCTTCGCCCCTTCTGCGGGCGGCGTGTCGACGCTCAGGCCGGCCGTCCACTGCTGGGACGGATCGTAAACCCAGGTCTGCGAGCCCGGGTAGCCGCAGATGTAGAGTTTGTCCTCGAATGGGACCATCGAGTAGACGGACATCGTCTGGCCAAGATGCGTCCGCTGCCTGGTCTGTGGCTCGTATCGGACGGCGCGGGCATAGCCCTCGGAGAGGGCGAAGATAGAGCCATCGGACAACACCGCCATCCGGCGGATGGGCGCCGGATAGAGCGTCAGACCCTCGAGCTGGATCTTCTGCCATTCACCAACCTTGACGTTGGCTGCCTCCGCCATCGCGGCATCGGTGTAGCGATACCAGACCAGCACGTTCCCCTGGGGATCGACGCCGTTGCGGACGATCTCGATGCCCTTCGGCGGATTCGCGGCGCCTTCCATGCGCCCGAAGAAATTCCGCCGCGGCGCAGCCAACTTTTCAGTGCTCCATGGCGGCACGGGCACGACGTTGCGGTCCGCCGCCGGCTCGCACGTCGTGAGCTCACCATCCCGCAGCCAGAACGACTGCTTCGCGTCGCGGGAACTGCCCTTCATACCGGTGATCGTGACGTACACGCCCGGATGGTTCGCATGTTGCTGGAACGTGATCGTGCCGCGGTCGCCCATGAACCGCTCGGTCTCGGCGATGACCCTGCCCTGCCGCGTCTTGGCGTTCATGCCGTAGAGCCGCCACGGCGAGTGGCCGTAGCGGGCGTAGATCCAGTCGCCATCCATGACGACGCCGCCCAGTTCCCAGCCTCGGGTCGAACTCGGCGGGCCGACCTCTCCGAGAAAGTCACCTTTCAGCGTGACGGGGTCGATCGTGTAGAAGCCCACGCGATCCCGATTCTTCTTGTCGCCCCCCAGAGCGCTGAAGCCACCGAGCAGCGTGCCGTCCTCGTTGGGAACGAGTTGCCCGTCGCCCGTGATCACGTTTTCACCGACCGGCAGTTCGCCGAACGCTAGCGTGTTGGTGGCCGGGTCGTATGTGTGGATCTTCACGTCCTTGGCACCCATGCCGGGCTTGATGAGCATCCGTCCACCGATGAGGAAGTAGGGAACGATGTGGAAGTTGTTCCCGATCCTCTCGTTGATGGCGTCCCGCTTCAGCTCCTTCGTCGCCGTATCGTAGATGAAAATCTGATGAGGACCCTGGTAGCCCTTGTTGTAGATGAACACCATGTCCCAGGTCTTGCCGTCGGGGTTGGGAACCCACCAGAGCGGACCCTCCCAGCAGGAGTCGGGGCCGTCGGCGACGTCCTCGAACTTCAGCGGCGGCGCAGCGTCGAGTGCCTCCGCGAGTTCCGGCTGATTCACGGGCTGCCACTCGATGCCCGACGCACCGGAGGCGATCGCTCCGATGACGACGGTGACGGCCAGCCTCAGTTCGATGAATCTCAACATGCTTCGCGAGCCCTCGATGGAACAATCCCGCCGGCGAACCAGCCGTCGGTCAGGATCCATCAGAATACGGCACCCAACGTGAAGTCGCGACTCGCACTATTCCCGAAGGACCGTGCTCGTTTTCCGGCCGCGCGTTGCACCTCGCCGCGCCCCCACCTGTCCTGCCGCCGACAGCCGGCGTTTCTGGTCGGTCCGCATCTTCGTCTGCTCGTCTTCAGCGGCTCGGCTCGAACGGGTCGTGGATGCCGCCGGCCTCCTGCTTCCCAATTGTCCCACCAGCCGAGGCCGCCGCCGCTGCCGCTCCGCACGACCTTGCCGCCGAACGATGTAGATGCGGCCGTCGGCACCGGCCGCCGCGCCCCAGGCCATGTGGACGTCGGTGAACTCCTTGAGGGAGGCGACCTCGGCCGTATTCGGGTCGCGGGTCGCCTTCTGCTCGCGGACGGCGGCCGGGTCGGTGGGCGGCGCGTCGGCGGCCTTGCCGGCCGTCCAGGGCTGCGCCGGGTCGTACACCCACACCATCGACCCGGCGTAGCCGCAGAGATAGAGCTTCTCGCCCATCGGCAGCATCGAGTGGACCGACATCGTCTCGCCGAGCGACGTCCGCTTCCCGGTCGCGGGCTGGAAGGTCACGGCGCGGCGGTAGCCCGGCGCCACGGCGCAGAGCGAGCCGTCGGCGAGGGCCACGTGCGGGCGATCGATGTGGGGTGGAGCGTCACCGGTGGCAGCTCGATCCGCTCTTCGTGCACTCGCTCAGGGCCGCTCCTCGACGACGCGGCCCCACTCCCGCTCACATGGCACCGGAACCGGATCATGATTGAGATGTCGCCCGCGGGTGCTGCCCAGCCCTACGGGAAGTCTATCGCACGTCGCCGGTCGCCGCCGTCTCACGGGCCAGGAGTTCCGCCACGAGGCCGTCCGCGGCGTAGACCCGGCCGAGCGCGGCGATGATCCCCGCGGCATCCACCGCCACGGCTCGGGCAAGGTCGTCGTCATAGGCGATGCGGAGCACGAGGGAGTCGATGTTCCCGTCGAAGATCAGCCCGACGAGTTCTCCCTTCCGGTTCACGACCGGGCTGCCCGAGTTGCCGCCGACGATGTCGGCCGTGCAGGCGAAGTTGAAGTGGGTCGCCGTGAAGCCGGGGTCGGCCTGGAGTTTCTCCCGCCGCGTCGACCACCGGGGCGGGAGGTCGAACGGCGGCGTGGCCTGCTTCGCCTCGACCCGTGAGAAGAGCCCGGCGAAGTCGGTGAACGGGGCGATCGCCGGCATGGCCGCCGTGGCCGGCAGGCCCCGGACGACGCCGTACGCCAGCCGCAGTGTGAAGGTCGCATCCGGAGGGATCCGCGGCCCCTCGGCCGCGAACAGCCCCCGCGCGATCTCGGCGTGCGCCTGCTGCTTGATCTCCCCGGCGGCCTCGACCGCCCGTCGCAGCCGGCGCGACTCCTCGTCGACGACGGCGGCGAGGGCGAGCATCGCGTCCTGCGAACGGGCGACGACCGCGGCCCCACCCTCGTAGAGCTCGCGGCGGGTGTCCCGCCGGGCGGTCGCCGACGGCTCCGCATCCGCCCGTCGCCCCAGCGACGTGCCGGCCACGAGCGCCGCCGCACGATCCCGCGGCGACTGGCCGGCGAGCACCCGCTCCACGAGCGGGTCGTCGGCCCCGAGGGCAGTGGCCAGGGCCGTCAGCGAGTCGGCCAGCTTCGCCGTCTCGAGCCGATCGTGGAGGGGTTCCTCCGCGAACAGCTGCATCTCCAGGGACGTCCGGTTCGAGTCGCGGTATTCACGCAGCCGCTCGCCGCTGGGTTTCGCCCCCTCGGCGGCGGCCCGGAGGATCGTCCGCGCGTTCGAGAAGAAGGCCGTGTTGAAGGCGAGCCCTCCCTCGAGGAACTCGTACCGTGGGAACGCCGCCGCCAGCGACTGTTCCGCCTCCTCGATCCGCCGAAAGGGTGCCGCCGCGGCCGCTTCCCCGCCGGTGCGGGCGAGCGTCTCGCGGATCTGCCGCTCGCCATCCCTTCTGGCCTGCATGATCCGCGGGTCCAGCAGGGCGGCGAGCACGCCCTGGAGGTTCTTGCGGGCGTTGCGGACGCCGACGAGGCCATCCTGCGCCTGGCCGCGCTCCTGCGGCCCCTCCTCGCACCAGGCCGCCAGCAATGACTCCATCCTCTGAATCGACTGCAGCCGGAAGGGGAGCACGCGGTCCCGCAGGGCGACCAGCTCGGCCATGGTGTCGCCGCGATCGGTGTGGCCCGGATGACCGGACACGAAGACGACGTCCCCAGCCTCGACGGGAGCCGTCGCCCAGGCGAGATGGTGCGGCACCCGTGCCGGTCGTCCATCCTCGTAGGCCCGGAACAGGCAGACGTCCAGGCAGAACCGGGGGAACTCGAAGTTGTCGGCGTCACCGCCGAACGCCGCGATCTGCCGCTCGGGCGCGAACACGAGCCGCACGTCGGTGTACCTGCGATAGCGGTAGAGATGGTGGATCGCCCCCTGGTGGAGCGTGACGACGTCGCACCGCACGCGTTCCGGCCGCCCGGAGGCGGCGACGGCCTCCTGCTCGATCTCCGCCATCACCAGCCGCCGGGCCGCGGCCGCCTCGTCGGGCGTCATCGAAGGGGTGACGGCCCCGTGCACGCGGGCGGTCACGTCGTCGATCCCGACGAGCACGTTGAGCTCGAGCGTGCGGCAGGGAAGCTCCGCGGCGCGGTCGGCCGCGAGGAAGCCGTCCCGCGAAAGTCCCGGATGGTCCGCCTCGAGCCGGTGGATGAACGGGCTGCCGACGTGGTGGTTGGTGAGCACCAGCCCGTCCGCCGACACGAACGAGCCCGACCCGCCCGAGCTGAGTCGCACGCTCGACTCGCGGAGATGCTCCAGCCAGGCGGCCGACAGGTCGACGCCGTGCCGCTGGCGCAGCTGCTCGACGGGCGGAGCATCGAACAACCACATGCCCTCGTCGGCCCGGGCGGGACGGGCGGTCGCGAGGACCAGGATCAGCACGCGGACGACCGTCAGGCAACGCTGGTGGCTCATACTCTGTTCCAGGGGGACTGCGGCGTGCGGCGACGATTGGCCTGCCGGCGAAGACTATCCCAGGCCGGCCCCTCCGACCATCGGGGCTTGCATTCGAGAGTGCACAAACGTACAGTATTTGCCATTGGCCCGATCCCACAGCCGTGAGGCCCCCCATGCTCGCCCGACTCCAGACGTTTTCCTTGTTCGGAATCGACGCGGTGCCGGTGGACGTCGAGGTCGACGTGTCCGGCGGGGCGCTGCCCGCCACGGTGCTCGTCGGGCTGCCCGACGCGGCGATCCGCGAGAGCACCCACCGCGTCGCCCGGGCGATGGTGAACTCCGGCTTCAACCGCCCCAACGACCGGATCGTCGTCAACCTCGCCCCGGCGGAGCTGCCCAAGCAGGCAGCCACCTTCGACCTGCCGATCACGCTGGGCATCCTGGCTGGCAGCGGACAGTTTTCTTCGGAGCGGCTGCAGGACTACGCGGTGGTCGGCGAGCTCTCGCTCGAGGGATCGACACGGCCGGCCAGGGGTGCCTTGTCGATCGCGATGGCCGCCGCCTGCCAGCGCCGGCAGCAGCTGCGGGCCGAGCGCCCGCTCAAGGGCGTGGTCGTGCCGGCGGCGAGTGCCACGGAGGCTGCCGTCGTCGAGGGCATCGAGGTGATCCCGGTGGCCTCGCTCACGGAGGCGGTGCGGTTCTTCTCCGGCGAGCTGCAGATCCCCCCGGCGCCGCCGCGGGTCGCCGAATGGTTCGATCGCTTCGCATCGTACGACGTCGACTTCGCCGACGTCCGCGGCCAGGAGGCCGCCAAGCGGGCCCTGTGCGTGGCCGCCGCCGGATCCCACAACTGCCTCATGGTGGGGCCGCCCGGGGGCGGCAAGACCATGCTGGCCAAGCGGATGCCCACGATCCTGCCGCAGCTGTCGGCGGCGGAGTCGATCGAGACCACGCGGATCTACAGCGCCCTCGGCCTCCTCCAGCCCGGACAGCCGCTCATGGCCACCCGCCCCTTCCGGGCGCCCCATCACACGATCTCCGAGGCCGGTCTCGTGGGCGGCCGCTCGGTGCCCATGCCCGGCGAAATCAGCCTCGCCCACAACGGGGTCCTGTTCCTCGACGAGTTGCCGGAGTTCAACCGGCGCACGCTCGAGGTGCTGCGTCAGCCACTGGAGGAGGGCACGATCACCATCAGCCGCGCGAAGACGACCACCCGCTTCCCGGCCGACTTCATGCTCGTCGCGGCGCTCAACCCCTGCCCCTGCGGCTACCGCGGCGACCCGCGACGCGAGTGCCAGTGCACGGTGCCGCAAGTGGAGAAGTACATGGGCAAGGTCTCCGGCCCCCTGCTCGACCGCATCGACATCCATCTGGAGGTGCCCGCCGTCCCCTACCGCGAATTGGCGGCGACGCGGTCCGGCACGTCGAGCGGCCAGATGCGGGAGGCGGTGCTGGCCGCCCGGCTGCGGCAGGCGGCACGGTTCGGCGCTGGCCCGACCCGGTCGAACGCGCGGATGACCAGCCGCCAGATCCGCGAGTTCTGCAGGCTGCAGTCCCCTGCCGCCGAGCTCCTCCGGGGCGCCGTCGCCGACCTCGGGCTCTCCGCCCGCGCCCACGACAAGGTTCTGCGGGTCGCCCGCACGATCGCGGACCTCGATGCGTCGGAGGAGATCGGCCCGGCGCATGTCAGCGAGGCGATCAACTACCGGCTGCTCGATCGCGGCCTCTGGACCTGAACATGGACCTGAACGGTCAGCCCGGGTTTGCCGCTTCAGGACGGCGCGGCAGACTGGCGGCATGCCGGACCCCGGGATCGCCTACCGCAATCGCCTGCTCCTGGCCGCTACCGCATGCGGCGGCCTGGGCGTGGCCGCGTTTGCGGTCGACCTGCCCGTCGCCGAGTGGGCCGCGCGGCGGCCGCTCCCCCACGCGTTGGCGCGACTCCTCTACCTGCTTGAGATCTTCGGGCACGGCTTGGGCGTGACGGCGTTGTTCCTGGCGCTGCCGGCCCTCGATCCGTCGCTGAGGCCGTGGCCGTCGGCATCGAGCGGATCCCGCCGCGATATCCTGCGCATGGCCATGGCCACGGCAGCCGGCGGTCTCGTCGTGAATCTGATCAAGTTGCTCGTCGAACGCGTCCGCCCCCACGCGGCGGACTTGCCCGCCCTCGCCTCGGCGCTCGACACGTTCGGGACGACGGCGCTGGCGACCGCGGCGAGCGGCACGGCGGAGACCACGGGCTTTCCGTCCGGCCACGCCGCGCTCGCGGCTGGCTTCGCCTCGGCGCTCGGCTGGAAGTACCCCCACGGGCGGGCGGTGTTCGCCACCTTCGCCGCGCTCGTGGCCGCGCAGCGAGTCGTCTCCTCGGACCATTTTCCGAGCGACGTGTGCATCGGTCTGGCCGTCGGTCTGGCGGCGGCAGCGATCGTGCTGGGGACCGACTCCCCGTTACCAGCTCGCATGGCGGTCCACCGACATAATTGATATAATCAAGAAGTTCTCTCGCACATCCGTCGCGTTCCCTCGGAACGCACGTTCCATTTCGAACGACCACTGAGCTGCCCCATTCATGCCCGCCCCCAAGAAAGCCCGCAAGGCCGCCACGCCGGCCTCCGAGACCGCCACGGCGCCTGCCGGGACTGCTGGCGGCGAAGCGCTTCGGCGCATCCTCCTCGTCGACGACGACAACGAGATCGTCGAGTCGATGCGGACGGTGCTGGAGTCGCGGGGCTACGAGATCCTCGTGGCCCGCGACGGAAATCAGGGGCTCGTCATGGCGGAGCAGGAGAGCCCCGATCTCGTCGTGCTCGACATGATGATGCCGAAGCGGAGCGGCTTTCTCGTGCTGGAAAAGCTCCGCCGGTCGAGCCCGAATCCCGTCCGCGTGATCATGATCACCGCCAACGAGGGCAGCCGGCACAAGGCCTACGCCGAGATGCTCGGCGTGGACGACTACATCCGCAAGCCGTTCGCCATGGACCGGCTCTTGGACAGCGTGGGACGCCTGCTGTCCTGATCGAAGGGTCTCCACGACCCCCGGGAGTGCCCTGCGGGGGACGGGCCGGCCGTGCGCTGGCGGTCGAAGACTCACCGCAGCCCGAGTCGGCCCTCGAGTTTCGATGGGCGAGAGCCCGCCGGCCCTCTCCGCCCTCCGTTTCGCCCCACGACAGTGAATGACGCGGTCGCGGCAATCTGGGGCGGATGCGCCGGCCCTGTTCGGCGTTGACCCACTCCAGCGTCGCCCCTACATTCCGACGGTACGTTTCGGTCGTGGTTCTTTCCCGGCCGTTCCGCCTGCCCTGCACCGACCGAGAGGCTTCCATCGTGCCCGATGCCCGGACCGTCGCACCGACCGGGGACGACGCGAAGGAGCGGGTGCGCGACGCGACCGACATCGTCGACGTCGTCGGCTCGTACATCTCGTTGCGGCGGGCAGGCAGGGGGCTCGTGGGGCACTGTCCGTGGCATGACGATTCCCGGCCCAGCCTCCAGGTGAACCCGGAGCGGCAGACCTTTCGCTGCTGGGTCTGCGACATCGGCGGGGACGTCTTCAGCTTCGTGATGCGAATGGAGAAGGTCGAGTTCCGCGAGGCGCTCGAGCAACTGGCGGACCGGGCGGGCATCACCCTGGCCCGCAGCCGCGGCGGCCTCCCCGCCGACGCCAAGGCCGCCCTCTGGCGGGCCCTCGGTTGGGCCGCGGAGCGGTTCCAGGAGTGCCTCCACTCGGCACCGGAAGCTGCCGCCGCCCGCGACTATCTCGCCGCCCGTGCCCTCGAGGCGGCCACGATCGAACGCTTCCAGCTCGGCTTCGCCCCTCCGACCTGGGACTGGCTCCTGCGGCAGGCTTCCGTCGCCGGAATCTCCGCGGCGGACCTGGTCGCGACCGGGCTGGCCGTCGAACGGCAGGACCGCTCGGGGCACTACGACCGCTTTCGTGGCCGCGTCATGTTTCCGATCCGCGATCCGCAGGGCCGATGCGTGGCCTTCGGCGGACGGGTTCTTCCCGGGGAGACGACGGACGCCGCCAAGTACATCAACTCGCCGGAGACACCGCTGTTCTCCAAGAGCTCGATGCTCTACGGCCTCGACACCGCCCGGGACGCGATCACCGCATCCCGCCGGGCGATCGTCGTCGAGGGCTACACCGATTGCATCGCCCTGCGCCAGGCCGGCGTCGCTGACGTCGTGGCTGTTCTGGGGACGGCGCTCGGCGAGAAGCACGCCAAGCTCCTCCGCCGCTACGCCGATCGCATCGTGCTCGTGCTCGACGGCGACGCCGCCGGCCGACGGCGCGCCAACGAGGTGCTCGAGACGCTGCTCGCGGAGCCGGTCGACGTGCGGATCGCGCGGCTGCCGGCCGGCGTCGACCCGTGCGAGTTCGTGCTCGAGAGCGGCCGGGAGGCGTTCGAATCGCTCGTCGACTCGGCCGGAGACCCGCTGGAGTACCGCATGGAGGAGGCCGTGGCCGCGCTCCCGCCGAACGCCGGAGACGACGCGGTGCTCGCGGCCGTCGAGAGCGTCCTGAAGGCGCTGGCGGTCGTCGCCCCGGCAGGTGCGGGCTCGCAGCAGCGGCTGCGCGAGGACCAGATCCTCGGCCGGCTGTCCCGCCGCTTCGGCCTCTCGCGGGAGACCCTCCGGGGCCGGATGCTCGAACTCCGCGGCCGCTCTGCCCGTGGGCGGGAGGATCTCGATCCCCCCGCCGTGCCGACCCGCGGCCTCCCCCGCCTGCCCGCCTGGGATCGCGAGGTGATCGAGGTGCTCGTCGGCGTGCCCGACAGCGCCGGGCTCATCGTCCGCCGCGTCGGCAGCGACGGTGTCGAGAGCCCGGCCGGTCGGGAGGTACTTGCCGCCGCCGCCAAGCTCCACGAGCAGGGGCGACCGATCGCCCTGCCGGGGCTGCTGCTGGAAATCGCCGATCCCGCCCTGCAGAGCCTGCTGGTGGCACTCGACGAGACCGCGGCCGGTCGCGCGGTGGCGGACCCGCTGGAGCGGATTCGCCACTTCGAGGAGGTGCTCGACCGCCGCGCGGCGGCCCGCCGCGCCCTCGCCAGCGCCCGCGCGCTGAAGACCGACCGGCTCGATTCCCGATCGGAGGCCGAACTTCTGGAACGACTCGTCGCCGAGCGGCGGATCGTCCAGGGCATGACCGAGCCCAAGGATGGGTGAGGGTGCCCACCTCGTCGCTGCAAACGATCCCGCCGTCGTGCGGGATCGGGGGGCGGTGCGCGAGTGACGGATAGGATGGTGAAGGAGAACCGAACGATGAGTGACCACACTGCCGCCGACCGCCTGCCGCCCGCTGCCAACCACGGCGACGCCGACCTCGCCACCCTGATCGCGGCCGGCAGGGCGCAGGGATACCTCACCTTCGACCAGGTCAATTCCTACCTCCCCGACGAGGCCGTCGACCCGGAGAAGATCGACGCCCTGCTGGTCGCGCTCGAGGAGCAGGGCATCGAGCTCTGCGACACGCCGCCGATGGAGCGGGCGGCGACCTCGGCCGCCCCCGCCCCGCGTCGCGAGGAGGCGATCACGACGCCCCCCTCGAACGCCGGCAACGATCCGATCCGCATGTACCTCGCCCAGATGGCGGAGATCCCGCTGCTCACGCGGCGCGAGGAGATCTCGCTGGCCAAGCGGATCGAGGTGACCCGCAAGCGGTTTCGCCGGGCCGTCCTCGGCTGCTCCTACTCGATGCAGACGACGGTCGAAACCCTGCGCCGCGTCCACGAGGGCTCACTCCCCTTCGACCGCACGATCAAGGTGTCGTTGACGGAGCGGCTGACGAAGGAGCAGATCCAGGCGCGCATGCCGCACAACCTCCAGACGCTCGAGCATCTCGTGGACCGCAGCCGGTCCGACTTCCGGGTGCTGATCAGCAAGCGGACCGGCCCCGAGGAGGCCCGCGCGGCCCGCACGCGGTTCCGTCGTGCCCGGGCGAAGTCACTCGTCCTGGTCGAGGAGCTCAGCCTCCGCACCCGCCGCGTGCAGCCGCTCGTCAAGCTGCTCCGCGGGATGTCGGCCCGCATGGACCGGATCCAGCAGGATCTGCGGCTCATGGCCGCCGGCCACATCTCCCGCGACGACCGGGCCGACATGCGGAAGGAGCTTCGCGACCTGATGCTGACGACGCTCGAGAGCCCGCGGTCGCTCCGCACCCGCGTCGCCATGCTCGAGAAGCTCAAGGTCGAGTACGAGGCCGCGAAGCGCAACCTCTCCGCGTCGAACCTCCGACTCGTGGTCTCGATCGCGAAGAAGTACCGCAACCGAGGCCTCTCCTTTCTCGACCTGATCCAGGAGGGGAACACGGGCCTCATGCGGGCGGTCGACAAGTACGAGTACCGCCGCGGCTTCAAGTTCTCCACGTACGCCACGTGGTGGATCCGGCAGGCGATCACTCGGGCGATCGCCGACCAGGCCCGCACGATCCGCATCCCGGTCCACATGATCGACGTGCTCTCGAAGCTTCGCACGACGTCGAAGCGGCTGCTCCACGAACTCGGCCGGGAGCCCTCCGCCGAGGAGATCGCCCGGGCGGCGGACGTCCCGCTCGAGGAGGCCCGTCGCGTGCTCGACATGGGGCGGCAGCCGATGAGCCTCGACCGGCCTGTGGGCGAGAGCGAGGACGCCAGCTTCAGCGAGTTCGTCGAGGACGTCGGCGTGGCCAGCCCCACGCAGTCGACGACCCACGGCCTGCTCCGCGACAAGATCGACTCGCTGTTGAAGACCCTCACCTACCGCGAGCGGGAGATCATCCGGCTCCGCTACGGGCTCACCGACGGCTACACCTACACGCTCGAGGAGGTGGGCCGGATCTTCCGCGTGACCCGTGAGCGGGTGCGGCAGATCGAGGCCAAGGCGGTGAAGAAGCTCCAGCACCCGGTCCGCTCCCGGCAACTGGAGAACTTCATGGAGAGCTCGCCGAGCGCGAACTGATCCAGGCCGCCCCGGTTGGAGCCGGAAAATCACCGCCCGTGGCTTCCCCCCCGGGCGCTGTTAGACTTCGGTGATCTTCCTCCCGGGACCTGGGCTGACCTGGACCATGGCCGTCTCGATCGCCACCGAAACCCTCCGCACGCTCCACCGCATCCACCGCCAGCTCGCCGACCTGGCCGACCAGTTGGCGGCCGGACCGCGTCAGGTCGCGGTGCGGACCAGGCAGCTGGAGGCGGCCGAGGCCCGCCGCGCCACAGCGCTCGACGAGGTCAAGAAGGCCCGGATGACGGCCGATCAGAAGCAGCTCCAGCTGAAGTCCGCGGAGGCCAAGATCGCCGACCTCGACGGCAAGCTCAACGCCTGCAAGACGAACCGCGAGTACCAGACCCTCAAGGATCAGATCGCCGCCGACCGGATGGCGACGAAGGTGCTCGAGGACGAGATTCTCGAGGCCCTCGAGCGGGTCGACGCGTTGAAGGCCGCGGTGCCCGCCGCCGAGGCCGAGGTCGCCGCCGCCGGGAAGCTGCTCGCGCAGGCCAAGGCGACGGTCGAGACCGAGACCCAGAGGCTGAACGCCGACGTGGCCCGCGTGCGAGCCGAGCTGGATGCCGTCGAGCGCGAGCTGGCCCCCGAGGTGCGGGAGAAGTACGACCGCGCGGTGAAGCAGAAGGGGGCCGACGGCCTGGCGGCCGTCGACGGGCAGAGCTGCGGCGGCTGCTGCCAGCAGATCACCGGCAACATGATCTCCGAGCTGCTACTCGGCCGGCTCGTGCAGTGCCGCAGCTGCGGCCGACTGCTCTACTCCCTCGAATCGTCCGCCGCCGTCTGAGCGGCGGCTCGCCGGTCGCCCGTCACGGCCGGCCCCAGCGTCCCCGGATTTCCGTTTCGATCCCGGAGTTTCCGCCATGTCCTCCGACCGTATCCCCATGACCCGCGCCGGATACGACAAGCTCAAGGCCGAAGTCGAACAGCTCGAGACCGTGGAGATGCCCAAGCTGGCCCAGCGGGTGGCGGCCGCCCGCAGCGAGGGCGACCTCAGCGAGAACGCCGAGTATCACGGCGCCCGCGAGAGCCAGGGCATGATGCAGGCGAAGATCAACGTCCTCCGCGACAAGCTGGCGCGGGCCGTGATCGTGGAGCGTGCCAAGGAGGCGACCGATGAGGTGGTCTTCGGGGCCACGGTCGTGGTCAAGGACCTGAAGTTCGGGGACGAGGAGATCTACGTCCTCGTCGGCGCCGGCGAGGAGGATTTCGACGCGGGCCGCATCAATGTCGCCAGCCCGCTCGCGCAGGGATTCCTGGGCCGCAAGGTGGGCGAGAAGGTCTCGATCGACGTCCCGGCCGGCACGCTGAAGTTCGAGATCCTCGAGGTCCGCTTCGACTGACGGCCGCCACCGCGCCCGGCGGCGGTCGCCGCCCGCGCCCGGCTACCGGGGCAGGCCCTCGAACAGCGCCGATCCGATGCGGACCATGGTCGATCCCTCGAGGATCGCCGCCTCGAAGTCGCCGCTCATGCCCATCGACAGCTCCCGCAGCCCGGCACCCCCGGGCGCGGTGGCGACGAGCCGGTCGCGGAGTTCGCGAAGCCGGGCGAAATCCCGCCGCGCCGCGCCGGCGTCGCCGTCGGGCACGCCGGCCATGCCCATGAGCCCCCGGATCACGACGCGATCCGACCCGCCGGCCGCGGCGACGATGGCCTCGGCCTCGGCCGGCGTCGCGCCCGTCCGCCCCGGATCGTCCGTGAGGTTCACCTCCACGAGCGCCGCGCACGGCCGCCCCGCCGCGGCGGCCTCCGCCTCCAGGGCCTCCAGCAGCCGCCGGCTGTCGAGCGAGTGGAGCAGCGCCAGATGGGGCAGCGTCCGCCGGATCTTGTTCCGCTGCAGGTGCCCGACGAGGTGCCAGCGGGGGGCCGGCACGAGGTCCGCCAGCGCCTCCGCCTTGGACCACAGTTGCTGGGGCCGGCTCTCCGCGAGGTCGAGACAGCCGGCCTCGGCGACCAGCCGCGCCGTCTCGGCGCCGACGTACTTGGTCACGGCCACGATCGTCACGTCGCCCGGGGATCGTCCCGCCCGACGGCAGGCCTCCGCCGCGCGTCCCGCGACGGCTGCGAGGTTCGCCCGGCACCGGTCGCGGACCGCTTCGTCGGGCGGCATCTGTTCGGGCCTCATCGGCCGGTGTCACTCGATTTCCAGCGTCCGCGCCACCTCGCCGGACCGCTTCACGCGCCCCAGGAG
Organism: Pirellulales bacterium; assembly: GCA_044339885.1. Taxonomy (GTDB): domain Bacteria; phylum Planctomycetota; class Planctomycetia; order Pirellulales; family UBA1268; genus QWPN01. The sequence goes on along the minus strand of JBIIUP010000028.1, from coordinate 5,834 downwards.
GAACTCGGCCGACACGTTGCAGCCCAGGAGCGTCCGGTTGCGGGCCACGTCGAGCGACCGGTAGAGCAGCCACTGCTCCTGGCCCGACTGCACGCGGAAGCCCGCCGCCTGGTGCCGGGGGAGGTTCCGCCGGGTGTCGGCCACGGTGAGCTGCCGCCAGGTCAGCGGACGACCGACCCGCGAGGCGTCGCAGTCGAACCACAGTGGCGCGTAGAGGCGGCCGCGCCCGGATTGCTCGAGAGTCAGCGTGCCGGCGGCGCTCGCCAGGCTCCCGGCCCCGCAACCGCGCCATTCCGGCAGCGCCAGGGGCAGCACCGTGCCCCGCATGGTCGTGTCGAAGATGACCGCCTCACGGGTCTCCGCCGCGATGTCGACGTCGAGACCCGCCGCCAGTGGCACGTCGGCCCGGTAGAGGATCTCGTCCGGGGCGGCGGCACCGCCCGCCGCCGGCCTGACGACGTCGGCGAGGAGCACGATCGCGGACTTCCGGAGCACCACGACGTGACGCTCGATCTGCATGCCGCCGACGAGCGGGGCCACGATCTCGAGGAACGCGGCCTTGCGGCCGGACTCCCAGCAGGCCACCGTCCAGCCGGCCTCGGCCTCCAGGGGCCGGCCGCCGAGCTTCGCGGACCAGTGCCACGCCCCATCCACGAGGAGCCGGTCGGCGACGGCGATCTCCAGCCGCGGCACCGCGTCGCGGTAATCGACGAGCACCCGGACGGCGTCGCGTCCCCAGCCCGTGCGGATCACCGTCAGCGCCGCTGCCGAGTCGTGCAGGTCGGGCTTCCGGAGCCGACCACGCGGCGTCCGGCCCGTGGCGACCGCCCGGGCCGTTCGCCGGACCCGCTCGTCGACGTGGTCGCCGGCACGCCGGAGCGCCTCCAGCACCGCCGTGGCCGACCGTCGGTCGGCGTGGTCCGTGCCGGAGAGCACCCGGCCCCGTTCCCCGAGGAGCAGGATCGCCCCGGAGGCCGCCCGCGCCCAGCGCCGGTCCGTCTCGTCGTCCCAGGGCAGGCCGCCGGTGGCCAGTCCGGCGGCACGGGCGGCCGTCCAACGGATCACCCGTTCGAGGATCGCGGTCGAGCCGGCGAGCCCGACCGCGCCGTCGGCGGTCACGAGCCGGCCGATCTCCTCGGCGACCGACGCCCGGGCGGACGTCCCCAGCGCCGCGCAGGCCTCGATGTCGGCGAACAGCCGCGCCAGCGCGATGACGAACGGCGCGGGGAGCGTGTCCCGAGCCGCCAGGGCCGTCTGCGCGTCGCGGCCTTGCGCGGCCAGCCGCTCCAGGAGGCTGCCGGCCGATCCGCCCGCCCGCCGCCGCCGTGCGAACCAGGCGAGCCCCCAGGTGGCCGCCTCGCAGAGCAGCCAGCGATCGGCGGGCGCGGCCGCGGCGTCGTCGACACAGCCGGCGATCGCCGCCTCGACCGCATCGGCGCGGCGGCCACCGTGGGCTCCGCGGCGCACCGCACGGGCCAGCACGCGGATCCGCGTCCGCACGGGCATCGCCTGCCCCGTCCGCGCGCAGGCCTCGATCCAATCGGCGGCCTTGCGGCCCCCGAGCCGCACGACGGCGGGCTTCATCGGGCGGCGGCGAGCCGGCGCGGCAACCGTCGGCGGTGCGTCGCCCGCCTGCAGACCGTCGCTCTTCCGGGAAGACCGTTGCCGCCGGGGGCGGCCGTTCGTCGACACCATCGTTGCTCCGAAACAGGTCCGACAGTGGGCCGCCGACTGCAGCGGCTGCTCACCACGGCAGGTTTCCCTGCCGTTACCGAGCCGGTATGGTAGCCGACGAGGAACGCCCTCTCCACGACCCGCGCCCCCGAAAACCCGCATGCTTCGACGGAACACACCTCCAGCCCGGCCGCGGAAGAGCAGTCCGAGCCGCCGGCCGGTGCTCGCGGGCCTGCTCGTCGCCGCCTGCGCGATCGCCCGGGGAGCGGCGGCCGCCGAGCCCGGTGACGCCGCGGTGGCTCCGTCCGTACCCGCCGCCGACCGCCACCCGGACCTCACGCGGCTCTCGCCGACCGCGGAGATCTGGGTCGACCGCGTGCGGAAGGAGGTCGTCGTGGGGGCGACGGTCGTCCTCGACGAGGGACCGATCGAGGTGTTTGCCTGCCCTGCTGGCACGAAGGAGCACGAGGCGGTCGTGGCGACGAAAGCCCCGGGCCGCCTCATCCATGCGGCGCTGCTGGCGATCGGCCTCGACCCGGGTGGTCCAGTGAGCTTCCGGCCCGACTACACGCCGGCCCACGGTGCGAAGGTGGCGGTGCGGGCGCGGTGGCGCGACTCCGAGGGCGTCGCCCGGGAGTCCCGGGCCCAGGACTGGATCCGCAACGCCACGACCGGCGAGCCGCTCGCCGCCGACTGGGTCTTCGCCGGCAGCTCGCTGTGGCGGGATCCGCAGGACGGCACCACGCGGTACGAGGCCGACGGCGGCGACCTGATCTGCGTCTCCAACTTCCCGACCGCGATGCTCGACCTGCCCATCGAGAGCTCCCAGGCCAACGACGAGCTCCTCTTCGAGGTGTTCGCGGGCCGGGTGCCCCCCCGGGGCACCGCGGTGGACCTCGTCCTCGGGCCGCTGGGGCCGGATCGTCGGTAGCATCGCGCGCGGCGCCGGCCGCTCGCGTGGCGGTCGCTACGGGGCGACCGCGCAGTGGGCGAGGATCTCGGCGGGCTGCGCCGCGAATCCAGTGTAGAACGGGCCGAATTCGGCGTATCGCGCGCTGGCCTCGTCGAACCGCATGGTGTAGACGATCTCCTTGAGGAACTCCGGCCGCCGCGCCCACAGGGTGACGCCCCACTCCCAGTCGTCGAGGCCCACCGACACGGTGATGAGCTGGGTCACGCGACCGCCGAACGTCATGCCCGTCCGGCCGTGCTCCGCCATCAGCCGGCTGCGCTCCGCGAAGGGCAGCGTGAACCAGTTGGCGCCGAGGACACGGCTCTTGTTCATCGGGTAGAAGCAGGCGTTCGGCCACGGTGGCAGCTCGGGCTCAAGCCGGGCCTTCCGCATCGCGTCCTCGCGGGCGGCGTAGCCCTGAACCTTGGCCCGGTACGACGGGCTGTCGGGCGACTCCCCCTCCTCGACGAGCCGCTGGCCGTACTGCTCGACGGTCGGGACGTACTCGCTGACCTCCGTGAGGCCCACGAACGACCACGTCGGCCGGACGACCTCGCCAAGGGGGCCGCCCCGCAGCCGCTGGTGGACGGCATCGACCCGCAGCGGGGAGGGATCCATCGCGACGACGCCGAAGTCGGCCTTGTGTCCGGGCACGATCCAGGTCTGGAGCCGGGTCGGCGCGTGGCCCGCCGCGGGATCGAGGGCGTCGAGAAACTGCCGCACGACCTCTCCCCGCCGTTCGGCCGACAGGGCCGCCAGCCGCGGCCGGTCGAACTCGTAGAAGAGGTGGGCCACGTGCCAGCCCGTGGCGGGCTGGATCGAGCTTTCCACCTCTGGGGCGCCGGTCGGCCGGCCGGGGGATGCGGAATGCGACACGTCGGGGGCTCCGGGAACGGGAATGGGGGCGGGATCGGCCGGGCCGCGAGGCCCGTCGGCGGCACAGTCTAGCAACGTGCCGCTGTTCGCCCTGACCCGGCCGACGGTAGGATACGGGTGTCCCGGCGGCATGGCGCCGACGGGCCACGCACGGGGAGAGCCGCCATGGGTCAGGCCATCGTCGATCCGCAGGAGCTCAGGCGGTTCGCCGCCCGGCTGCGGCATTTCAGCACCGAGGTGATGGCCCAGATGCAGATGGTGCAGCGGCAGCTGGCCGCGCTGGGCTCGACCTGGCGGGATGCGGAGCACCAGAAGTTCGCCGAGGAGTTCGAGCAGCAGCTCGCCACGTTCGGCCGGTTCGCCGAGGCGACGGGTGACTACGTTCCGTACCTCATCCGCAAGGCCGAGCGGGTCGAAGAGTATCAGCAGCAGCGGTAACGCCCGGCGCCGGCGGATGGATCATGTCGGACCAGGCAGATGTCAAGTCGATCGAGACGCTGGCCTACGTGAGGGCCGCGATCGCCAGCTTCGCGCACGAGACCGGCCAGTCGCTCGCCGAGATCGAGCTCCAGGGGCAGCGGGCCGTCGACTGGATCACCGTGGACCAGGCCGCCCATTGGAAGGCCGAGATTCGCCGGCGGTCCGACGCCGTGAACAAGGCCGTGAAGGACCTCGAATACTGCCGCGCCTTCAAGAAGGTGGGCGACAACACCCCCTCCTGCATCGAGGAGAAGAAGGCGCTCGCCAAGGCGAAGGCCCGCCTGGAGCAGGCGGAGCGGAAGGCCGAGGCGGTGCGGCGCTGGACGCCGGTGGTGCTCCAGCAGTTCCGCGAGGCCTGCGTCCGGCTCGTTCGGTTCCGCGAGGTGATCGACACCGACTGCCCGCGGGCCGCCGCGCACCTGGAACGGATGCTCCAGGCGCTGGAGGCCTATCGCGCCGCCCCCTCGCCGCAGGGCACGGCGGGCGCCGCGGCCTCCGCGGCGCCCGCGATGACCCGCCAGGTCGCCGACGACCCGCAGGCGACGGCGGCGACCGCACCCGCGACCGACGGCGGGAAGGAGGGGACATGAAGGTCGGCGATCTCTCCAGCGGCGCCTCGAAGATGGCGCTCTCGCTGAAGCATCTCGGCATCAAGTGGGAGTCGGCCCGCGAGACCTGGGACGACTCCACGAGCAAGGCCTTCCACAAGCAGCACATCGAGCCCCTGCTGCCGAGCGTCAAGGAGACGCTCGAAGCGGTGGGCCGGCTCGCCGAGGTGCTCGCCCGCGCCATCCGCGACGTCAGCGAGGACGACAGCCACTGACCCCGGTCCGCGGCCCCTCCCGCAGCGCATTCCCCCGTCACCCCGCCCTCACCCGGACGCTCCTCCCGTGACCGCTTCCCCCTACGACCGCGACATCCTCCGCACGCAGATGGAGACCCTGCGCCGGGCCGCAGCCCAGCGGGCGAAGCTCGAGCGGCAGGTCGTTGCCGACCACGAGGCCGAGACGGCCGCGGCCCGCACCGAGGCCGATGCGGCCCTCGCCGGCGTGCGGAAGAAGTACGCCGGCGAGATCGAGGCCACGCGGCAGGAATACGCGACGGTGACCAAGCGGACCGCGGCCACGGCCGAGTCCGAGCAGGCCAAGCTCGACGAGCAGCGCAAGAAGCTGTCGGCCACGATCGTCCGCCAGTCCCAGCAGGAGGAGGCCCGGGCTCGCGAGGATGACCAGTTCGACGAGATGCAGTCCCGCGAGCGGTACAAGGACGAGCGCAAGCAGCCGCAACGGATCTTCGCCAAGGCCGAGAAAGAGCTCGCCCAGTCGGTCGCGAGGATCGACTCGGCCCTCGCCGAGGCGACGAAGTTTTTCGAGTCCTGCGGCGGTTCGCCGGCGAGCGCCGCCGCCGGGCCGGAGCAGTCCGAACCACCGCCGGCGGGCCCGGAGCTCCTGGCCGGATTGACGGCCCTGGAGACCGAGGCCGTCGCGCGGGCCAAGGAGATCGTCAGCCTGCCCGCGGCCACGCGGGCCTTCGGGGCTGGCACCCGGGCGGCGGTGACGGTCGGCCCGCTCGTGGCCGGACTCGCCGCCGCCGCGGCCGCCTTCGCGCTGGTCCCGGGAGACCTCGCGGAGGCGTTCGGGCTGAAGGCCGGGATCGCGGCGGCCCTGGGGACCGTGGTGGCCGGCGGCGGGATCGGCACGGGCCTCTGGTTCCTGCGGCGGCAGCGGGCGGCCGCCCGGGAGCAGCTGGCGGCGCTCGCGCAGTCGCTGGCCGGCACGGGTGGTCGTGCCAAGCTCCTCGAACCGGCCGCTCGCAGCTTCGTCGTGTCGCGCCGCGACGAGCAGGCCGCCCG
>JBIIUP010000191.1:0-6210 GCA_044339885.1 Pirellulales bacterium | reverse complement strand
GCCGGCAGGGTATCGGCCGGGCGGCGTGGCGATTCCTCGTCGCTTCCCGGCACCACCGACTTCGGCGGTGCCGCGGGCGTCGCGGCGTCCGCCTTCGTGCCGGAGGCGGTCTCCGTGCCGGGCCACCGGCGCCACTGCGTCGTGTAGTGGCCGAAGTGCGCCGGTCGCACGGGGCAGTTCGGTTCGCATCCCGGGCCCGGGCAGACGTGCGGATGCTCGCCGGCCGCGGCCGCCGCGACGATCACGACCGCGCAGCCGCAGGCGGCGAGGCCCGCGCGGAGGCGGCTCGCGATGGACCGTGTCCGGAGTGGCGGCGTGCCGAGCATGGCTGCCCCGGGGTGCTGACTGAAGGCGGGACAGTACGCGGGGAGGGCCGCCGAGGCCAGACCGGGACGCCGGGGCGACTCACCTTCCCGTCACCGGCCCTGCCCAGGTTTCCCGGCTTCGCGCTTCCCGGGGGCGAGGGGTCATCGCGGGGCGGTGCGTGGGGGGAATTCCTTGATGGCGTTGCCGCGGTCCTCGATCTCGTCGATCGGGCGGAGGTCACGGGCGGCCGCCGGCGACAGCAGGGCGTAGTGGCGGGCCGCCGTGAGCGAGTCGACCACCTCGTGGCAGAAGCCCGGGTGCGTGACCCAGAGCCGCGGGTCGTGACGCCGCAGGTCGACCGCGACGGAGTAGGTGCGGAGCGTCTTGGCGCGTCCCTTGACGTATTGGGGGAAGAAGGAGATCGAGAGTTCCCGGAGCGTCCGGTGGATCGGGTCGCGGTATCGCAGGAAGGGGCTGTTGCTCTTGGAGATCGCCCCCCACAGTCCGCGGCGCCGGAAGACCGCGACCACATGGTCCACGTCGCCGCCGCTGGCACCCATGTCCATGAGCAGCGGCGGCTCGCCAGCCAGCCAGAGTCCGCAGGCCGCGACGAACGCCGCCTCGACGCAGTGGGCGCGGCGGCGCGCCAGGACGCTCGCCACCGCGTGGGCCGTCGGGCCGTCTTCCTCGTGGTTCCAGGGGATCGCGTTCACGAAGTCCTGGATTCGCGCGGGCGTCCGCAGGTGGGCGAGCCGTACCGCCAGGGGCCGCGACAGGCCGAGTCGGACGCCGAGTTCGATGCCGTGTGCCATGCCGCGTGCCTTGTCCGACGGTCGTCCGGGGTGCTGGTGACTCCGGCGGCGATGCTAGCACCACCCCGGAGTCCCCCCAATCGCCCGGCGGCATCACGGTGGCCGGGCGGCGGCTCGGCCGCCACCGAACGCTCGCCCGGCACCGGCCGTATCTGGTAAAAAGAGGTCGTCGGTGGAATCCGCTTCACGTTCGGAGTCCGCTTCCATGGGTCGTCGTCGCCTCGGGATGGTGGTGGCCGTCGCGGTCGCGATGGCCGGCTTCGTCCCTCAACCTGTCCGGGCCAATCCCGGGTGCGCGGCGCCCGGCGGTTTCGCCTTCGGCAACGCCGGCTTCACCGCGGGCTACAGCACGGCGGTCACCCGGTCGGGTTGGGGCGGAGGTTGGTGCGCGCCGCGCACGCGTGGCTGGTGCGCGCCTCCGATCGGCGGCTGGTGCGGGCCGCGGGCGTGGGGCTGGGGAGGTGGCTGGGGCTGCCGACCGGCGTGGCGTCCCTGGTGCGGCACGGGCTTCGGAGGCTGGTACGGGTCGTCCACCGTGATCGGCCGCGATGCGTTCTTCATGTCCGCGCCGTATGGCGGCGGATTCTTCTCCGGAGCGGTCGCGCCGGTGCCGTGGTGCGGCCTTCCGACGAACTGGCTGCCCGGCTGCGGCATCTCGCCCTGGGGCGTGGCCTGCTCGCCGTACGCCGTGATGCTTCCCGCCGGTGTCGGTCCGCAGTTCGGCCCCGCCGGCGTGCTGCCCTTCCTCGGCGTCTCGTCGACGCCGCCGCGTCGGCCGGCGGCGCGGTCGGCGATCGCCGCCGTGTCGCGGCCGGCGAACGCCGCGGTCGCGGTTCGCCCTTCGAATGCCCTCGCCAGGCGCCGGGCCGCGAAGCTCGTCGCCGTGGGGGACGGCCACCTTCGCGCGGCCATGGAGGATCCGTCACGGCTCGCCGCGGCACTCGCCAGCTATCGCAGCGCCGCGGCGACGGCCCAGGACGACCCCGACACCTTCGTGCGGCAGGCGCTGACGCTTGAGGCGCTCGGCCGCCCCGAGCAGGCCACCGCGGCGCTCGACCGCGCGGTCGCCATCGACGGCCGGCTGGCGGCCGTGCCGGCCGCGGCTGCCGGCCGGCCGGCCGACCCCGTGTTCGGCGACCGCCGCGCGGACGGCCCCTCCCCGCTGGCGGCCCGAGGCCTGGCGATCCTCCGCCAGATCGGCGCCGGGGGCGCTGGGCCGGGCGATGCCGGGGAGCCGTTGGCCCGGCTGGCGGATCTCTGGTCCGCCCGTTGGACGGGCGACGCCACGTCGGTCGCCACCCGCTGACGGCCGCGGCGTCTCGTCGATCCCTTGATCGACGGTATCCTTGATCGTCATGTCATCAGCCCGAACGTGTCCCTGCGCCCGGATCGACCTCGCCTCGCCGGACGGCCGTGAGCGGCTGGAGTCGCTCCGCCGGAAGCTCGTGTCGCAGGGGGACATGGTCAGCCCCGCGGGACGGCAGCGAACCATCGAGGTCTTCGGCGCGCCGCTGACGCCGCGGCAGGTCGTGGAGCGGATCTGCGGCGACGTCCGCACGCGGGGCCTCGACGCCCTGCTGGACTACACGCGGCGGATCGACGGCGCCGCCGTCACCGCGGAGACGCTCCTGGTGCCGGCGGAGGCCCTCGACGCGGCCCACCGCGCGGCGAGCCCCGAGTTTCTCGCCGCGGTGCGCCGGATTCGCGACCGCGTGGAGCTCTTCCAACGGGCGTTGCTCGCCCGGGACGTGACCGTGCCGCTGGCCGGGGGCGGCTGCCTGCGGCAGCGGTACCTGCCGCTCGACCGCGTGGGCGTGTGCGTGCCCGGCGGCGCCGCGGCCTATCCCTCCACCCTGCTCATGACCGTCGTGCCGGCGCGGGTCGCGGGCGTGCCTGAGATCGTGGTGGTGGCCCCGCCGACCCCGTTCGGTTCGGAGAACCAGCACGTGCTGGCGACCTGCCGGGAGCTCGGCGTGACGACCGTCGTCCGCGCCGGCGGCGCCCAGGCCGTGGCGGCGCTCGCCTACGGCGTGGCCGGCCTTCCCCGCGTCGACAAGATCGTCGGCCCGGGCAATCTCTTCGTGGCGTTGGCGAAGGAGCACGTCTACGGCGACGTCTCGATCGACTCGATCGCCGGACCCAGCGAGATCGTGATCGTGGCCGACGCGGGGGCGCGGCCCGAGTTCATCGCGGCCGACATGCTCGCCCAGGCGGAGCACTCGCCCGGCTCGGCGATCCTGCTCACGCCGAGCGCGGCCGTCGCCGACGCGGTCGCCGCCGCGATCGAACGCCGCCTGGCCGTCCTCGAGCGGGGCGACCTCGCCCGCGAGAGCCTCGAGCGGTTCGGGGCGATCGTGGTCACCCGCGACGAGGAGGATGCGGTCGCGCTCGCCGACGAGCTGGCGGCGGAGCATCTCTCGGTCGACACCCGCGACCCCGAGGCGACGCTGGACCGCATCCGCCACGCCGGCGCGGCCTTCCTCGGCCCGTGGAGCCCGGTGGCGGCCGGCGACTACGCGGCCGGCCCCTCGCACGTGCTCCCGACGGGGGGCACGGCGCGGTTCGCCGCCGGGCTGTCGGCGAACGAGTTCCTCCGCGGCGGCAGCGTCATCCGGCTGGCCGAGGCCGACCTCGCGGCGCTGGCCGACGACATCCGCCTGCTCGCGGACACCGAGGGCCTGACGGCCCACCGCCGGAGCGTCGAGGCGCGGCTGGAGCACCCGAGCGGTTCCTGAGAGGGGCAGCCGGCTCGCGGATGATGCTCCACAGGGTTCGCGAGTGATCCGCAGGCGTTGCCGAGGCGGGGTTGCCCGCGGCGACCCGCCCGGACGTGCGCCGCACCCGCAGGACGGTGACCGCGCGACGGGCGCCCCGGTCGTGCCGGTCGTGCCGGTCGTGCCGACGCTGCGGCCCGGCGGCGATCGTGAGCGAGACCGCACCCCGCCTCCGTGGAGCGCCGGCTCGGGGGCGGCAAAAGTCTCGTCGCTGTGGGCCGAAGCGGCCCCAGGCTCCTCGAGCGTTCGCCGACCCCCTTCGCCCCGCCACCAGGCTTGCCAGGGCGCCGCTACGCGTTTGTCGAATGCGATCTAGACTTTGGAAGCCCTCCGCACGACGCCATGAACCAGTCCCCCGCTTCCGCCGCCCGCCGCCTCGTGCGGCTCGACATCGCCGCGCTGGCCGGCTACGTCCCGGGCGAGCAGCCGCAGGGGGGCGACTGGATCAAGCTCAACACCAACGAGAACCCCTACCCGCCGTCGCCGGCGGTGTCACGCGCCGTCGCCGCCGCCGTCGCCGGCCGCACGCTCGCCAGGTATCCCGACCCGCTGGCCACGGCGTTTCGCACGACGGCGGCCGAGGTGCTCGGGGTCGATCCCGACTGGATCCTGTGCGGCAACGGCAGCGACGACCTGCTCACGATCCTCGTGCGGACCTTCGTGGGGCCCGGCGAGTGCCTGCGGATGCCGTATCCCAGCTACATCCTCTACCGCACGCTCGCCGGCATCCAGGGGGCGGACTGCGAGGAGGTTCCCTTCGACCGCGACTGGTCGCTCGGCGCCGGCTTCGCCGCGGCCCGCGACGACCTGCGGCTGGCGATCCTCGCCAATCCCAACAGCCCGTCGGGCACGCTCGTGCTCCCCGATCGCGTCCGTGAACTCGCCGCCCGGCTTCCCTGCGCGCTGGTGGTCGACGAGGCCTACGGCGACTTCGCGGATGCCGACTGCCTCGGGCTCGTCAAGGAGAACGACCGGGTGATCGTGACCCGATCGTTCAGCAAGTCCTACGCCCTGGCCGGCCTGCGGTTCGGCTTCGCCGTCGCCCAGCCGCACGTGGTCGAGCAGCTCCGCAAGGTGAAGGATTCCTACAACTGCGACACGCTCTCGATCGCCGCGGCGACCGCCGCGATCGCGGACCAGGAATGGCTCGCCGGCAACCGGGCCAAGATCCTCGCCACGCGGCGGCGGCTCACCGACGCCCTGCGGGCCCTCGGCTGGGACGCGGTGGAGAGCCAGGCGAACTTCGTGTGGTGCACGCACCCCTCGCGGCCCCATCGGGCCGTCTACGAGAAACTCAAGGAAGCGGGGATCCTCGTCCGCTTCATGAGCTTCGCGGGCTGGGGAGACGGCCTGCGGATCACCGTCGGCACAGACGCCGAGATTGACGCCTTCCTCGCCCGCCTCGGCACCCTCTGACCACCACCCAGGAACCACGTCATGCCCCGCGCCGCGACCGTCTCCCGCACGACCAAGGAGACCGATATCCGGCTGACCATCGACCTCGACGGCACCGGTCGGGCCGAGGTCCGGACGGGCCTCGGCTTCTTCGACCACATGCTCACGCTCCTGGCCGGGCATGCGCTCTTCGACCTGGAGGTGGCCTGCACCGGCGACCTCCACGTGGACGGCCACCATTCGGTGGAGGACGTGGGCCGGGCCCTGGGCGCCGCCCTCGCCGAGGCCCTCGGCGACCGGCGGGGCATCCGTCGCTACGGCCACGCGATCATCCCGATGGACGAGTCGCTGGCGACCGTGGCCGTCGACCTCGGCGGCCGCGCCGCCTGCGTGTTCGCCGTCGACTTCCCGGTCCCGACGATCGGCAGCTTCGACGCGCAGCTCGTGGAGGTCTTCTGGGAGAGCGTGGCCGCCACGGCGGGCATGAACTTCCACGCCGTCCTGCACCATGGCCGTAACGGGCACCACATCGCCGAGGCGGTGTTCAAGGCGGCCGCGCGGGCCCTCCGCACGGCGGTCGAGCCCGATCCCCGTCAGCCGGGCGTGCCGAGCACGAAGGGCACGCTCACCCGGTCGTGACCGGGTGAGCGTGCATAGCCCGGTTGCCATGCGTAGCCCGGTTGCCATGCAACCGGGAGACCGGCCGCAGGGGGACGTGCGGCGTGATGCGACCCGGATTCCCGGTCGCACGGCGACCGGGCTACCGAAGACGACCGGGCCGCCGCGGCCACCGAAGCCGACCGACTCAGTAGCCCGGTTGCCATGCAACCGGGAAACCGGCCGCAGGGGGACGTGCGGCGTGATGCGCCCCGAATTCCCGGTCGCACGGCGACCGGGCTACCGAAGCCGACCGGGCTGCCGCG
>JBIIUP010000190.1:0-6231 GCA_044339885.1 Pirellulales bacterium | reverse complement strand
CCCCCGACGGCGAGGAGGGCTATCCTGGCCGGCTCGCGGTGCGGACCATCTACACGCTCACGCCCGCCGGCGAACTGTGGGTCGAGATGACGGCCACGACCTCCGCCCCGACGATCGTGAACCTGGCCCACCACTCCTACTGGAACCTCGCCGGCCACGCCTCCGGGTCGATCGCCGACCAGGAACTGGCCGTCGTCGCCGACCGCTACCTGCGGCTCGATGCGGAGAGCGTCCCCACGGGCGAACTGGTGCCCGTCGAGGGCACCCCCTTCGACTTCCGGCCGGAGCGCCGGCCGTGGGCCCGCTGCGGACCGGCGATCGCGGCGCTTCCCCAGAGCGACGCCCCCGACGCGCCCCGCGGCGTCGACCACTGCTACGCCGTCCGCGACTGGAAGCCGGACGGCGGGCTCCGCAGCGTCGCGACGTTCCGCGATCCGGCCAGCGGCCGCACGCTGGAGCTGCTCGCCGACCAGCCGGGCGTGCAGGTCTACATGGGCATCTACCTCGACGGCACGCTCACGGGGAAGCAGGGGGCCGTCTACCGGGCCAACGGCGGCCTGTGCCTGGAGACGCAGAAGTATCCGGACAGCATCCATCATCCGGACTGGCCCTCGTGGCGGCTCGAGCCGGGCGAGGTCTACCGCAACACGATGGTCCACAGGTTCTCACGATAGGCTCCCGCCATGGTCTTTCCCGTCGGTGACGACAACACGGACCGCCGCACGTTTCCCTTCGTGTCGATCGCGCTGATCGCCGCGAACGTGTTCGTGTTCACGGTGCTCCAGGGCATGGGGACCAACGACGCCTTCACGATGGCCTACGTGCAGGTGCCGGCGGAGATCATCACCGGGCGGGACATCGAGACCGAGCCCTCGGTCCGCACCGTGCACACGCCCCAGGGAGACTTCGAGGTGCCCGATCCGGGGCTGCGGCGGACGCCGATCCCCCCCTGGATGACGCTCTTCACCGCGATCTTCATGCACGGCAGCGTCATGCACCTGCTGGGCAACATGTGGTTCCTGTGGATCTTCGGTGACAACATCGAGGACGACATGGGGCACGTGAGATACCTGCTCTTCTACCTGGCCACCGGCGTGATCGCCTCGCTGGCCTTCGTGGCGCTCAACAGCTCCGGTGAGACCGCGCTGACGCCCTGCCTGGGGGCCTCGGGGGCGATCTCGGGCGTGCTGGGGGCCTACCTCGTGCTCCACCCCCAGCGGCGGGTCAGCGTGATCCTGCTGCGGATGATGGTCGACGTGCCGGGCTACGTGGCCGTCGGCATCTGGTTCCTGTTCCAGATCGTCAGCGGCTTCTTCGACCAGGGCGGGGGGGGCGGCGTGGCCTACTCGGCGCACATCGCGGGCTTCGTGGCGGGCATGATCCTCGCCAAGCCGATGAGCTACCGGGCCGTCCGTGAGGAGACCGATCCACTCGTGGTCCTGCGCCGCCGGCTGCCCTGAGGACAGCCGCACGATGGCCCCGAGCACGACGTCCCATCTCGACGATCCCGTCGCGCGGCACATGCGGACGGACATCCCGCGGCTGGGCGTCGACCAGACGGTGGGCGAGGCGATCGCCGCCGCGCGGACCGCACCGCCCGCGGGCCGCATCATCTACTTCTACGTGGTCGACGCGGCGGGCCGGCTCGAGGGGGTCGTGCCCACCCGCCGGCTCCTGCTCAGCGTCGACTCCACGCCCCTGCGGGAGGTCATGGTGCGGAAGGTGGTCGCCATCCCGTCCTCGGCGACGGTGCTCGACGCCTGCGAGTTCTTCCTCCTCCACAAGCTGCTCGCCTTCCCGGTGCTCGACGCGGAGCGGCGGCTGCTGGGAGTCGTCGACGTCGACCTCTACACGGAGGAGCTGGCCGACCTCGACCGCCGCGAGGAGACCGACGACCTGTTCCAGCTCATCGGCGTCCGGTTCCAGGAGTCGCAGCGGACCTCGGCGGTCGCCGCTTTCAGGAGCCGGTTCCCCTGGCTGGTGGCCAACATCGTCGGGGGCATCGTCGCGGCCTTCCTCGCCGGGGCCTTCGAGGCGGAACTCGAGAGGACGGTGGCGCTGGCGGTCTTCATTCCGGTGGTGCTGGCCCTCGCCGAGAGCGTGAGCATCCAGTCGGTGAGCCTCGCCCTCCAGCAGCTCCACCGTGGGCGGCCGACGCTCGCCGGCATCGCGAAGGCCCTCCGGATCGAGTCGTTCACGGGACTGCTCCTCGGGCTGGCCAGCGGCGCGGCGGTGGCCGCGGTGGCGCTGGTGTGGCTCGGCCACGCGGGCGTGGCGGCCTGCCTCCTCGGCGGGATCGCCGGGGGCGTCAGCTGCGCCGCGGTCATCGGCCTGGCGATCCCCTCGGTCCTGCGGTTCTTCGCCCGCGACCCCAGGGTGGCCGCCGGCCCAATCGCCCTGGCCGCCACCGACATGGCGACGCTCACGATCTATTTCTCGCTGGCCCGCTGGCTGCTGGCGTGAGCGGCGGCGGTGCGGTTCGCGAGAAGGTCGGGAGGAACCGCCGGCCGCGGCGCGGATAGGATTGCCCGTCCCCGCTCGTCAGTGCCGCGGCGGCCGCGGCAGAGTTCCGCTCGTCGGCCGGGGCCTCCTCTCGTGTGCCGCCAATCATGAAGGACCCGGGTTTCCTCGGCGGCGCGGCGGACGGCCCCGACGGTCGGGCTGCCGCGCCGCGGTGGTATGCGCTGCCCGCGGACGAGGTGTGCGCCCGGCTCGGCACCGATCCGGTGGGCGGCCTGTCGGCCGCGGAGGCCGCGCGGCGGCTGGTCGCCACCGGGCCCAACGTGCTCCGGGAGACGGTGGCCGAGCCATGGTGGCGGCGGTTCCTCCGGCAGTTCCGCGAGCTCGTGATCGGGATCCTGATCGTCGCGGCCGTGATCGCGGCGGCCATGGGGGACTGGGCCGACACGGCGGCGATCACGGCCATCGTGCTCGTCAACGCCATCATCGGGTTCCTCCAGGAGGAGCGGGCGGCGCGGGCGCTGGCGGCGCTGGCGCGGCTGGCGGCACCGCTGGCGAAGGCGGTGCGGGATGGGGCGGTGACGGCGATCCCCACCCGGGAGCTCGTGCCCGGGGATCGGATCGAGCTGGAGGCCGGCGACCACGTGCCCGCCGACGCCCGCCTCGTCGAGGGTTTCGGGCTGCGGGTGCAGGAGTCGGCGCTCACCGGCGAGTCGGTTCCCGTCGACAAGGCCCCGGCCGACGCCCTCCCGGCCGCCGCACCGCTCGGCGAACGGCGGTCGATCGTCCACGCGGGCACCGTCGTCGCCGCGGGACGCGGCGCGGCGGTCGTCGTCGCCACGGGCATGGAGACCGAGCTGGGCCGGATCGCCAGCCTGCTGGAGCGGTCCCCGCCCGAGACCTCGCCCCTGCAGCGGCGGCTGGCGGAGCTCGGCCGGGTGCTCATCGTCATCTGCCTGGCGGTCGTGGGGGCGATCTTCCTGCTCGAGCTGTGGCGGGGGGGAGGGCTCGTGCCGCTGTGGCGGGCGGGCGGCCTGGGCGAGCTGCTCCTGCGGGCGGTGAGCCTGGCCGTCGCCGCGGTTCCCGAAGGCCTGCCCGCCGTCGTCACGCTCGTGCTGGCGATCGGCCTGCAGCGGATGGTCGCCCGCAGCGCGCTGGTCCGCCGGCTGCCGAGTGTCGAGACGCTCGGCAGCATCACGGTGATCTGCTCGGACAAGACCGGGACGCTGACCCGCAACGAGATGACCGTCCGCGAGATCGTCACGGCCGCGGGCCGGTTCGCGGTCACCGGCTCGGGCTACGCCCCGCAGGGCGAGTTCCTCCCGGTGGTGGCGGACGCCGGCGGGCGTCGTCCCCGCCCGGTCGTGGTGGCCCGGGGGTCGGACCTGCACCGCCTCCTGGCGATCGGCGCCCGCTGCAACAACGCCGCCGTCGAGCCGGCTGGGGACGGCGGCGGCTGGCGGGTGGTCGGCGATCCCACCGAGGGAGCGCTCCTGGTGGCCGCGCTCAAGGGGGGCGTGGCGGCGGGCGATCCGGCTGAGCAGCCGGTGTTCGAGATCCCGTTCGACTCCGATCGCAAGCGGATGAGCGTCGTGGTGCGGCGGCCCGACGGCGGCCGCGTCATGGAGACGAAGGGTGCCCCCGAGGCCGTCCTGCCCTGCTGCGTCGCCGAGCTTCGCGACGGGGCCGTCGTGCCACTCGACGAATCGCGGCGGCGCGAGATCCTCGCCAGCGGCGCGGAGATGGCCACCCGGGCCCTGCGGGTGCTCTCGCTGGCCTACCGCGAGCTGTCCGCGGCAGAGCCGCTCGACGCCGAGCCGGCACGGGCCGAGCGGGATCTCGTGCACGTCGGGCTCGCAGGAATGATCGACCCGCCGCGGGAGGAGGCCCGCCGGGCGGTGGACCGCTGCCGTTCCGCGGGCATCCGCCCCGTGATGATCACCGGCGACCATCCGGCGACGGCGCTGGCGATCGGGCGGGAGCTCGGCATGGTCGACGGTGCGGGCCGGGTCGTCACCGGCGCCGAGCTCGACGGGATGTCGCCGGAGGAGCTGGCCGCCCGGGTGCGGGAGATCGCCGTCTACGCGCGGGTCTCCGCGGAGCACAAGCTGCGGGTCGTGAAGGCCTGGCAGGCGAACGGGGAGGTCGTGGCGATGACCGGGGACGGCGTCAACGACGCCCCGGCGGTGAAGGCGGCCGACATCGGCATCGCCATGGGCATCACCGGCACCGACGTCACCAAGGAAGCCTCCGACATGGTGCTCACCGACGACAACTTCGCCTCGATCATCGCGGCCGTGGAGGAGGGGCGGGGCATCTACGACAACATCCAGAAGTTCATGCACTACCTCCTGGCCTGCAACGCCGGGGAGGTGCTCCTCATGCTCGTGGCGGCGGTGGCCGGCTGGCCGCCCCCGCTGGCCGCGATCCAGATCCTCTGGCTGAACCTCGTCACCGACGGCCTGCCGGCCCTGGCGCTGGGGCTGGAGCCCCCGGAGCGGGACCTCATGCGGCGGCGGCCGCGGCCGCCGCACGAGCCGGTGATCACCCGCCGCCGCGGCCTGCAGATCCTCGCCCACGGGGCGCTCATCGCGGCGGTCACGGTCGGCGTGTTCTGGTTCGAGTGGCAGGGCGACCCCGCCCGGCTCGCGCACGCCCAGACGGTCACCTTCTGCGTGGCCGCGTTCGCCCAGCTGTTCTTCGCCATCGGCTGCCGCAGCGACCGGGTCACGGCCCCGGAGCTCGACTTCCTGGGCAACCCCGCGCTCCTGGCGGCCATCGTCGTCTCCGGCCTGCTCCAGGTGGTCGTCGTCACGCTCCCGTCAACGCAGCCGGTCTTCGCGGTCGAGTCCCAGCCGGGGTTCGATTGGCTGGAGGTGCTCGGCGTCTCCCTCGTGCCCGTCACGATCATCGAGGTGGCGAAGTGGTTCCGCCGCGGCAGGAGCCTCTATGATGGGTCGGCAAACCGCCCCGTGGAGTCGCCCGCATGATCGCTCGCATTCTCGTCGGCCTGGGAACCAGCCGCACGGCCCGGGCCGTGACGGAGCACGCCATCGACATTGCCCGGCCGCGGTCCGCCCGGCTCACGGGGCTGTCGGTCACCGATGCGGCGCGGCTGGAATGGACGGGGCCGCGGCCGATGGGCGTCGGCGTGGAGGTCGCGGCCGCCGACCTGCGGCGGCAGCGGTTCGAGCAGGCGGCGGCGGACGTCGCAGCCGCGGCGGAGCAGTTCGCGACGCGGTGCCGCGAGGCGGGAGTCGCGCACGGCGTGAGCGCGGAGACGGGCGACCCCTTCGCCATCGCCGCCGACCTGGTCCGCTACCACGACCTGTGCGTCTTCGGGCTCCAGGGGCTCTTCGAGCACGACGTGGTGCCGGAGCCGCGCGACGCCCTGGAGCGGCTGGTGTCCGACGGCGTGCGGCCGATTCTCGCCGTGGGGGAGGAGTTCCGGCCGATCAGGCGGGTGCTCGTCGCCTACTCCGGCTCGCTGGAGAGCGCCAAGACCTTCAAGCACTTCGTGCAGTCGGGGCTGTACGCCGAGGCGCCGGTGCGGCTGGTGCACTTCGGCGACGACGCGGAGACCGCGGGCCGTCGGCTGGAGAAGGCGGCGGCCTACTTCGCCGCGCACGGGAGGACGGTGGAGACCGACCACGCGGCCGGCGATCCCGCCCGCGAGCTGATCCCCTACGCGGAGGCGTGGAACGCGGACCTCATCGTGGCGGGCAACAGCGCCAAGAACCTGCTCCTGCGGCGGCTGTTCGGCGAGACCGC
>JBIIUP010000189.1:0-6250 GCA_044339885.1 Pirellulales bacterium | reverse complement strand
GGTTCGCCCGCGGGCGAACAGGTTTTTCACGACGAAGGGTATCGTTTTCCGCATCACGTCAGCCCTGCCGGGTTCCATCCGCCCGTGCGCGTTGACCCCTCTTTGGGGCCTCCCTCGCTGGCGGGGGCTACCGTGACGAACGCAGGTGGCCGTGGCAACATCAATTTGCCCCGGGGGAGACCGTCCCCCCCCGAACCTTTCCAGAGCCGTGCGGGACGCCCCGCCGCCGATCCTCGGCCGCGGCGACGAGCCGTCAGGCGGCCGGCCGCACCCGCGCCAGGTGCGCCTCGACGAGCGCGGCGTCGTAGTCCGCGAGACCGCGGAGCCCCTCGCGCACGATCGCCAGGTCGAGGCCGTAGTAGTTGACCTTGAGGAGCGAAACCTTCACGTAGGGCACGCCGGCCTCGAGCAGCCGCCGCCAGAGGAGCTCGGCGGGGTTGTGCATCCGACGGCTCTTTCGCAGCAGCCTGCGGGATCGCAGCGGCGCCGCGAGGCTCAGGTGCGGCCAGAGCTCCGCCAGCGAAACCGGACGGGCGATCCTCTGGTCATAGAGCCCCGCGATCCGGAAGCCCGCCGCTGTGAAGTGCTCGGACATGCCGATCTCGTACCGGTCGATGACGGCATCCTTGGCCGCCTGCGGCTCGACGGACCGCCAGAACTCGCCGAAGGCGGCCGAAGCGAGCAGCGGCCGCCGCATGGCGAAGAACCACGACTGGACGTGCGGCCGCGGCCCGAGGCGGCCGGAACGCCGCACGTCCTGCTGGGAGAGCACCATGCCCCAGAGGTCGGCCTCCGCGACCCGCCGGTCGGCGAACGCCGGGGCGAGGTCGAACACCGGCCCGTAGACGCTGTCATTGACGCACACGACCTCGTCGAAAGACGACGGATCGCCGAGCGACTCAAGCCCCGCCCGCCAGCTGCAGAAGTCGTAGCCGACGTTCGCCCGGGACACGAAGCCGTCGACGAGCCGGGACGCCTCGGCCGGGAGCGTTCGGCAGCCCGTGGAGACGACGACGAGCCGGTCGGCGAGCGGCCGATACCGCCGCAGGGCGTGGACGACGTGCGGGTCGAAGCCGCCGGCCGGATCGAAGTGGGCGAGGACGATCGCGCGGCTCATGCGGCACCCGGAACGGGACGAGACGCATCCATACCATGCCCGACCGGGCCGGCGGAACGTCAGCTTGGGCCGGCGGGACGTGGCGAGCCCCCCAGGATCCGGGCGATCGTCGCGTCGGCGAGCCGGTCGAAGGCCCGCACGGCGAGTTCGAGGTGATCCTCGCGGGTGTCCTCGACGCGATTGTGGCTGATCCCGTGGAGGCTCTGGACGAACATCATGGTCGTGGGGATCCCGGCCCGGGCGACTTCGGCGGCATCGTGGAGCGGGCCGGAGGGCAGGCGGTGCGACGTGCCGCAGGTCTCGCGGATCGCCGCGTCGCAGAAATCGATGAGGCCAGGATCGAAGGGCTGCGGCGCGATCCGCCAGAGCCGCTCCCAGGCCACGGAGACGTCGCCTTCGGCCGCGAACCGGTCGGCGGCTGAATGGGCGTCGGCGAGCATGGCCGCGAGGGCCGCCGCGTCGAGGTGCCGCTGGTCGAGCGTGATCCGGCACTCCTCGACGACGCTGGTGACGATGCCCGGCTTCGTCGTGCAGGAGCCGATCGTGCAGACGCCGCCGTGCCGGGACGCGATGGCGTAGATCTCGGTCCCCATCCTGGCAGCCGCGGCGAAGGCGTCACGGCGGCGATTCATCGGCGTGCTTCCCGAATGGGCTGCCTGGCCGCGGAACGTGATCGCGTGCCGCTCCACGCCGCAGGTGCCGAGCACCGCGCCGAGCGGCAGGCCGAGGTCGAGGAGCACGGGGCCCTGCTCGATATGGAGCTCGAGGTAGGCGGCGGCCGTCTTCAGCTCCGCGCCACAGTCCCGGACCTGCTCGAAGTCGATGCCCACGGAGGCGAGCGCCTCCGGCAGACGGACGCCGTCGCGATCCACGAGCCGGCGGGCCTCGTCCATGTCGAGGCTGCCGGAGCAGGCGCTCGAGCCGAACAGGCTCTTGCCGAACCGGGCCCCCTCCTCGTCGGCCCAGTCGACGACGCGGACGGTGACCGGCGGCCGGCCACCGTGATCCGCGTGGAGCCTGCGGAGCACCTCGACGCCCGCGAGCGTGTTCAGACAGCCGTCGAGCCAGCCGCCGTCGGGAACCGAGTCGATGTGGCCGCCGAGGAGCAGGGCCTCGGGACGCTCGCCGGCGAGCGTGGCCCAGAAATTCCCGGCGGCGTCGTCATGGATCTCCACGGGCAAGCCGACGAATCGCTCCCGCAGCCAGGCCCGTGCCGTCCGCCACGTGGGCGTGAACGCCACCCGCTGGGCGCCGTCCTCGTCCCCGGTCAGCGCCCGCAACTCCTTCAGTTCCCGGATGGTCCGCCGGGTGTCGAGGGCCGTTGTCATGGGGATCATGGTGCCCCGGTCCCACCGCTCCTCGCAACCCGTGGCCCGCAGTCGGGGTAAAAACTGTACCCCCGCATCCGGAAAAACGCTTATCCTAAATCCGTTCAGTTTCTGTGTCCCGACCTCGAAGGGGAGGCGAGGGAGTCGGCGAACGCTCGAGGAGCCTTGGGCCGCTTCGGCCCACAGCGACGAGACTTTTGCCGCTCCCGAGCCGGCGAGTGCACCCGCATGCCGATCCAGCCGCTCCGCAACGCCGCCACCGCCGCGGCCGCGTTCGCCGACGCGAAGCCGCCCCTGTCGCCGCAGGAGGCCCGGGTGGAGGCCTCCCGCTGCCTCTACTGCTTCGACGCCCCCTGCATCATGGCCTGCCCGACGGGAATCGACGTCCCGGCCTTCATCAAGAAGATCGCCCACGACAACGTCACGGGCGCCGCCCGCACGATCCTCGAGGCCAACGTCCTGGGCGCCAGCTGCGCCCGCGTCTGCCCGACGCAGGTGCTTTGCGAGGGGGCCTGCGTGATGCTCGACCTGGAGAAGGACCCGATCCAGATCGGCCGCCTCCAGCGGTTCGCGACCGACCATGTGACGGACCGCGGCATCCAGGTTCTCCATGCTCCCGCCGCGCAGACCGGCAACCGGGTCGCGGTGGTCGGCGCCGGGCCCGCCGGACTCGGCTGCGCCGCCGAGCTCGCGCGGCTCGGCCACTCCGTCACGGTCTTCGACAAGCGGCCCGCCGGCGGAGGCCTCAACACCTACGGCATCGCCTACTACAAGATGCGGCCCGAGGTGAGCCTCGACGAGGTCCGCATGATCGAACGGCTGGGCGTCGAGTTTCGCACCGGCGTCGAGGTGGGCTGCGACGTGCCCGTGGCGGACCTCGACCGCGACTTCGACGCGGTCTTCCTCGGCATCGGCCTGGGTGGCGCCAACCGCCTCGGCATCCCCGGCGAGGACCTGCCCGAGGTCGTCGACGCGCTGGAGTTCATCGAGTGGATCCACACGCGGCCGCTCCACGAGGTCCCGGTGGGCCGCCGCGTGGCGGTGCTCGGCTGCGGCAACACGGCGATCGACGCGGTCACGCAGGCCCTGCGGCTGGGCGCCGAGCGGGCGACCATCGTCTACCGCCGCGGCCCCGACGACATGTCGGCCTACGACTTCGAGTACGACCTGGCCAAGGCCGACGGGGCCGGCTTTCTCTTCCATGCGGCGCCGGTCGAGGTTCTCGGCGCGAACGGGCACGTGACCGGCCTGCGGCTCGCCCGCACAGAGGTTCGCGACGGCCGCGCCGTGACCGTCGCCGGCAGCGAGTGGGTGGAACCCTTCGACCTCGTCCTCAAGGCGGTCGGCCAGGAGAAGCAGGCGGCGGTTTTGCAGCGGCTCTTTCCCGGATTGAAGCTCGACTCCAAGGGCCGCGTCGAGCACGATCCGGTCACGATGCGGACGAGCCTGCCGAAGGTCTTCGTCGGTGGCGATTGTGCGAACGGCGGCCGCGAGGTGGTCAACGCGGTTGCGGAGGGCAAGAAGGCCGCGCGGGGCATCCATCGGGCACTCGCCGGCGGCGCTGCGGTCGGCGGCCCGGTGCAGCCCTCCCGGCACGGAGTGCCGGGCGAACCCGTCGGCTCGGGCTTCGATCGCCCGATCCGCGTGCATGAACTGGAGGCGGCCCTGAAGCGGGGCTGAGACGTCATGGCCGACCTTACGAGCGACTTCGCCGGCATCCGGAGCCCGAATCCCTTCTGGGTGGCCAGCGGCCCGCCGTCGAACACGGCCCACCAAGCCCACCGCGCCTTCGAGGCGGGCTGGGGGGGTGTGGTCTGGAAGACGATCGGCGACCCGATCGTGAACGTGTCGTCTCGCTACTCCGCGGTCTCCATCGGCGGGCTGCGGATGGCTGGCTTCAACAACATCGAGCTCATCAGCGACCGCTCGCCGGAGACGAACTTCCGCGAGATCGCGGAGGTGAAGCGGCGCTGGCCGCACCATGCCGTCATCGCCTCGCTCATGGTCGACACCCGCGAGCGGTGGCACGAGTTCGTGAAGCGGAGCGCCGACGCCGGGGCCGACGGGATCGAACTCAACTTCGGCTGCCCCCACGGCATGTGCGAGCGGGGCATGGGCTCGGCGGTGGGGCAGAACCCGGAGGTGGCCGAGGTCATCGTGGGCTGGGTGATGGAGGCCGCCACGATCCCCGTGATCGTCAAGCTCACGCCCAACATCACGAACGTCGTGTTCGCGGCCCGGGCCGCGAAGAAGGCCGGTGCGAACGCGATCTCGCTCATCAACACGATCAACAGCATCACGAACGTGAACCTCGACACGCTCGTGCCGGAGCCGTCCGTCGCGGGCCGCAGCTCCCACGGCGGCTACTGCGGCCCGGCCGTGAAGCCGATCGCGCTCAACATGGTTCACGCCTGCGCGGCCGACCCCGCGGTGAACCTGCCGATTTCCGGGATCGGCGGCATCGGCACCTGGCGGGACGCCGCCGAGTTCGTGGCCCTGGGCGCCGCGACGCTCCAGGTCTGCACGGCGATCATGCACTACGGCTTCCGGATCGTGGAGGACATGGCCGACGGCCTCTCGGCCTACCTCGACTCCAAGGGCATGCGGTGCCTCGCCGACCTGCAGGGCCGGGCGGTGGAGCGCGTGGGCGACTGGAAGACGCTGGACCTGAACTACAAGCGGGTGGCCCGGATCGACCACGAGAAGTGCATCGGCTGCAACCTCTGCTGGATCGCCTGCGAGGACGGCGCGCATCAGTGCATCGACCTCGTCGATCCCACGCCTTACGGCCTCGGCCCGGGCCGCGTGCCCGGCAAGCCGGTGCCGCTCGTGCGGGAGGCCGACTGCGTGGGCTGCAACCTCTGCTCGATCGTCTGCCCCGTCGACGGCTGCATCACGATGACGCCGGTGGACTCCGGCAAGCCCGCGATGACCTGGGAGCAGTACCAGAGCCGCCTCGCCGCCGGCACCATGCAACCGCTCCCGGCACACCCCTGATTCCCCGCCATCCATCACGACCGGAGGCCTCAGGATGAACCCGGGGATGACCGTGCTGTTTTCGCTCCTCTTGAGTACGGGGATGACGCTGGCGGCCTTTTGTCAGTCCACCGAGACGAAGAGCATCGCGATCGAAGAGATCGACCGCAATTTTCAGCAGGCCACGGTCGGCGGCAGGGACGTCTCCTACAAGGATGCCCTGCAGGCTCCGTGTGTCCTGAGCGGCTTTCCCTGGCGGGATCCGGCCCAGCCTCTGTACCGCCTTCCCGCGGCCTTCACGGACCAGGAGGTCAATCCTGGAGCGTTGTCCTTGGCCCGCCACACCGCAGGCGGCGCGATCCGTTTCCGCACCGATTCCCCGTATGTCGCGGTGCGTGCCCAGCTGGCTTGTTCGTCCGACATGAATCACATGCCCCGGGCCGGCAGCGCCGGATTCGACCTCTACCGCGGCAGCGGTGCCGCCGTCGAGTACTGCAAGACGGTCCAGCCCGGTCGCGACCAGAAACAGATCGAGAACCTGTTGGTCACCGGCGGCACCGGACAGATGACCGATTACATCCTGTACCTGCCGCTATACGGCAGCGCATCCACGATCGAAGTGGGCCTGGCTCCCGACGCGACGCTCGAAGCTCCGACACCGCAGGCGATATCCAGGCCGGTGTTGTTCTACGGTTCATCGATCACGCAGGGCGGCTGCGCATCGCGTCCCGGCAATGCCTATACCACGATGCTGTGCCGCGCCATCGACGCCCCGCAGATCAACCTGGGCTTTTCCGGTTCCGGCAGGGGCGAAATCGCGATCGCCAGG
>JBIIUP010000027.1:0-20557 GCA_044339885.1 Pirellulales bacterium | reverse complement strand
CAGCGCCGCCAGCACGCCGGAAAGCCGGTGCACCGTGCCCCAGCGAAGCCGCAGCGGGTCGGTCACGCCGTGCAGGTCGCCCAGCCAGAGGCCGAGGCCGGCCGTCGCCGCCATGAGCGCGACGGCGAACCAGGCCGCCCGTGAGAACACCGTCGCCATCGTGTGGAGAACCTCCGGACCAGGGTCACCCGAGTCGTGGGTGGCTTTTGAACCATACGGTTATAGGCTTGAACCATGCCCGAAAACCATGCACCCCCCACGCTGCCGACGCTGCTGCTGACCTGCGGCGACCCAGCCGGCATCGGGCCGGAGGTCGCCTGCCGGGCGTGGGCTGAGACGCCCGCCCACGCGCGAGCCCGGCTCCGCGTCGTGGCCGATCCCGCCATGCTCGCAGCGGTGCTGCGGGAGCGGCCCGGGCTGCCCGGGCTGGCGCTCTCGGTGGTGCCACCCGACGACCCCAGGCCCTCCCGGCCGACCGAGCTGCTCGTCGTCGAACCGCGGGGCGACGTCGCGACCGAGGTGCCGCCGGCGACGGCCACCGCGGCGGGAGGCCGGAGTGCGGCCCGGGCCGTGGAGACCGCGGTCGACCTGGTGCTCCGCGGGGTGGCGACGGGCATCGTCACCGGCCCGCTCCACAAGGGGGCGCTCCATGCCGCGGGCTACGATGTGCCCGGTCACACGGAACTCCTGGCGCGGGCCTGCGGACTGGACGACGACGCCGTCTCGATGATGCTCTGGCTGCCCGATCGCGACGGACCGGGGGGCCTCGGCGTCGTTCACGCCACGCTCCACGAGTCCCTGCGCTCGGCGGTCGCCCGCCTCTCGACCCCGGCGATTACCGCGGCGGGGCGACGGCTCGCGGACCTGCTGGAGCCCCTCCTCGGAAAGCGGCCGCGGATCGCCGTCGCCGCGGTCAACCCGCACGGGGGCGAGGACGGGCTGTTCGGCGACGAGGAGGCCCGGATCGTCGCGCCTGCCGTGGCCGAACTCCGCGCAGCGGGCCTCGACGTGGCCGGCCCGCTGCCCGCCGACACGCTCTTCCTCCGGGCCAGTCGCGGCGAGTTCGACGGGGTCGTGGCCCAGTACCACGACCAGGGCCACATCCCGATCAAGCTGCTCGGCATGCACCGCGCCGTGAACATCACGCTCGGCCTGCCGCTGGTCCGCACGAGCGTGGCACATGGCACCGCGTTCGACATCGTCGGCACGGGAGCCGCCGACCCCGCCAGCATGCTCGCCGCGATCGACGCCGCCGTCCGGCTCGCGGCCGCCGGGTGGCCGAGCAGATCCGGCGGACCGGGGAACGAGTCCGCCGCCGCACGATGCGGCGATCCTCGACCGGCGAACACCGCGGCGTTTCGCCCGGCCGAGTGAGCGGAAAGCCGAATCAGGGTCGTCACTGGAGGGGGTGCCCATGCCCCGGGAGCCGGCGTTGGCGGCAAGCGAAGGCAGGATGCCGGGAGCGCAGCCGGCATCGAGTGAGCGCAGGGCAGGATGCCCGCAGCGAACGTGCGGCGACGGGGCGTGGGCACCCCCGACCTACGCGGCGGGCAACTTCCGCCGCCCCCGAGCCGACGCTCCACGGAGGCGGGGATGCGCTCTACGGACGCCAGAGCCGCAGCTGCTGCAGCTGCTGGTCGGTGAGGTCCATGAGGCCCGCGGTGGCCGGCTGGTAGAAGAAGGCCGTTGAATCGACCGGGCCGTTAATCTCCACGTCCTGCAGCTCGAGCACGGCGATCGGCTCCGGCACCGTGGTCGCCACCGGCCGCGGGCCGGGAATGGCGAGCCACTCGATCCGCCGCAGCACGAGGTCGCTGCGGCCGATCGACAGCCTCACGCTCCAGGGCACGCCGTCGGGCAGTTCGGCCGGCGCGACGCCGCCGGGACGGTGGGCGGCGGCGGTGACTTCCGGCAGGATGCAGGCGATCCCCTCGGGAACCCAGCGGCCCTCCACGCACCAGACCGGCGTGCCGTCGATGACGCCGGGTTCGGCGACGGTGAACCGGAACCACTCGCGAAGCATCCACAGCGATCCCTGCAGGCCGCCGATATACGGCGCCACGTCGACCGGCTCCGCAGCGCCCAGCTGTTCCAGCCGCTCCCGAAGGCGGCGCACGTCGACCCGCTGCAGCGTGGGCGGCTCGGGGCCGCTGTGGCGGAACGTCCAGGCGAACAACCCGTCGCACACCTCGAGCACCTCGAAGGCGTGCGTGTCGTCTTCGAGCATCGACTCGTACCGGAACCGCTGTTCCTCGCCGTGGCCCGACTGCACGTAGCGGCCCCCACCCACGAGCACGCGATCGCCGATCCGGGCCTTCTGCCGCAGCCGGACCGAGAGCGAGTCGGCCCGGGCGATCGTGAGCAGGGACCCGGCGACGATCCGCTCGGCCTGGGCCGCCGCCTCCTGAGGCCCCCCCTGCCCCGCCCCGCCCGTCGCCTGCGCGGCTCCGGTCGTCGCGACCGGGCTGGCACGGTTGTAGACGCTCGCCGCCGGCGGCGGTTCGGCCGCTCCGTGGACCGCGAGGGCGAGCGCGGCCCCGACGACCGCCAGGCGGATGCGCATGCGCGGAAAGATGGCGAGGCGGCGGGTTCTCACGGTCCCGTGAACTTTGATGATTTTGCCAAAGAAAGGCCCGGCCCTGCGTCGAAGAAGGATCGTCGGCTCCTCCGTGCCAGGCCTCCGGGCCAACGGCACGGTCGGGTCGGAGTCTACGGCATCGGCCTGATCGGGCCCACGCCGGAAACGAGCGGCGAGAACGGTCTCGGCCGACGAACGACGGCCTTGGTGCGGAGGTGATGCGATGCTCAAGCGAGGTCTCCACGGGCTCCTCGGCGCGTCCTTGGCGGCGAGCCTGACCGGGTGCACCATCCCGGCCAACTCGCCGCTCTCCGGGCTCGCCCAGATTCGCCCGGTCGCCACGCCCCATACCAACGTCATTCCGCCGGCCGCGATGCTCCATCATCCGGGTCCGGGCGTCGAAGGCCCCGGTCCGGGGATCATCGCTCCGGCCTCCTACGAGGTTGCCCTGGCGTCCGCCGGCGGCGGCATGGGGGGCGAGGGTGCCGTGCTCGGCGGGGGCGGCGGCCTGCCGGCCATGCCCACCTCCCAGGTCGGGTTCATCGGTCCCGACGGCATGCAGGTCCGCTGGGACGCCTCGGCGTCGGGCGGGTTCGATTCCCCGCCGCTGGTCTCGCCGGGCCGGCAGGACTTCTCCCAGGGGGGCATCTACCGTCTCAAGGTCACCGACATTCCCGGCCGCGAGGGCATCGAGCTCTACCCGTCGCTGGAGATCGCCCCGGTCACCGCGCGGACGGCCGCGTATCTGGCGCACAACGCGATCCCCTTCCAGCTCACGGAGGAGGATCTCGACCAGGTGACGACGGGCAACTTCGTCACCAAGGTGGTCTACCTGCCCGACGCCGAATACCAGGAGCTCGCGGTGGCCGGCGTGGAGACGCTCGTGAGCACGCGGCTCGACCCAGGCTGCGATCCCGTCGTCGAGGCCGACCGCCGCGGCGCGATCCTCGCCGTGATCCGCATCGGCAACAAGGACCTGGAGTCGCCCGGCACCGCCGGCGTCGCCGCGCTGGGGGGCCCCGTGCCCGCCGGCGGCATCGCGGGTGGCGGCATGGGCGGTGGCGGCGGGCCCTGCGGACCGGGCGGCGCGTGCGGTGCCGGCGGTGCCGGATCGGCCCTCGGCCTGCCCGCCGGCGGTGATCCCTCGCAGCTCCCGCCCGCCTTCCTCGCCGGTGTCACGGCGCCGCAGTACGGCATGCCCCACGTCGGGACGCCGATCGGCCTCCCCGGCCCCGCCCACGTCCCGCTGGGGATTCCCGCCGGGCTGCAGCGGCACTCGATCACGAACCACACGAAGATGCACATCCCGCCGCCGTCGCGGTCGGTCGGGCTCCACGTGCAGCAGTACCCTGGCCTCAGCTACCCGAAGCCCGCGCGGCACGCCTACGTCGCCGAACGGCACGACGTGCCGCACATCAAGCTGCGTCAACCGCCCGAGGACCGGACCCGCTTCGTCGACAACGGCGGCATGGATCCCGACTCCCTGGGCGAGGGCGTGGTCGTCGGCGGCGGACACGGCCGATTCGGCGGCGGCACCCCCTGCCCGCCGGAGCCGCTGGAGTGACGGTTTCCGGCCCGGACCCGGCGGCTCGAAACGGATTCCCCGGCCCCTCCATCGCGTCTCGTCATGCCCGTCATCCACCCCGACCCCAGGAGTCATCACGTCACGTTCCGGACAGGGACCGCGCTGCAGGCCGCGCGCTGGCTGCCGGCGACCGCCGTGCTCGTCCTGGCCGTCCTCGCGGGACATCCCCGCGGGACTGCCGAGTCGAGCGCTGCGGAACCATTCGCCGACCAAGCAGGACCGGGAGCGATTGGCCACCAGTGGCGGCCGCAGCTCGGTCCCCGTCCGGAACGTCCGTCAGCTGAGCCGTCGCCGCAGCCGGCGGCCTGGCCCGACATGATGCAGCCCGTGGAGATCCGCGGCCCCGCGGGCATGCTGGCCTCGGTCGAGACGGCCGCGGGATGGTCGCCGCTGGCGCCGGTGCCAATGAAGGTCTCGCTGGCGGTCGGCCAGCCCTACCGCCTGCGGATCGGCGGCATCGAGGGCCGCGCGGGGGAGGAACTCTTCCCGTCGCTCCGCGTGCTCGGAAAGCTGGCGGTGCCTCCCGGCATGGCCTGGAGATTCCCCATCGAGGTGGCGATCGACGAGGACGATCTCGCCGCCGCCGCCGAAGGCACGCTCGTCCGCCGCGTCGTCTACGCCGCCTGCGAACCGGAGCGGCCCGACATCGTGCCGGGGGGCTGGTTCGACGTGAAGCCGGGCCACGACGCCCTCGAGGTGGCGGCGACGCTCGGCGAGCCGGTGGCGGAACTCGTCATCGGCAACCGCCTGCCGGCCCGGGAGACCGCGCCATGATGCCGGCCGACGGACGCGCCGCGTCCGGACACAACTGGCTGAGGATCCTCGCCATCGCGATCGGCTCGCTCGTCCTCGCGTCCTGCCGGTCGCTCTCGACGACGGCGATCGTCGCCGCGTCGGCCGTCACGATCGCCGACCAGGCCGCCGCGCCCCCCGCGTCGCCCACGGATCGCGGCGATTTCGACCGTGAGTCGTTCGCCGTGGGATCGACCGCCGCGGTTTCGACCGCTCCTTCGCACGACGCGTCGGCCGTGATCCCCGTGGGCTGCGAGACGCCCTGCCCTCCCCTGCCCCGGCTCCGCCGCTGCGGCCCGCGCGGCGGCCCGTGCGCGGCGAACGACTGCCCCGGCGGCTCGTGCCCTCCGCAGGCCTGCGTGCCCCCGCCGCCACCGCCGCTGATCGCCCCCTGCCTGGTCTGCGACGGCGGCGACGCTCACGCCCCGGCCCGCCCCGTCGGCGCAGCTGGCATCGCCAACCTCACCGCCGGTGACACCGTGGCCCGCTACCGCGCCGCGGACGACGGCCCGGACGCCGACGCCGCCTGCATCGCCGTGGCGAACTGCGCCTGCGTCTTCGCGCCCCGCTTCGCGTCGGTCCGCGAGCTCGTGCGGCCGCTGGAGGATGCGGCGCCCGACGGTCCGCGGGGGTTCGTCGCCGACGAGCTCGTCGGCGAGCGCGTCGAGCAGCAGCCCGTCTTCGGCAGCGTGCAGAACCTGGCGCCGGAGGCGGCGCGAAAGGCGCTGCCCGGCGTCGCGATCGAGGAGCGGCTCGGTCCGCTGGCCGTCGACCAGGGCGAGCTGCCGAACGAGGACGAGGGGCTCGTGCGGCCGGCGGCCCACGTCGCCGACGACCAGCCGGAACTCGCGCGGCAGGAACAGCGTCCACTGGTGGCGGTGCGGTTCGAGGTGCCCGTCGCCTGGACCCGGGTCCAGGGAGCGAACGTGCTCTCCGACGGCCGCACGGCGCAGGTCGTGGCGGCCGACCGCGGCACGGCCACGCTGCGGTTCGAGTGCCCCGGGCGGGCCGAGCTGACGCTCTGCAAGCGGGCCGGCAGTGACACGGCGCGGACGGGCGAGGAGCTCGATTTCACGATCTTCCTCCTGAACTCGGGCGACCGCCCGCTCGCCGACATCGTGCTGGCCGACGCACTGCCCGCGCGGCTGGAACTCGTGCCCGACTCCGCGGCATCGAGCCTGTCCGCCGACATCGCCACCACCGAGGGCGACGACGGCTCGGTCGTGCTCACCTGGCGGCTCCGCGAGACACTCCCGCCCGGCGGCACCGGATTCGTGCGATTCCGCACGATCGTCCGCTAGCGCCCCGCGGTTGCGGTCGCCGCGACACCGCGGGTACGATGCCGTTTCACCTCGGGTCCTGCGGCCCGCGATTCTTTCCCCGGAGGCTCCCATGCTGTCCCTCGGCCCGGCCCGCTGCGTCCATCGACTTTCGCTCGCCGTGATGGTGTGCAGCGCCGTGGCCCTCGCCGGCGGCTTCGGACCGACCGCCCATCCGGTGTGTGCCCAGCCCGCCGCGACCTTGGAGCCGGCGACGGAGGGCATGCCCCCGATCCCGGCGGTGCCCGACGGCACGCCCGCGGAGATCCTGGCGTACGTCGAGCAGATCCGTCAGCCGCAGCGTCCGCCGAAGACGCGGGACGAGATGATGGGCTTCATGCGGGACGTGTCGCGGGCGACGGTCCAGGCGGCCGAGAAGATCCTCTCCCAGGTGAAGGCCGACGAGGCCGCCGGCGTCGAGGCGGCGAAGCTCAAGCTGGAGAGCCTCATGCTGCTCGGCCGGCTCGGGGACGAGCAGGCTTCCAAGGACATGTCGGCCTTCGCCGCGTCGCTGGCCCAGAGCCCGACGCCGGAACTGGCGACGCTCGCCCAGCGGCAGCTCATCGTGGCGGATGCCCAGCAGATGTTCGCCTCGGGCGACCTCGCCGGGGCGCCGCAGATCATCGACCGCACCGTGGCCTTCGTGACGGCCCATCCCGACGACATCGATTCGGCGCGGCTGGCGATGCAGCTCGCGGGCGCCTTCGAGCAGTCGCCGGGCACCGAGGAGTTGGCCGTGAAGGCCTACGCCGGGCTCGGGCCGGCGTTCGCCGCCAGCTCGAACCCGCAGATCAAGCAGATGGGCGAGAGCTTCGCGGGCACGCTGCGGAGGCTGTCGCTCCCGGGCAAGCCCATGGAGATCAAGGGCACGCTCCTCGACGGCAAGCCGTTCGACCCGGCGACGCTGCGGGGCAAGGTCGTGCTCGTCGACTTCTGGGCCACCTGGTGCGGGCCGTGCGTCGCGGAGATTCCCCACGTCCTGGCCGAGTACGAGAAGTACCACGACAAGGGCTTCGAGGTCGTCGGCATCAGTCTCGACGACGACAAGCAGGCCCTCGCGGACTTCGTCGCCGAGCACAAGATCCCCTGGCCGATCCTCCACGAGTCGGGCGAGGGGGGAAATTCCCTGGCCACCTTCTACGGCATCACCGGCATCCCGCAGCTGATCCTCATCGGCCGCGACGGCAACGTGATCACGCTCAATGCCCGGGGCCCGGTGCTCGACGAGAAGCTGGCCGAGCTCTTCAAGGACGCGGGCTGATCGCACCATGGCCGGAGCCCGCGGACCGATTTCGAGGCGGGCCGGGGCCTTCGACTCCTCGGGCATCCGCAAGGCGTTCGACCTCGCGGCCCGGCTCGACGACCCGATCAACCTCGCGATCGGCCAGCCCGACTTCGCCATGCCGGAGGCGGCCCGCGCGGCGGCCAAGGCCGCCATCGACGCCGGCCGCAACGGCTACACGCCCACCCAGGGCATCCCTGCCCTCCGCGAGCGGCTCGAGGCCGAGGCCCGCCGCGAGACGGGCCAGCCCGGCCGCAGCCTGTGCGTGACGAGCGGCTCGAGCGGGGCGCTCGTGCTGGCGCTCATGGCGCTGCTCGATCCCGGCGACGAGGTGATCGTCTTCGAGCCGGCGTTCGTGATGTACCGGCCGCTCGTGGAGTTTCTCGGGGCCCGGGCCGTGGCGATCGACACCTCGCCGTCGTTCACGATCGACGTCGATCGCGTGGCCGCCGCGGTCACGCCCGCGACCCGCGCGATCCTGCTCAACACGCCGGCGAACCCCACGGGCTTCGTGGCCGACGCGGCCACCGTCCGCGACCTCGCGGCCCTCGCCGACCGCCACGGGATCACGCTCATCAGCGACGAGCTCTACCGCTCGTTCTGCTACGACGCCCCCTTCGCCTCCCCTGCCCTGCACTCCGCGGGCGTCGTCGTCATCGACGGCTTCTCGAAGTCACACGCCATGACGGGCTGGCGGGTGGGCTGGATCCACGGGCCCAAGCCGATCATCGACGCCTGCACGATGCTCCAGCAATACACGTTCGTCTGCGCGCCGCAGGTGGGCCAGTGGGCCGCGATCGCCGCGCTCGACGCCCCGATGGACGCCCCGCTCGGCGAGTGCCGCCGCAAGCGCGACCGGCTCATGGCGGGCCTGGCCGACTGCTACGACTTCGTCCCTCCCGGCGGCGCCTTCTATCTCTACCCCAAGGCCCCGGGCGGCTCGGGGAAAGCCTTCGCCGAGCGGGCGGCCGCGGAGGAAAAAATCATCGTCGTGCCGGGCAGCGTGTTCGGCGCGGCCGACACCCACTTCCGCATCGCCTACACCGTCACCGACCACACGCTCGACCGCGGCATCGCCGCCCTCCGCCGCCTGGCCGGCGCGGGTTGAACGGGATCCGCCCCGACGGGCTCTGCAGCGAATGCGGCCGGCTGTTCGGCAAGCCGGCACTGCCGGGCGAGTATCATCCCGACATCTGAAGGGGGTCGGCGACCCATGACCGAACCGACGCTGCGATTGACCGGACAGCACGCCGTCGCCCCGCCGGCTCCGCGCGCCCCGGTCACCAGCTACCGTGCCCACGGCTGGGAGCTGCGGTTCCACGGCCCGTTCGAAATCCGGATGGGCAACTTCGGCTGGCAGCTGTCGCTGTTCCACGACGATGTCGACGTGACCGCGGGGCATCCATACCTCTGGACCGTCCAGAGCGGCGTACGCCTCGACCTTCCCGCCCGGTACCAGCCTTGGTGCGCCGCCCGGCCCGTCATCGCGTTGCACGCCTGGGATGCCACGGTGCGGACGTACGACGTGGTGGAGCGTCGCGATCACCGGCATGTCGTCGGGGAATTGCCCCGGGAGATCCAGTGGTCACCCCGCGAAGAGCGGCTGGCCGTCACGCTCTATCGTTCGATCGTGGTGATCGACACGAAGGGGGAGTCGACCGTCCGCATCGCCGTGTCGATCGCCCCCGAGAGCTCGGCGTGGGTGTTCTGGTGGCCGGATGGCGAGCACGTCCTCGTCGTCAGTCGGCCTGCCCCCGACGCGGTGACGCAGATGTTTTTGGCCAGCGCCACGGACGGGCGGGTGCTCGCCCGGACGGACTTCGATCCTGCCGTCTGGCTGCCCTACGACGCTGACGCCTACCGGTCGGTATCGCGGTCGGGCTGGCCGCTGGAGGTCGGGGACAGGCCTGGATACGGGCGGGTCCATGGGTCTCTGCTCGACAGTTGGAATCGGATCGACTTCGATCCCGGAACGCGGCTGTTGCGTGCCTTCGCCTACCGTCCGGTCCACGG
Source organism: Pirellulales bacterium (assembly GCA_044339885.1). Lineage (GTDB taxonomy): Bacteria > Planctomycetota > Planctomycetia > Pirellulales > UBA1268 > QWPN01. The sequence goes on along the minus strand of JBIIUP010000027.1, from coordinate 10,988 downwards.
CGAACCCCCCGCCGGCGGCCAAGCATCGTGCGTGGTCGCGGAACGCGGAGTGGAAGTCTCGGTGGAGGCCGACCTCGGGGCATAGATACACTGTCCGCTCCCCCGGGAGCCGACCCATGCCCGCCCGCACCGTTGCCGACGTGGCGAAGACGCTCGACCACGCCGTCCTCAAACCCGAGTACACGGCGGCCGACCTCGCGACGCACGCCGCGATGTGCGTGGCCCGCGGCGTAGGCTGCATCTGCGTCAGATCCTCCGACGTGGCGGCGGCAGCGACGCTCGTGGCGGGGAGCCCGGTCGTCGTGGCCAGCGTGATCGGCTTCCCTCACGGCTCCTGCCCTGCGGCCGTGAAGGCGCTGGAGTCGCGGCTGGCGATCGCCGCCGGGGCCCGAGAACTCGACATGGTGGTGAACGTCGGGGCGCTGAAGTCGGGCGATGGGAAAACCGTCCGCGATGACATCGCCGCGGTGGTGTCGGAGGCCAAGCCCCACGGCGTGGTCGTGAAGGTGATCCTCGAGACCTGCTACCTCACGCCGGCCGAGATTGCCTTAGGCTGCCGGCTCGCCGCGGAGGCCGGGGCCGACTTCGTGAAGACCTCCACAGGCTTCGGCGTGAAGTCGGCGGGGCCCACCGGAGCCACGCCCGACGCGGTGCGGATCATGCTCGACACGGTCGGCGGCCGGCTCCAGGTGAAGGCCTCGGGCGGCATCCGCACCTGGGACGAGGCCAATGCCTACCTCGACATGGGCTGCACGCGGCTCGGCGTCGGCGACGCCGCGGCGATCCTCGACGGCCGCCCGGCCGCCGGGGCGTATTGAGCCGTCCGGCGGCCTGACACCCTTTCGCACGCCCGCAGCGCGGCGGGCGCCTACAATCAGGGGTCACCACGCGAGGGCCCCATGGACCGAAAGCGACTGCCCGCCACGCTCGCCGACCTGCAGGCCTCCGGCTGGAGGAGCCGGTCGGTCAAGGACGAGGTGCGGGAGAACTTCCTGCGGCTGCTCCGCGACGGCGAGGAGCTCTTTCCGGGCATCGTCGGCTACGACGACACCGTCATCCCGGAGATCAACATCGCCATCCTGGCCGGGCACGACATGCTCTTCCTCGGCGAGAAGGGCCAGGCCAAGAGCCGGCTCATGCGGCTGCTCGTGCGGTTCCTCGACGAGCAGCTCCCCTATCTCGACGACCCGGCGATCCCGCTCCACGACGACCCCTTCGCCCCGATCACCTCGGCCGGCCGGCGGCTCGTCGCCTCGCGGGATCCAAAGGACGTGCCGATCGCCTGGTGGCCCCGGGAGGAACGGTATGCCGAACGGCTCGCACCAGGAACGAAATTCGCCGACATCATCGGGGAGATCGATCCCGCCAAGCTGGCCGGCGGCACGAGCATGTCGAGCGAGGAGGCGCTCCACCTCGGACTCATCCCCCGCATGCACCGCGGCATCTTCGCCATGAACGAGCTGCCCGAACTCGACGAGCTCGTGCAGGTGGGGATGTTCAACATCCTCGAGGAGCGCGACGTGCAGATCCGGGGCTACCCCGTGAAGTTCGACATCGACGTGATGCTGCTCTTCTCGGCGAACCCCTCGACCTACAACCGCTCCGGCAAGGTGATCCCCCAGCTCAAGGACCGGATCGGCGCCGTCATCCACACCCACTACCCCCGGGAGCGCGACCTCGGCATCCGCATGGTCGAGCAGGAGGCCGGCGTGGACCTCGGCGGCGAGTGGCCCGTCGTCGTGCCCTGGTTCATGAAGGAGATCGTCGAGCAGATCACGATCGCCGCCCGCAGGAGCAAGTTCATCGACCAGCAGTCGGGCGTCTCCGCCCGGTTCTCGATCGCCAACTACGAGACGATGGTGGCCAGCGCGAGGCAGCGGGGGGCGCGTCTCGGCGAGCAGCCGGCCGTGCCGCGGATCAGCGACCTGGGCCACCTCTACACGTCGAGCCTCGGCAAGCTCGAGCTCGACCTGATGGGCAGCCACCAGATGACCGAGCGGCAGGTGCTCGACGCGGTGATGGCGGAGGCCGTCGCGACCGTGTTCGAGGAATACGTCGAGGCGCACGGCCTCGACGAGATCGCGAAGGTTTTCGGCCAGGGCGTGAAGGTGGAGGTGGGCGACGTCGTGCCGAGCGCGGCCTACGCGACGATCCTCGCCGACGTGCCGGAGGTCTGGCGAAAGGCGTTCGAGGTCAACGCCGCGGCCGACCCGGCCGTGCGGGCCTCGTGCATCGAGTTCGTGCTCGCGGGGCTCTACGCCACCGAACGGATCTCCCGCGTGCAGTCCCACGGCCGCACCGTCTACGACACGGGAGGCTTCCGGTGACGGGCGACGATCGTGCTGGTGACGCGACGCCCGGGGGGGCGAAAGCCTCCGTCGCTGTGATCTTTTCGCCGCGGCCTCGCGCGGCGGGGCGGCGGTTGCAGGGGGCGAAAATCTCAAGGCTCCTCCGGCTTCCGCCCCCCCGGGCTGACCGGAGCGACACGGCAGGGGCAACCCCGGTCCACGCGGCATGGGGTTCATCCACACATGCCCACACGTGACACGCTCGGCGGAGTCGTCCACTCGTACCAGAAGTACGACCCCGTGCGCGTGCCGCCCCCCCGCGGCCCCGCGGTCGACCTCGTCTCGGGGATGATGGAGCACCTGCTCGAATTCGGGCCCGACGACGGCACCGAGTTCACCGCGGAGCAGCTCGCCGAGGCGATCGAGCTGTCGCCGGAGGACCTGAAGAATCTCGGGCCGTCACTCGACGCCGTCCGCAGGGCGCTCGAGGAGCGGCGGCGGCGGATCCTCGAGCGGTACGAGACCGACACGGTGCGGAAGCGGGCCCGACGCGAGTTTCGCGACGCCGCCGCGCGGGCCGAGCCGCCCCGGGAGCACCGGGGGGAATTCCAGCGGGCCGTCCGCGAGGAGCAGCTCCGCCGACTGGAGCGGCTTTGGTACGCCCAGGACGACGACTCCGGCCCGTTCGCGGCCCGGCTCGTCGACATCATCGAACGGCTCGGGGCCGTCTACCAGGTGGACGAGCTGGCCGCGAAGTGGACGTTCACGGGCCGTGAGAAGCTGTCCGTCGAGGAGGCGCTCGAGGTCAAACGGACACTCGAGGAGATCGAGGAACTGCTGCGGCAGGTGGAGGATGCCCGCAGGAACGCCCGGCTGGCCATCATCGACATGGAGGCGCTCGGCCGCTACGTGGAGGCGGGCGAGCTCGATGACCTGGCGAGCCTCAAGCGGCAGGTCCAGGAGCTCGTCGAGCAGGCGGCGGCCAGCCAGGGTCTCGAGCGCACGAAAAAGGGCTTCGGCCTCACCCCGAAGGCCCTGCGGACGTTCCAGGGCAAGCTGCTCGAGGGGATCTTCTCGCAGCTCGCCCCGTCGCGGACCGGCCGCCACCAGGGGAACGTGCAGGGGGACGGTGCGGTGGAGCTCGTGCCCACGCGGCCCTACGAGTTCGGCGACTCGGTCGCCCACATGGACATCCCCGGCTCGCTCGTGAACGCCATGCTCCGCGAGGCGGCCGCGGGAAACACGGGCCGGCCGCGGCTCACGGCCCGGGATATCGAGGTGCACCGCACCCGCAACAATCCCAAGTGCGCCACGACCGTCGTCCTCGACATGAGCGGCTCGATGCGCTACGGGTCGCTCCACGTGAGCGTGAAGCGGATGGCGCTGGCGCTCCAGGGGCTCGTGCAGCGGGAGTTCCCCGGCGACTTCCTCCAGTTCTTCGAGATGTACTCGTTCGCCAAGCCGGTCGCGGCCGGGGAGATCCTCCGCTGCATGCCCAAGCCCGTCACGATCTTCGACTCGGTCGTGCGGCTCAAGGCCGACATGGGCGACCCGCGGATCGCGGAGGCAGACGTGCCGCCGCACTTCACGAACATCCAGCACGCACTCCAGCTCTCGCGACAGCACCTCGCCCGGCAGGACACGCCCAACAAGCAGGTGATCCTGATCACCGACGGCCTGCCGACGGCCCACTTCGAGGGCACCGAGCTCTACCTGCTCTACCCGCCGCACCGGCGGACGGAGGAGGCGACGCTTCGCGAGGCCCGGGCCTGCCGCCGCGACGGGATCACGGTGAACGTGTTCCTGCTCTCGGGCTGGTCGCAGTCGCGGGAGGACATCCAGTTCGCCTACCGGCTCGCGGAGGCGGCGCGGGGCCGCGTGTTCTTCACGGCCGGCCGCGACCTCGACCGGTTCGTCGTCTGGGACTACCTCGCCCGCCGCCGGTCGATCATCGGCTGACCGTCGCGCGCCGCCTCTCCCGCACGAGCATGACGGCCGATCCGGCCGCGGCGAGGGCGGCCACCGTGACGAGCGTCCACGTGGGGACGATTCGGGCTGGCGGCGCCCCCTCGGCATCGGTCGCCGCGTCGGCCAGGTCCACCGGTTCGAGCCCGGCCGCCCGGCGGTCCCGCTCGATCGCCGCCCGCTGCCGACCGAGGAACCGCCCCTCGATCTGCGCCTGGCGGCGGGCGTACTTCGGCCCGATCAGGCCGATGCCGGCGACAGCCATGAGTGAGAACAGCAGGGCCCAGAACCAGGGGCTGTCGGAGAGTCGCGGCGGCGGAAGGAGGGTGGACACCGCATCATTGAACCACGGATTCCCGGAACGGGAGGCCCTCAGTCATTTTTTCGCATGCGAAGTTGTCAGAAATGGTGAACCGCGTAAACTAAATATATGAGCGCCCCTTCCCCGACTTCCTTCGACGCCCGCTCGACCGATCTGGCCGTCATCGACCTCCTCCGGGTCGACGGGGGTCTGGGAATCGGCGACCTGGCGTCGTCTCTCGGGGTCACGGCGACCGCCGTCCGGCAGCGGCTCGATCGGCTCATGCGGCAGGGTCTCGTAGAGCGATCCGCCGTCGCCGGGCGCCGGGGGCGGCCGTCTCATTCCTACCGCCTCACGGCGGCCGGCCGTCGCGTCGGCGGCGACAATTTCCGCGACCTCGCACTCGTGTTATGGCGGGAAATCCGCGGCGTCCGGGACGCCGATCTCCGGCGTGGCCTGGTCGGTCGCATCGGGACCGCTCTGGCTGCTATGCACAGGGCCGACGTGGCGGGCGAGACTGCCGCAGACCGCCTCCAGGCCGTCGCGGGGATCCTGCGGCAGCGGAACATCGCCTGCGCGGTGGAGACGACCGCGGCCGCTGGAGCCCCCTCCCTGCCCGTCCTCACCAGCTACGCCTGCCCCTATCCGGACCTCGCCGAGGAGGACCGCGGGATCTGCGCCGCCGAGCGGCTCATGATCGAGGAACTCGTCGGCGGCCCGGTGAAGCTCTCCGAGTGCCGGCTCGACGGCGGTTCCTGCTGCCGGTTCACGGTCGGCCCCGGCGGCCACGTCGCGGGGGCGGCCCACGACGAGGACTTGCAAACCACCCCCTGACGCCATCGAATGCCCGCGTGCGGTCCGCCCCCGCCGCCGCGTCGCCCCCCCTGACACGACCTTTCCGGAGCCCACGACATGACAGTCACCGCCCCCCGCGCCCCGGCCACTCCATGGATCGAGGGCCGCTTCGAGGAGAACATGGTTCTCACGACGGTCGAGCAGGCGATCAACTGGGCCCGCCAGTCGAGCATCTGGCCGATGACGTTCGGCCTAGCGTGCTGCGCGATCGAGATGATGGCCGCGGGCGCCAGCCGCTACGACATGGACCGCTTCGGAGCCGGCGCCTTCCGGGCCACGCCGCGGCAGGCCGATCTCATGATCGTGGCCGGCACCGTCACCTACAAGATGGCCAGCCGCGTCCGCCGTCTCTACAACCTGATGCCCGATCCGAAGTACGTGATCGCGATGGGCGCCTGCACGACCGGCGGCGGCCCGTACTTCAAGTGGGGCTACCACGTTGTGAAGGGCGTCGATCTCGTCGTGCCCGTCGACGTCTACGTGCCCGGCTGCCCGCCGCGGCCGGAGAGCCTGCTCGAGGGGCTCATGCGGATCCAGGACAAGATCCTCGGCCAGCGGATCGCGAGGCAGAAGGGGGGCGTCGGGAAGGTGGCCGACGAACTGCCCGTGCCGCATCATTCCGGCTACGTGACGACGCCGGCCGGCGAGGGCGAACTCGTGTTCGACCACCAGAAGATCACCGGTTAGGGTTCGAACGTCCCGGCGGTTGCCGGGGAAAAATTCACGATCTCGCCAGCGGAGCAGAGCACGATGGGCGGAACGGCGCAGGAACGACTCGTCATCAAGGGCCTCCACGTCGCGGTCGACGGGCAGGAGATCCTCAAGGGGGTCGACCTCACGATCGGCCGGGGCGAGGTCCACGCCCTCATGGGCCCCAACGGCTCGGGCAAGAGCACCCTGGGCTACGCGGTGATGGGCCATCCCGGCTACGAGGTGACGGCCGGCACGATCGAATTGGTGCAGGCCGACGGCAGTCGCGTCGACGTCCTGGCGATGGAGCCCGACGAGCGGTCCCGAGCGGGCGTGTTCCTGGCCTTCCAACGGCCGATGTCGATCCCCGGCGTGCGGGTGGCCGACTTCCTCCGCCACTCGGTGACGAACGTCCGCAACCCCGACCGCAAGGAGGGGGAGGAGTTGATGCCGATGCGGGAGTTCCGCACGGAGCTGAAGGCCAAGATGGCCGAACTCTCGATGGATCCCGAGTTTGCCCGCCGCTACGTCAACGACGGCTTCTCCGGCGGCGAGATGAAGCGGGCCGAGATCCTCCAGCTGGCGATGCTGCGGCCGAAGTTCGCCATCCTCGACGAGACCGACAGCGGCCTCGACGCCGACGCCGTGCGGCTGGCCAGTGAGAGCATCGCGCGGATCGGCGGCGCGGAGATGGGCATCCTCATCATCACCCACCACGAGCAGCTGCTCGAGCACAACATCCCGCTGAAGACCCACGTCATGCTCGGGGGCCGGATCGTGGAGTCGGGCGGCCCCGAGCTGGCCGCCGAGCTCCACAAGCGGGGCTACGAGCGGATTCGTGCCTCCTACCCCGAAGCCGCCGCTGCGGAACGGGCGATGGCCGACGACCGCAAGGCGGCGGAGCCCGTCTCGGCCTGACCCCCGACCCCAAGGAGCACCACGATGGCCACCGGACTCGATGATTCCTCGGCACTCGCCACCCCCGCCGGCCTGCCGGGGGAGATCAACAAGTACGACTTCCGCACCGACTCCCCGGCGGTCTTCAAGGCCCGCAAGGGCCTCGATGCCGACATCGTCGCCCAGATCTCGGAGATGAAGCGGGAGCCGGCGTGGATGCGGGACTTCCGTCTGAAGTCGCTGGAGATCTTCGCGTCCAAGCCGATGCCCTCCTGGGGCGGCCGGATCGGCGTCGACTTCCAGGACATCTTCTACTACCTCAAGCCCGCGGAGCAGCAGGGCAAGACGTGGGAGGAGGTGCCCGACGCGATCAAGCAGACGTTCGACAGGCTGGGCATCCCCGAGGCCGAACGGAAGTTCCTCGCCGGCGTGAAGGCGCAGTTCGAGAGCGAGGTCGTCTACGGTTCGCTCCAGGAGGACCTCGCGAAGAAGGGGGTGATCTTCACCGACACCGACACCGCCGTTCGCGAGCACCCCGACCTGCTGCGGGAGTATTTCGGCACGATCATCCCCCCCTCGGACAACAAGTTCGCCGCCCTTAATTCCGCCGTCTGGTCGGGTGGCTCGTTCATCTACGTGCCCAAGGGCGTGCACATCGAGTTCCCGCTCCAGGCCTACTTCCGCATCAACGCCGAGAGCATGGGGCAGTTCGAGCGGACGCTCATCATCGTCGACGAGGGGGCGCAGGTGCACTACGTCGAGGGCTGCACGGCCCCGATGTATTCCACCGAGAGCCTCCACTCGGCGGTCGTCGAGATCGTGGTCAAGAAACACGGCCGCTGCCGCTACACGACCATCCAGAACTGGGCCAACAACATCTACAATCTCGTGACGAAGCGGGCGATGGCCTACGAGGGAGCCCTCATGGAGTGGATCGACGGCAACCTCGGCAGCCGGCTGACGATGAAGTATCCGGCGGTCTACCTCATGGAGCCGGGGGCCCGCGGCGAGATCCTCTCGATCGCCTTCGCCTCGGCCGGACAGCACCAGGACGCCGGTGCCAAGATCGTCCATGCCGCCCCCCACACCAGCGGCCGCATCGTCTCGAAGAGCATCTCCAAGAACGGCGGCCGGGCCAGCTACCGGGGCCTGGTGAAGGTCGAGCCCGGCGCCCGAAAGAGCAGGTCGAGCGTCGTCTGCGACGCGCTCATCCTCGACGACAGGAGCCGCAGCGATACCTATCCCTACATCGAGATCGAGGAACAGGACGTCTCGGTCGGCCACGAGGCGAGCGTCTCGAAGATCGGCGAGGAGCAGCTCTTCTACCTGATGAGCCGCGGGCTCTCGGAAGCCGAGGCGAGCACGATGATCGTCGGCGGTTTCATCGAGCCGCTCGTCAAGGAACTGCCGATGGAGTACGCGGTGGAGATGAACAAGCTCATCCAGCTGCAGATGGAAGGCTCGGTGGGGTGAGCCGATGAGCACCGCCACCGCCGCGGCACGCGGCTCCTCGTTCGACGCCGCCGTCCTCGAATCTCTCCTCGCCGCCTCCGGCCAGCCGGGCTGGGCGCACGACATGCGTCGCGCCGCCCTCGGCAGGCTCGAGACGCTCGCGCTGCCCGACCGGCGGGACGAGAACTGGATGCGGACCGACCTGCGGCTCTTCAAGCCGCGGGCCTGGGGCCCACGCCCTTCCCCGGCCGCCGGTGCGGCGGTCCCCGCGGGGTTGCTGGCCGCGGCGATCCTGGCCGGCGAGGAGGCCGCGGGCGACGTGTTGGCCGACGTGGCTCCGGGGTCTCGGGCCGCCGGCGAACTCGGCGGCCGATTCGCGTCGCTCGACGGCCACGTCGTCCGCGACGAACTCGATCCGGCCCTCGCCGCCAAGGGCGTGGTCTTCGGCTCAGCCGAACGGCTCCTGGCGGAACGCCCCGACGCCTTCCGCCCGCACTGGTTCTCGGTCATCGACTCCGGAAGCGACTGGTTTTCGGCGCTCCATGCCGCGTTCCATGCCGCCAGCGCCGTGCTCTACGTCCCGCCGGGGGTCCGCATCGCCACCCCGCTCCACGTCGTCGCGGGCATCAGCGAGGGGGGCGTCGACACCTCGCACGTCCTCGTCGTGCTCGACGAAGGGGCCGAGGCGACGGTGCTCACGGAGACGACCGGCGGCGGCCAGGCTGATTCCGCCGGCGGATTCCACTGCGGCGGCACCGAGATCGTCGTCGGCCAGCACGCGTTCCTGCGGATGGTGAATCTGCAGAACTGGAACACCGGCGTCTGGCACGTCGCCCGGCAGAAGGCGGTGGTGCACGCTGGCGGTCGGCTGCAGTGGACGCTCGGCGCGCTCGGCAGCCGGCTGTCGCAGGTGGCCCAGGACGTGGCCCTCGTCGGCAGGGCCGCCGACGCCCAGGTCAACGGGGTGATGTTCACCGAGGACCGACAGCAGCTCGTCTACAACACACTCCAGCACCACGAGGCGCCCGCCTGCAGGAGCGACCTGCTCTACAAGGGGGCGCTCCAGGATCGTTCGCGGCTCGTCTGGCGGGGGATGATCAAGGTCGACAAGGTCGCCCAGAAGACCGACGGCTACCAGCGGAACGACAACCTCATGCTCTCGAACGCGGCCCGGGCCGACTCGATTCCGGGACTCGAGATCGAGGCCGACGACGTGCGCTGCACGCACGGCGCCACGAGCGGTCGCGTCGACGCCGACCAGATCTTCTACGCCCAGGCCCGCGGCCTCACCGCCGACGAGGCGGCGCGGCTCGTCGTGGCCGGATTCTTCCAGCAGGTCTTCGACCGGATCACCATCCCGCCGGTCCGCGAGGCGCTCGCTCGGGCGATCGGCCAGCGGATTCGGCGTATCTCGTGACCCGGCCGCGGGATTCCAGGAGGTCTTGCCCATGGCGGGTTTCGTGAGGGTCTGCGACGTCACCGACGTTCCCGACCCGGGCAAGACGCTCGTCGAGGTCGAGGGGGAGATGGTGGCGCTCTTCCACGTCGACGGCGGTTGGCATGCGATCGACGACGTCTGCACGCACGATGGCGGACCACTCGCCGACGGCGAACTGAGAAACCACACGATCGCCTGCCCGCGGCACGGGGCGAAGTTCGACATCCGCACCGGTGCCGCCCTGACGATGCCCGCCGTCCGTCCGACCCGCGCGCACGAGGTCAAGCTCGAGGACGGCGGGGTCTGGGTCCGGCTCCGGTCAGCTCCCGGCGCCGACGGGCCGACCGCCCACGCCCTGCCCGCTGTCGCCGCCGCCGCGCCGACCCCTCCGACCGCGGTGCCGACGATCGCGGCGGCGCCGTCCTCGGCAGTGGGCGTCGACCTGCCGCTCTGCGAGGACGTCGTCCGCGAGATCCTCAAGGAGGTCAAGGATCCCGAACTGTTCGTGAACATCGTGGATCTGGGACTGATCTACGGTGTCACGCTCACGCCGGCGGCCGACGCCCCGGGCAAGCAGCACGTCGCGGTCGACATGACGATGACGAGCCCGGCCTGCCCGGCCGGCCCGCAGCTGATCGCCGACACGAAGCGGGCCGTCGGCCAGCGGCCCGAGGTGGCGGCCGTCGAGGTGCGGATCGTGATGGATCCGCCCTGGACTCCCGACCGGATGACCGAGGCCGCCCGGGACCAGCTGGGCATCTTCTAGCGGCGGCCCGGGGGCTGCCGCTCGACCGGTAGCCCGGTTGCCATGCAACCGGGAATCCGCGCCGCCCACCCCCCGTGCGTCGACCCGACGTCCAACGCGTTCCGGTCGCACGGCGACCGGTCTACCGAAGCCTCCAGTCGCACGGCCGCCGCTCGACCGGTAGCCCGGTTGCCATGCAACCGGGAATCCGCGCCGCCCACCCCCGCGCGTCGACCCCGCAACTCAGCGGCACGCCGGTATGCTCTCGGCGTTCCTCACTGCGCCCGCGGTGCCCCCATGCGCGTCCTGCTCTACGAATGGTGCTGCTCCGGAGGGCTGACGGGCGCCGATGCCCCG
>JBIIUP010000188.1:0-6267 GCA_044339885.1 Pirellulales bacterium | reverse complement strand
GACCGCCCGGCCGATCCGCCTGGTCAGGCTGCCCGTGAGCCAGAACATCAGGCCCAGGACGCCGGCCATGCCCGCGGCCGCCAGCCCCGCCGACGCGGCCAGCGGACCACGCACCCGGCCCACGAGGTCGCTCTGCGGCATCCGCATCACCACCGTCCAGGGGCCCAACGGCACCTTCGCTGCGGCGAACAGGGAGGCCGCGCCGGTGGCCGGGTCGGCCGCACGGACGACGCGGTCGACGACGGGGGCGGCGTGGAAGTCGCCGAAGAGCCGGGCATACGGCGTGTCGGCGACCGGCTTCGTGAGCAGCCCCCCGTCGCGGGACGTGGTGGCGATCACGCGGCCCAGCCGACTGATCACGAAGATCTCGACGTGCCAGCCCGCCGCCCACTCCCGCCGCTTGATCGCCTCCAATTCAGCCACGAGATCGTCGAGCGCCCGATCCACGCTCGTGATGCCGGCAAATCCGCCGTCGATCACGATCGGGTAGGACTGCTCGACCATGAGCTTGCCCTCATATTCATAGGGCTCGGTGACCATCGCCTTGTCGGCCTGGCCGGGGTCGAGGAACCGCGCGCGGCAGCCCTCGTAGTAGAGGCCGTCGAGCATCGACAGCGGCTCCAGCAGCAGCCGCGCGGGATCGGTCCGGTCGCGGAACCAGTAGGGGATGAACCGACCGTCCGCGGCCAGCGCCTGCCGGGGCAGCGCGGCGAGGGCCGCCGGGGCCGACTGGTCGGCCGGTGGGGCGGTGGGCACGACCTCGGCGCGGGTCGCCGCGGTTCCCGCCGCCGGGGCCGACTCGGCGTCGAGACCGTCGGCGTCGGGTTCGAGGCCGACGCTTGCGCCGGTGAAATGCGGGTAGGAGGCGAGCACGTCCCGCACGAACCGCAGGAGGTCGTGCCGCCGGCCGAGGAGGCCGTTCTCGGCGGCCATCGCCATCACGCGGGCAGCCGTCACGGCCTCAAGCGTGTCCCGCTCGATCCGGGCCGCCACCACCTTGACGCGGTCCCGCAGGATGTCCTCCCCGAAGGTGAGCAGCACGCTCCGCATCCGCAGAAAATTGACGGCCAGCACGGAGGCCAGGATGGCCGCGGCGGGCAGCATGCCCAGCAGCAGCATGCGGGTGCGGATGCCGAGAACTGGGAATCGCATGGGGATCGCGAGGCTTCGGGGCGCCGGCAGCGGATCGCAGAACCGGAAAACCCTAGGTTACCCTCGACCCGCCGGGGGCTCCGGCGGCCGGTGCGGGAGCGACGCAAATCCCGTGCAGGCCGTATAACCCGACGTCCGCCCCGCATCCCCCCAGCGACCATGCCCCCCGCCATCACCTTCGCCGACGTCGTCGCGGCCCGGGAGCGGATTCGCTCAGGGATCGAGCACACCCCCTGCCCGGCGAGCGTGCCGCTCTCGGAGCTCACCGGATCCCAGGTCTTCTGCAAGCTCGACCTCCTCCAGCGGACCGGCAGCTTCAAGGAACGCGGGGCCCGCAACGCGCTGTTGCTCCTCACGCCCGAGCAGCGGGAGCGGGGCGTGGTGGCCTCGTCGGCCGGCAACCACGCCCTCGGCCTGGCCTACCACGGCCGGCTGCTCGGCGTCCCGGTCACGGTCGTCATGCCGCGGTTCGCGCCGCTGGTGAAGGTGGCGACCTGCCGCCGCCTCGGGGCCACGGTGATCCTCGAGGGGGAGTCGTTCGAGGATGCGCGGCGGCTGGCCGTGGAGATCGCCGCCCGGGACGGGCTCCGGCGGATCCACGGGTTCGACGACCCGGCCGTGATCGCCGGCCAGGGCACGATGGGCCTGGAGATCCTCGAGGACGTGCCGGACGCCGAGGCGCTCGTGGTGCCGACGGGAGGCGCCGGCCTGCTCGCGGGCGTGGGGCTCGTCGCCAAGACCATCAACCCCGCCATCCGCATCGTCGGCGTCGAGTCGGCGGCCTCGCCGAGTTTCACCGCGTCGCTGGCGGCGGGAAAGCCCGTGCTGGTGCCAATGCGGCCGACGCTCGCCGACGGGCTCGCCGTCGGCCGCGTGGGGGAGCTGTCGTTCGCGATGGCCGCGCAGCTCGTGGACCGGGTCGTCACCGTGGGGGAGGACGACCTCTCGCTCGCCGTCGTGCGGCTCCTGGAGCTTGAGAAGATGGTCGTCGAGGGGGCGGCCGCGTCGGCCCTGGCGGCCCTCATCGGCGGCCACTGCCCGGAACTGGTGGGCAAGCGGGTCGTGCTCCTGCTCTGCGGCGGCAACATCGACCTGACGATCCTCGACCGGGTGATCGACCACGGCCTGGCCGCCGACCGCCGCCGCTGGCGGTTCACGACCCTCATCAGCGACCGGCCCGGCGGCATGGCGCGGCTGGCGGCGGTGATCGCGGCCGTCGGGGCGAGCGTGCGGGAGATCATGCACGACCGGGCGTTCTCCGGGCCCGATGTGTTCTCGACAGGGGTCGAGGTGACCGTCGAGACCAGCGGCCGGGAGCACGCGGCCGAGCTTTTCGCCCGGCTGCGGGCCGAAGGGTTTCCGATCGAGCACGCCACGCCCTCCGACGACGTCACGGCGTCGTAGGACGCATTCGGCTTCTACGGAGCCCGCATGCTCCGCAGGCGTCGCGGGGGCCGGGGCTGCCCGTGCCGTCTCGCCCGGACGTTCACTCCGGCCTTCCCGGCCTGCGTTCACTCGATGCCGCCTGCGCTTCGCCATCCTGGCTGCGCTGGTCGGCAACGCCGGCTCGACGGCTCGGGCAGCCCCTCGTGCATGCTCGCCAGTGGCAGGGCTTCGCTCCACCTCTGCTGAATCCGCTCCCGGCGGTCCGGCCAGAGCCCGTTCGTGCGGCGACCTTGTCGGTCGCGACGGTGGCGCGGGCGGACCGGCGACCGCTCATGGCCGGCCACGGCGCCTGCCGATCCTCCGTCGGAGCGGCCCGGGCCGGGTGCCGCCGGTCGGCAGGAGCGACGGCATGATCACTCATCAAAACGGCCTGCTGGCGCCGCCGACACGTCCCCTCTTCTCGACTTCTTCTCACGACAAGGACCGCGAACGCGAGCGGCTGCGGCAGGAGCTGCTGCGACGGATTCTCGACCGCGAGAACCGCCGCCGGGCCCTGCGGCACGTGCCGCGCTGAACGCCCCGGCATGCGGTCGGGGCGGGAGACACGCATGCGACACTCCGCCCCAGCGCTGCTCGTGTGCCTCGCCTGCGCACTGGCAGCGGGTGTAGCCCGCGCCGAGTCGTTGCCTGCCGGTTCGGTGCCTGCGGGTGATGCTGCAGCCGCCGCGTCACGGCCGCCGCGGCTCGCCTTCTGGGGCTGGGGCCAGGCCCGCAACCCGACCGCGACCTGGAACCCGGACCTCGTCGCCGACTACCTGCTCACCGGCCAGCCGCCGCATCCGGCGGTGGCCCGGATCGTCGCGCCGGAGGACTCGGGGACCTCGCTCGGGTCGGGCGTGCTCGTCGACGTCAATCGCACGCAGGGGCTGGTGCTGACCAACTGGCACGTGATCCGCGACAGCCGCTCGGCCGTGCTCGTGCAGTTTCCCGACGGCTTCCAGTCGGCCGGTACCGTGGTCCGCTGGGACGAGGCCTGGGACCTCGCGGCCGTCGTCATCTGGCGGCCGACGGCGACACCGGTGACGATCGCGGCGGCGGCGCCGGTGCCCGGCGAACCGCTGACGATCGCGGGCTTCGGTCGCGGCGCCTACCGGGAGCAGACGGGCGCCTGCACCGACTACCTCGCGCCGGGCAGCGGCTATCCCAAGGAGTTCGTTGAGCTCGTGGCGACGGCTCGGCAGGGGGATTCCGGCGGCCCGATCTTCAACGCACAACGGGAGCTGGCCGGCGTGCTCTTTGGGCAGAACGAGGGCCGCACGATCGGCAGCTGCTCGACCCGGGTTCGGGCGTTCCTCGCCAGCGCCGGCTCCAGCGGCTTCACGCCCACGCCGATCGCCGAGTTCTCCGACGCGCGGGCCGTCGACCGCGGCGTGCCGGTGGGACCGCAGCCGCCGGTGCGGCTGGCATCGACGCCCCTCGACACCACGCTGCAGCGATCGACGCACGTCGCCGGCCCCGTGGGACCGGCGGCCGTGCCCCCGCAGGCAATGCCGCCACAGGCTGTGCCCCCGCAGGCCATGCCGATGCAGGCGATGCCACCGCAGGCCGGCGCGACGTCGTCGACGCCGCTCCGCTGGCTGGAGTCGATCGACTGGCGCCGCGTGGCCGCCGCGTGCGCCGATGGCCCGGCGGCGCTCTCCGCGGCCGGCGGGCTCGCCCTCATGGCCTTCGGGCTGAAGACGCTGCTCCGCCGCCGCCGCGACCTCAGCGGGTCTTCGGTACGCGGCTGACGGTGGCCTTCTTGATCACGACTGGCTCGACGGGCCGGTCCTGGCCGCCGGTCCGCACGGCCCCGATCGCCTTGACGACGTCGAGGCTCGCCGCGTCGGCGGTCCGTCCGAAGGCTGTGTACTGCCGGTCGAGGTGCGGCACCTTCTCCAGGCAGATGAAGAACTGGCTGCCGGCGGAGTTGGGGTCGTTCGTGCGGGCCATCGAGAGCACGCCGGGCTCGTGCGGGTTGCGGTTGAACTCCGCCTTGATCGTGTACCCCGGGCCGCCCGTGCCGGTGCCCTCGGGGCAGCCCCCCTGGATCATGAAGCCCTTGATGATGCGGTGGAAGCAGCCGCCGTCGTAGAAGCCGCTCTCGGCGAGGGCGACCATGTTGCGGACGTGGCCGGGGGCGGCCGCGGGGTCGAGCTGCAGGCGGATCGCACCGAGCGTCGTGTCGAGCGTCACCTCGTAGTCGAAGCCGTCGAGGTCGACGGCCTGGGCGGCTTTCTGGAGGGCGGCGGCGGAAGGCTTGGGCATGGGATCCTCGAGGTGGGCGGGGCGCGGATGTCCGCTGCGGGTTTGCCGGGCCGCAGGCCGCGTTCGATACTCTTGCGAGTATGGACAGCCAGGGGCCCGTCGGGGCCGAACACGACCTCGCCGGACGGACCGTCGGAGGATATCGCTTCGCACGCCGCCTTGGAAGTGGCGGCATGGCCGACGTCTATCTCGCCGAGCAGATGTCGCTGGGCCGGCCGGTGGCCATCAAGGTGCTTCGTCCCGAGACGGTGCGGCTTCCCGGCGCGGTCGAGCGGTTCGCCCAGGAGGCCCGTGCCGCCGCGGCGCTTGTGCACGGCAACATCGTCCAGATCCACGAGGTGGCCTGCGTCGACGGAGTCCACTTTCTCGCCGAGGAGTACGTGGCGGGCCCGTCGCTCGGGGCCTGGCTCTGCCATCGCGGTCCGCTCGACGGGCGGCAGGCGTTGGCGGTGCTCGGCCAGGTGGGGGCGGCGCTCTCGCGTGCCGCGGGGCAGGGGATCGTGCACCGCGACATCAAGCCCGAGAACCTGCTCGTCACACCCGCGGGCGAGGTGAAGGTCGCCGACTTCGGGTTGGCCCGCGTCATCGCCGAGGACGTCGGGCTCACGCAGGCTGGCATGACGGTGGGCACTCCGCTCTACATGAGCCCGGAGCAGGGGCAGGGGAGGGCGGTCGATTCCCGCAGCGACCTCTACTCGCTGGGTGCGACCGTTTACCACCTGCTGGCCGGCCGGCCGCCGTTCACCGGCCCGACGGCCGTGAGCGTGGTGCTGGCGCACGTGTCGGCGCCGCTGCCGCGGCTGGCCGTCGTCCGCACGGACGTGCCGCCGGCGATCCTCGCGCTGGTCGAGCGTCTGCTCGCCAAGGATCCGTCGGCCCGGTTCGCGGGGCCGGCCGACCTGGTGCATGCCGTGGAGGAGGTGGAGGCGGAACTGTTCCCCGGACCGCGGCGCGGGCCGTCGCCCCTCGTCTGGGAAGGTGCGGTCGAGTCGTGGCAGCTGCCTGCGTCGACCACGGGGAGCCGGAGGGTGGCGGACGGGATGACCGCGCCGGCGGTGCGGGCTGCGACACAGCGGCTCCAGGCGGTGATCGAACGAGCCGAGGCCGGGCGGGTCGCGGCCCGGCGGCGGTGGATGGCGACGGCTGCCGCGGCGGTCGTCGCCGGCCTCGTCGGCTTTGCGGCCGGCCGGTTCCGCCAGCGGCGTGGCCCGTCCCCCCGGCCCGCCCGCTGAAGCTGCCGCGGAAGCCGTGAAAGACCCTTGCGCGGCCCGAAAACAGCTGTTTCAAGTCTGCTTGACGCCGCGTCCGACACTGTTAGAACGAAGTCGGTCAGTCAGCCCGCAGACGCCCCCATCGTCTAGTGGCCCAGGACGTCGGGTTCTCAGTCCGAAAACCGGGGTTCGACTCCCCGTGGGGGTACTG
>JBIIUP010000026.1:0-20581 GCA_044339885.1 Pirellulales bacterium | reverse complement strand
TCGACGGCCTCATTCCCGCGCTGAAGACCGGCCGGATCGACTGCGTGATCTCGTCGCTGACTGCGACGCCCGAACGGGCCAGGTCGATCGCCTTCTCCGATCCCTACCTGCGGACGGGGCTGGCGCTTCTGGTGGCCGCGAAGTCGCCCGTGCAGTCGGCCGCGGACCTCGACGCCCCGGGGCGGATCGTCGCGGTCAAGAAGGGGACGACCGGCCACCGCCACGCCGTGGAGACGATCACGCGGGCGCGGCTCCTGGTGCTCGACAAGGAGTCGGCCGCGGTGCTGGAGGTGGCCCAGGGCCGCGCCGACGCCTTCATCTACGACTCGCTCTCCGTCTACCAGAACCACAAGCGGCATCCGGGCACGACC
The DNA here is from genome assembly GCA_044339885.1 of Pirellulales bacterium. Lineage (GTDB taxonomy): Bacteria > Planctomycetota > Planctomycetia > Pirellulales > UBA1268 > QWPN01. Next base: position 20,210 of record JBIIUP010000026.1, on the reverse strand, counting down.
CGCGCGGTGCTCCGCCCGTTCCGGGAGGAGACCTGGGCGATCGGCCTGCGCCGCGGGGACGACGCCCTGCGGGAGCAGGTCAACGAGTTCCTGCGGGAGTTCCGCGAGGCCGGCGGCTTCGACCGGCTCGGCGACGAGTACCTCCCCGAGGAGAAGGCGTTTTTCGAGTCCCAGGGCATCCCGTTCGTCTTCTAGAGCGACCCTGAAGCAGATGCAGCCCACTTGGCAAACCAGGTGACGAGGCGCAGGGGGTCGGCGAACGCTCGAGGAGCCTTGGGCCGCTTCGGCCCACAGCGACGAGACTTTTGCCGCCCCCGAGCCGGTGCGAGCCAGAAGCAGCCGCATGCGCTCTCGCCGCATGCCGGACGCCGGTGGGGTCGACCGGCCGTGGTACGCTTTCGGGCATGCCGCGCTGGGCCGCCCATGCGATCGTCGTCGCCCTGTTCGCCGCGGGCCTCGGCCTGGCGTTCGCGCGGGTCGACTACGCCTGGAACTGGGCCGGCGTCTGGGACTACCGGCAGAAGCTCATCCAGGGCTGGGTCGTCACCGTCGCGATGAGCCTGGCCGCCCTCGCGGGCAGCGTGGCCGTCGGCGGGGTGGCGGCGGCCATGCTCCGGTCCGCACGACCGCTCGTCGAGGCGGCGGCCCGGGTCTACGTCGAGCTCATCCGCGGCACGCCCCTCTTGGTGCAGCTCCTCATCGGGTTCTACGTCGTCGCCGGCGCGGTGGGGCTGGGCAACCGCTACGTCGTCGGCGTGCTGGTGCTGGCGATCTTCAGCGGCGCCTACGTCGCCGAGATCTTTCGCGGCGGACTGGACGCGATCCCCAAAACGCAGCTCGACAGCGCCCGGGCCATCGGCCTCACGCCCTGGCAATCGCTGCGGCTGGTGGTGCTGCCGCAGGCCGTGCGGATCGTGATTCCGGCCATGGCCGGCCAGCTGGTGTCGCTCATCAAGGATTCGTCGCTGCTCTCGGTGATCGCGATCTCGGAATTCACACTGGCGGCACAGGAGGTGAATTCGTTCACGTATTCTTCGCTGGAGACCTACGTGCCCCTCGCGGCCGGCTACCTCCTGCTCACGCTGCCGCTCTCGGCGGTCGCCCGCGGGCTGGAACGTCGGTTCCGGTACGAGGCCGCATGAGACTCAGCATCCACGGACTCGTGCAGCGGTTCCCCGCTGCCGCCGGCAGACCGGCCGGCACCGCCACGGTGCTCGACGGCCTCGAGCTGGAGACGGGGGAGATCGCGACCCTCGTCCTCGTCGGCCCCTCGGGGGGCGGCAAGTCGACGCTCCTGCGGATCCTGGCCGGGCTCGACGTCCCCGCCGCGGGCAGCGTGGCCTTCGACGGGGTGCCCCTGCCGCGTCGGGAGGCCGAACTCCGCGGTTACCGCCGGACCGTGGGGACGGTCTTCCAGGCATATAATCTGTTTCCCAACCTCTCCGCGCTGGACAACCTCCTGATGCCGCTGGTGCACGTGCACGGCCTGTCCCGCGAGGCGGCCCGCGAGCGGGTCAGCGGGCCGCTGGAGAGGTTCGGGCTCACGGCCCACGCCCAGAAACGGCCCGCCGAGCTCTCCGGCGGCCAGAAGCAGCGGATCGCGATCCTGCGGGCGCTCGTGGTGCAGCCCCGGCGAATCTTCCTCGACGAGCCGACCTCCGCCCTCGACCCCGAGATGCGGGGCGAGGTGCTCGACATGATCGGCGAGCTGCGGGCCGCCGGCACGCAGCTGGTGCTGGTGACGCACGAGATGGGCTTCGCCCGCCGCGTCGCCGACGAGATCGCCTTCGTGGCCGCGGGCCGGGTGCTGGCCCACGCACCGGCCGCCGAGTTCTTCGAACAGCCGGTCGATCCCCAGGTGCGGGCCTTCCTGGGAAGGACGCTCACACCATGACCTCCGCCATCATCGCCGCCCGCGACGCGGCCTTCGGCGGCTTCGTGGGCAGCCTCGTCGCCGACGCCCTGGCGATGCCCGTCCACTGGTACTACGACCAGCGGGCGATCGACCGCGATCATGGATCGTTGGAGGGATACGCCGCGCCGCGGAACCCGCACCCCGACAGCATCCTCTGGCGGTCGAACTGGCCGGCGCCGTCGGCGAAGCTCGACATCCTCCACGACCAGCGGCAGTACTGGGGGCGCCGCGGCGTCCACTACCACCAGTTTCTGGCCGCCGGGGAGAACACGCTCAACTTCCGGCTGGCCGCGGAGCTCCACGGGTTCCTGCGGCGGAACCGCGACTACGACCCCGAGCGGTGGCTCGACCGGTACGTCGCCTTCATGACGGAGCCCGGCCGGCACCGCGACACCTACGTCGAGGAGTGCCACCGCCACTTCTTCACGAACCTCGGCGCCGGCCGCAAGCCGATCAACTGCGGCGTCCAGGACGTCCACATCGGCGGACTGGCGCCGGTGCCGGCGATCGTGTCGGGCCTGGGACCCCGGCATCCGGACCTGCGGAGGATCGTGCGGCTCCACGTCTCGCTGACGCACAAGGACGACGAGGTGCTCGCCGCCGCCGACGCGCTGCTGCGGATGCTCCTGCGGTTGACCCGTGAGGATCGCGGCCCCGAGGACCTACGAACCGTCATCCTCGAGGAGGGTGCCGACTGGATCTCGGCGGCGAAGGTCCGGGACTGGGAGGGGGCCTGCGCGGCGGTCGGGGGCGACTGCCCCGACCGGGCGGTCGTGGGCCGCCTGCTCAGTCCGGCCTGCTACATCCCCGACGCGTTTCCGGCAGCGCTCTTCCTGGCCTGGCGGCACGCCGGCGACTTCGCCGGCGGCGTGCGGGCCAACGCCCGCTGCGGAGGCGACAACTGCCACCGCGGCGCCGTCGTCGGCTCCCTGCTCGGCAGTTCGACGACGATCCCCGACCGGTTCGTGGCCGGCCTCGCCGCCGCCGATACACTTGCAGATTCGCAAGCTTTTCCGGAGTCGCCTCCATCATCATGAACCACGTCGCGCAGTCCCGGTCGACCCATCCCGCGGGCGCCGACCGCTTCACCGAACTCGTCGGCCCGCTGGCACCGACCCGGACGGTGCTGCTCACCGCCGACCCGACCGCAGCCGACCCCGTGGCCGCCAAGCGGTCCGAGTTGCGCCGCTACTTCCACCAGACCTGCGAGATCTACGACCGCCTCTTCGCGCTGATCCGCAACGACGCGTCGTACTACGAACGGCACGAACCGCTGCGGCATCCGCTCATCTTCTATTACGCCCATCCGGCGGTGTTCTACGTCAACAAGCTGACGGCGGGCCGCTTCATTCCCGCCCGGCTCGACCCGGCGCTGGAAGCCATGATGGCGGTGGGGGTCGACGAGATGTCGTGGGACGACCTCAACACGGCGCATTACGACTGGCCCTCCGTCGCGGCGGTCCGCCGCTACCGTGCCGAGATGAGGGCCCTCGTGGACGGATTCATCCAGTCGATGCCGCTGGAGCTCCCGATCCGCTGGAATTCGCCCGCCTGGATCATCCTCATGGGGATCGAGCACGAGCGGATCCACCTGGAGACCTCGAGCGTGATCATGCGGCAGATGCCGCTGGAGGAACTGCGGCACGGCGCGGAGTTGTCGGCCGAGGAACGGCGGCTCTGGGCCTCCTGCCCGACGAGCGGCCCGCCGCCGGCCAACGAGTGGCTGCCCGTCGCCGCCACCGCGGTACGGCTGGGCAAGCGGGCCGACGACCCGACCTACGGATGGGACAACGAGTACGGCGTCGAGGAGGTCACCCTGCCGGCCTTCCGCGCCGCCCGGCGGCTGGTGTCGAACGCCGAGTTCCTCGACTTCGTCGCCGACGGGGGCTATCGCGCAGACCGCTTCTGGACCGAGGAGGGCCGGGGCTGGCTGCACTACACGCGGGCCGAGCACCCGCGGTTCTGGGTCCGCCACGGGGACGGCTACCGGCAGCGGAACCTGCTCGACGAGATGCCGCTGCCGCTCGACTGGCCCGTGGAGGTGAACTGCCTGGAGGCCCAGGCCTACTGTGCCTGGCTGGCGGCGCGGACTGGCGAAAACGTGCTCCTGCCGACCGAGGCGCACTGGCAGGTGCTGCGGAACACGGTCCCGGGCGATCAGCCGACGTGGGAAAAGGCCCCGGGCAACGTCAACCTCGAGCACTTCGCGTCGAGCTGCCCGGTCGACACGTTCCCGCAGGGTGACTTCCGCGACATCGTGGGCAACGTCTGGCAGTGGACGCGGACGCCGATCATGCCCTTCAAGGGATTCGAGATCCATCCCCTGTACGACGACTTCTCGGTTCCCACCTTCGACGGCCGTCACAACCTCATCAAGGGAGGCTCGTGGATCTCGACGGGCAACGAGGCGCTCGCCAGCGCCCGCTACGCCTTCCGCCGCCACTTCTTCCAGCACGCGGGCTTCCGCACGATCGTCGAGGAGCCGGGGAGCGAGGCGGTCACGGCCGGCGCGCGGCTCTACGAGACCGACCAACTCGTCGCCCAGTACCTCGACTTCCACTACGGCGACTCCCATCCCGGCGGCCCGCCCCTCGGCGTGCCCAACTTCCCGCGGGCCTGCGTCGCGGCGACGATGCCGCACGTGCCGGCCGACCGCCGCGAGCGGTGCCTCGATATCGGCTGTTCGGTGGGCCGCTCCGCCTTCGAGTTCGCCCGCTACTTCGCCCACGTCGACGCGATCGATTTCTCCGCCCGGTTCATCCAGGCGGGCGTCCGCCTGCAGCAGGGGGACGAGGTGCTCTACGAGGTGCCGACCGAGGGCGATCTGACGGCAGGCCGATCCGTCTCGCTCGAACGGCTCGGGCTCACCGACGTCGGCCCCCGCGTGCTCTTCATGCAGGGTGACGCCTGCAACCTCAAGCCGATGTTCACCGCGTACGACCTCGTCTTCGCCGGCAACCTCGTGGACCGGCTCTACGACCCGGCCCTGTTCCTGGCGGAGATGGCCGGGCGGGTCCGGCCCGGCGGGCTGCTCGCGGTCACCTCGCCCTACACCTGGCTCGAGGAGTACACGCAGAAATCCAAGTGGCTCGGCGGCCGCCGCGAGCACGGCGAGCCGCTCACGAGCTTCGAGGGGCTGCGGCGGACGCTCGCCCCGGACTTCGAGCTCGTTCACCGGCAGGACGTTCCCTTCGTGATCCGGGAGACGGCCCGCAAACACCAGCACACGGTCGCCGAGATGACCCTCTGGAGACGATCTCCCGGTTGATGTGCTAATCTCGTCCCCCATGCGAGACGACACCGGATTCGATCCGTGCCGCCAGTGGCTGGGCATCGACGCCCTCGACCTGCTGCACCCGCATAGGGTGCTGGACCTCGACGCCGACGAGAAGGATCCGGTGGTGATCGTCCGCGCCGCGGACGCCAGGCTCTCGTTTCTGCGCGGGGTCGATCCCGGGCCGTACGCCGCGACCCGCGACGCGCTGGTCACCCGTGTCGCCGAGGCCCGCGACGCCCTCCTGGCGTCGGCGACGGGTCGCCCTCCGATGCCGAACGTGCCGCGACCGTCGGCCCCCTCGGGACCGCGGCTGGCGCCGCCGCCGGCGCCCGGCGGCATCATCCCCCCCCCCGTCCCGGCGTTCCGCGGCCCGAGCGACGCGTTGCGGACGGAGCCCGAGCCCGGCGGACCGATCATCATCCGGACCGGCGGTTCGCGGGGGCGTTCCGCGGGAAGCGGCGGGCTCCCGTCGGTGATCTCGCTCCTCCTGGTGGCGGCGGCCGGCGTCATGGCGTATCTCGCGTGGCCGCTGCTCCAGGAAGCGCTGCAGCGCCGGCGGCAGGTTGCCGGCGTCGCGCGGCCGCAGTTGCCGGACGAAGACGACACGCCGAACAGTCCGCGGATCGTGAGGCCGCGAGACGGCCTGCTGCCGCAGCCTGACGAGCCCGCGACCGCGGAGCCTGCCGACACGAAACCGGCCGCGCCGCGATCCGGCGGCGACGAGTCGCGTGCCGAGGAGCCAGCGGCCAAACCAGCGGCCGCGTCGCCCCAGGAGGCGGTCGACGAGGAACCGCCCGCCATGAAGCCCTCGTCCGAGACCGCCGTCGACGCGGCCGATGCCGACCGCCCGGCCCCGGAGGAGCCGCCTGCCGATCGCCCCCCGCCGCAGCCGTTCTCGGAATTGCTCGCGACCCCGGACTCCGCCGCGCCCCGGGCTCAGCCCGACACCGCCACGGCCCCCGATCGACCGTCGCCGTCCCCCGGTGCGCCGCCGCGGAATCCGCCCGCGTCTGGCCGGGCCGCGGTGGAGGCGGCGATCTCGCGGGCCTCCAAGGCCATGGGTGTCGGCGACGTCGACGAGGCGAAGCGGGCGCTCGCCGAGGCCATGACTGCAGCCGCGGGCGACAGGCCGCTGAAAGAGCGCGTCCAGCGCTGGCAGCGGCTCGAGCACTACGTCCGCGAGTTCGCCACTTACCGCGATCGGGCCCTGGCCACCGCGATGGGCAATGATTATCCGCTGGGCAACACGGTGATCTCCATCGTGGAGGTCACCGATAAGACGTTCGAGTACCGGAAGTTGGGCCAGAACATCAAGGTGTCGAGGGACAAGATTCCGGCCACCGTCGTCCACACGATCGTCAACCGCTGGTTCGCGGCCAGCCCCCGGCCGGCGAACGACCTGTACCTGGGTGCCTACCTGTTCGTCCAGGGGCCGCGCGGCGGTGATCTGGCCCGCCGGGCCTGGCAGCGGGCGGCGGATCGCGGCGAGCGGGACGGCGAACTGCTGCTGCGGCTCTTCAACGACCCGCTGGCCCCGTCCGCGGAAGCCGAGGACCCGGACGACACCCCCGAGCCGGACAGCCGTCGTTGACCGGCGCGGCGAGCCGCGGCCGCCGCCCGTCAGTACGCCTCCTCGAGCAGCCTCCGCAGCATGTCCGGCGCGACCTCCACCGGGTTGCCCCGCATGCTCGCGCCGCCGGAGTTCTCCGCGAGCCAGGCGATGCGGTCGCGGCGCAGGCCGGTGTCGCGGAGCCGTCGGGGCGTCCCGGCCGCGTCGCAGAGTGCGGCGACCCGGGCGAGGAAGGCATCCGCGGCCGCCGGGTCGGCATCGGAGGCGGCCGGGTCGACCGCCCGCTCCAAGAGGGCGAGATCCGCGACCGCCGCCTGCCGGTTCGCCCGCAGGGCCACCGGCAGCAGCACCGCGCAGGCGACCCCGTGCGGCACGTCGCACTCCACCCCGAGCGCCGCGGCCACGCCGTGCGCCAGGCCGAGCCCCGAATTCGTCAGTGCCATGCCCGAGACGAGCGCGGCATGGCCCATGGCCGCGCGGGCGTCGAGGTCGGCCGGAGCGGCGAGCACCCGCGGGAGTGCCGCGATGGCCCGCGGCAACGCCTCCAGCACCAGCGCCCGCGGCAGCGGGCGGCGGAACCGGCAGATGAATGATTCGATGAGTTGCGTGATGCAGTCGAGGCCGGAGGCCGCCGTCGTGCGGCGGTCACACGACACCGCCAGCGCGGGATCGACGAACGCCGCGCGGGGCACCATGAGCGGGCTCCGTATGCTCTTCTTGAACCGCCGCACGGGGCAGGAGAGGACGGCGTTCCGCGTGGCCTCGGCGCCGGTGCCGGCCGTCGTGGGCACGGCGACCAGCGGCAACGGCGGCGTGCGGATGGCGAGCCCGCGGCCCACGCCCTCGAGGTGGTCGAGCACCGCACTCTCGGGATCGTCCCCGACCTGCGCGTTGGTGGCGAGCGCCGCCAACGCCTTCGCGAAATCGATGGTCGCCCCGCCGCCGACCGCCACCATCACGGGCCGGGCCCCGGACGGCACCCGGACCGCGTCGAGGGCCGCCGCGACCTGCGCGACTGTCGGTTCGCCGGCGGCCTCGGCCACGAGTCGACAGGGCAGCCCCGCCGCCTCGATCGCCCCGGTGATCGCCTCCCAGCCTCCGCAGGCCGTGCGGCTTCGGCGGCCGGCGACGAGCCAGGCTTCGGTGCCCAGATCGGCCGCCACCCCGCCGATCTCCCCGATCCGGCCGGCACCGAAGAGGATGCGGGGCGGGGCGACGAAATCGTACGACCCCAGCGGGTCGGCGGCAGCCTGGCGGCGAACGGACACGGGAACGTCCTCGGCGGGGGCCGGGCATGGACCCGGCGGGACCGGTCGCCTACCGTGGTCGACCGACGCCCGACACAGGATAGCCAAGGCCCCGCCCGCGGAGTCCCCATGCAGGACAGCATCCCCGTTTCCCGGACCGCCGGTCCCGTCCGTGGAACGGTTCGCCCCCCGGGGTCGAAGAGCATCACCAATCGGGCCCTGGTCTGCGCCGCCCTGGCCCGTGGCACGAGCCTGCTGTCCGGCGCGCTCGACAGCGAGGACACGCGGGTGATGGCCGGCGGGCTGGCGGCGCTGGGCATTCCGCTGGAGGCCGACTGGGCCAGCGGAGAGATCCGGGTCACCGGGTCGGGCGGGGCGATCCCCGCCGCCGAGGCCGTGATCGACTGCGCCGCCAGTGGAACGACGATGCGGTTCCTGTCGGCCGTCTGCAGCCTCGGCCGCGGGACCTACCGGCTCGACGGCACCGCCCGCATGCGTTGCCGGCCGATCGACGACCTGCTCTCGCCCCTGCGGGCTCTCGGCATCGACGCGGTCGCCGAGAGCCCTGGAGGCTGCCCGCCGGTGGTCATCCGGTCTCCAGGGCTCTCGGGGGGCGCGACCACGGTTCGCGGCGAGACGAGCAGCCAGTTCGCCAGCGGCCTGGCGATGGTCGCACCGTGCACGCCGCGCGGCCTGCGGATCGAGTTCGCGGGCCGGCTCGTCTCGCTGCCCTATCTCGAGATGACGCGGCGGGTGATGGCCTCGTTCGGCGGCCACTGCGTGCCGGTCGGTGAACGGGGCTGGGAGATCGCCCCCACGGGCTACAACGCCTGCCGCTACGCGATCGAGCCCGATGCCTCGGCCGCGAGCTACTTCTTCGCGGCGGCGGCGATCACCGGCGGGCGGGTCCGCGTCGCCGGCCTCTCCCGGCGGAGCATGCAGGGTGACGTCGGCTTCTGCGACGTCCTCGAGCGGATGGGCTGCTCGGTGGAGTGGGAGGAACCTGACGCCGCGGGCCGCGGCGGTGCCATCACGGTGTCGGGACGGGCGGCGCGGGGTGTCGAAGTCGACATGAACGCGATCAGCGACACCGTGCCCACGCTCGCCGTCACAGCCCTCTTCGCGGGCGGCCCCACGACGATCCGCAACGTCGCGCACATCCGGGACAAGGAGACCGACCGGATCGGCGACCTCGTCCGCGAACTGCGGCGGCTCGGCGGGGAGTGCCAGGAACTTCCGGATGGCCTGTCGATCGTTCCGGCGCCGCTCCATGGCGCGAGCATCGCGACCTACGACGACCACCGCATGGCGATGAGCCTGGCGCTGGCCGGACTCGTCGTGCCCGGCGTCCGCATCGAGAACCCGGCCTGCGTGGGCAAGACGTTCCCGCAGTACTGGCACGAACTCGACACGCTCGTCGGCGTCGCGGCCGACTGACGGCGGTCAGCCGGTGCGGCAACCATCCTCGGGTGTGGAAGCCTCGAGGGCCAGCGCGGCCCGCTCCAACAGCTCGTCGACGGCGTCCAGCCGGGTCTCGGGCCGCTCCGACCGCAGACCGGTCTCGAGGGCGACGAATCCCCCTCCGCAGTGCTGGCAGTAGACCCTGCGGCCGAGGAGTTGGATGCGAATCTGCAGCGTCCGCCCGCAGATCGGACAGGGTTGGTGGAAGCAGACGAGATGGGTGTCGGTGACCATGGGAAATCTCCGGTTGTTCGCAACGCTTTCCGGATGCGTCCCCGCCGACCGAAGCCCGAACGGTCCGAAGTCCGAACGGCCCGGTCGGGCGAAGTGTATGCCGTCCGCCGACGGACGGCAAATTGGGATTCGATGAGTTCCTCCCCGCCGACCACCGCCGCGGAAGACCGTGCGGATGCCGAGCAGCCATGAGAAAATCGGGGGGCTGGGAGGGGTGCTGCTTCCGGCCAGCGGCGGCAACCGCTACGATCAGGTGAACCGGGGCTGGAGGAAGAATTTCGAGAGGACCGTGTCCCCCCGCCGCATCCCGAGGTGCGCCCCGCATCATGCTCCATCGCCCGTGGCTCGCACCCGTCGTCGTGGCCTTCTGGTGCGTCACGACCGGATGGCTGCTGGCGGCGAAGGTGCTGCCGTCCCTGCGGCCGGGAACTCCCCCGGGCTACCAGGCGCTCTATTCGGCAGGCGGCCGGCTCGTGCCGGTGGCCTGGACGGTGCACTGGAACGGCAGCCCGCTCGGCTGGGCCCTCACCGACTCCCAGCACACCGCCGACGGCGGAATCGACGTCCAGAACCGGATGCGGTTCGACCGGCTGCCGCTCGAAGAGATCCTGCCGACCTGGGCCGGCCGGCTGGTCCAGCGGTCGCTCCGTCAGGGTGAGGCGACGGGCCTGGAGTCAGCCGGCCGATTGTCGATCGACCCCCAGGGCAAGCTTCGCTCCTTCCATTCCACCATCGGCTTGCCCGGCTCTGAGGAGCAGGTCGTCCTCGACGGTCGCGTCGCGGACGGCGCGGTCACCATCAACGTCCGCGTCGGTGAACTGCGGTACGAGGCGACCCGCCACCTGCCGGATCAGATGATGCTCGGCGACGAACTGTCGCCGCAGGCCATGATGCCCGGGCTCGTCGAAGGCCGTCGCTGGACGGTGCCGGTCTACAGCCCGCTGCGGCCCGGAACCTCGCCCCTGCAGATTCTCCACGCCCTGGTGGAAGGGGAGGAGAACATGTACTGGGGCAATCGCCTCGTCCGCGTCCACCTGGTGACCTACCGAGAGGACCCGTCGAGTTCGCGGGATCCACGGTGCCGGCTCTGGGTCGATCGCGCGGGCCGCGTGCTCAAGCACGAATCGATGATCCTCGGCGCGAAGCTCGCCTTTCTCCGCCGCACCGACGACGAGGCGGACGTGCTCGCCGACATGGTGCTGCGGCAGGGCGACGCGTCCCCGTCGGCGGCGGCCTCCGCCGACACGGGGGGCAGGCCATGATCGAATTCGATCACCTCAGCCGGTCCTACGGCACGAAGCTGGCCGTCTCCGACCTCACCCTGGCGATCCCCCGGGGCGAGCTGTTCGCGCTCCTCGGCCCCAACGGCGCCGGCAAGACGACGACGATCCGCCTGCTCGTGGGCCTGCTGCAGCCGTCCCACGGCACGGTGCGGGTCTGCCGGCACGACGTCGTCAAGAACCCGCGGGAGGCCCACCTGCATCTCGGCTACGTGCCCGACGAGCCCTGCCTGTACGACAAGCTGACGGGTCGCGAGTTCCTCTGGTTCATCGCCGACATGTTCGGCATGCCGCGGCACGTGGCCGGCGAGCGGATCGACCGGGAGATGTCCCACTTCGAGCTCGGCGACTTCGCCGACGACCTTACCGAGAGCTATTCACTGGGGATGAAGCAGCGGCTCGTGTTCGCAGCCTCCCTGCTCCACGACCCCGACGTGCTCGTGCTCGACGAGCCGATGGTGGGCCTCGATCCGCGCAGCATGCGGATCGTCAAGGACCTGCTGGCCGCCCGGACCCGCGAGGGAATGACCGTCTTCATGTCCACCCACACGCTGGCCATGGCCGAGGAGATGGCGGACCGTCTGGGCATCATGGTCCGCGGCCAGCTGCGATTCCTGGGCACGGTGGCCGAACTGCGGGACCAGATGGCCGTCGAGGCCTCGAGTCTCGAGCAACTCTACCTGCAGCTGACGACCTCCCGCGAGCCCGTCTGACGGAGCCCGCCACCCATGCAGACCACCGGCGGAACGAGGGGGAGTGCGGTCCGGCTCGTGCCGCCCGACGCCGAGGCGCGGGTCTTCCTGCGGATGCGGGCCGCGATCGCCTGGCACACGCTCCGATCGATGCTCTCATCGGCCCGCCTGCGGCTGGCGCTGGTGGTCGTGCTCAGCGGCATGTTCTGGGCGTCCCTGTTCGGCCTGTTCGTCGAGGCTTTCCGCTTCCTCGACGCCCTGCACGCCGAGGTGATCCCGCTCCTGTTCAACGCCTTCTATTCGTCGCTCATGGTGATGCTCGTCTTCTCGACCGGCATCCTCCTGTATGGCGGGCTGTTCTGCTCGACGGAAGCGCGGCTGCTGCTCACCCTGCCGGTGCGGGCGGAGACGATCTACGGCCACAAGTTCCAGGAGGCGCTCTGGTTCTCCTGCTGGGGCTTCGTGCTCCTGGGCAGCCCGATGCTCGTGGCCTACGGCGTGGTCCGCGGGTCGGACTGGGTCTATTTCGCCATGATCCTGCCGTTCATGATTTCGTTCGCCGTGATCCCCGCGGCCCTCGGCGGAATCTGCTGCCTATCGCTGGTCGCCTGGATGCCGCGGCTGCGGATGCACGCGGTGTCGCTGGCGGTGACGGCCGGCTGCCTGGCGACGCTCTGGCTGGGCTGGTCGCTCCTTGAGCGGCCGCCGGCCGACCCGCTCTCGACGGCCTGGCTGGAGCGAACCTTCGCCCGCCTCAGCGTGACCGAGCACAAGCTGCTCCCCAGCTGGTGGCTCTCCACCGGACTCATCGAGGCCGCGAGCATCGGCCGCCAGGGTGCGGAGTCGCCCACGGCGCTCGCGGAGTCGCTGCGGTTCCTGGCGGTGCTCGTCGCCAACGCGATGTTCCTGCACCTGCTCGCCGGCTGGCTGGCGCGGGCCGCCTACCGCCGGGGCTTCAGCCAGCTCACCAGCGAGGCCCCCACGCGACGGCAGCGGCCGATCCGCTGGTTCGATCGCGCCCTCGCGAGCGCCGGGCCGGCCGCGGGCCGCCCCCTGCGGCTCCTGCTCGTCAAGGACCTGCGGCTGTTCCGGCGCGACATCTCCCAATGGTCGCAGTTCGTGATCTTCTTCGGGCTGCTCACGCTCTACTTCGTGAATCTGCGGTCCTTCCACTACAACGCCGGGTATGCGTCGATGATCGGGTTCCTCAACCTGGCCGTGGTGGGGCTCATCCTGTCGACTTTCACCACGCGATTCGTCTATCCGATGATCAGCCTGGAGGGACGGCGGTTCTGGATCCTCGGCCTGCTGCCGGTCCACCGCGACCAGATCGTGTGGTCGAAGTTCTTGTTCTCGTTCCTCGGGGGCGTGTTCCCGTGCTGCGGCCTGGTGCTCCTCTCCGACTCGATGCTCGGATTGTCCTGGCGGCTGATCGCGCAGCACGAGATCTGCTGCGTCATGCTCTGCCTGGGACTGTCAGGCATCGCCGTCGGGCTCGGCGCCCGCATGCCCGACCTCCGCGAGTCGTCCCCCGCCAAGATCTCGTCCGGCTTCGGCGGCACGCTGAGCCTCGTCATCAGCTCGCTGTTCATCATGGTCGTGGTGATCGTCGCCGCCATCCCGACCCACACGAATCTCTTCATGCTCGCCAGGGTGGCCGGCCCGTCGCGAAACCTCCTCGCCTGGGCGGCCGGTCCGACGGGGGTGGCGGCGAGCCTCGGCGTGGTGGTCGTGCTCGGCCTGGTGGCCGCGCTGGTGCCGCTGACCCTCGGGCTGCGGTCGTTTCGGCGGCTCGAGCCCTGACCGGTTAGGGGTGGGCCGCGGATGCGGTTGTCCCAGGGCGTCCGGTCCGTTCATGATTGCAGCTTCCCCCCATTCCACCGATGACCCACCGCCCATCCCCGTCGTGCGTCGATGCCCCGGCCGGCCCCGGCCGGCTGCGAGGTCCAGGTGGGGAGGTGCGGCTGCGGGTCGGGGCCGTCCAGTACCTCAACACCCGGCCGCTCGTGCACGGGCTGGCCACGGCGGGCGTGAACGTCGGCTACGACCTTCCGAGTAGGCTCGCCGACCGGCTGGCCTCCGGCAGCCTCGACGTGGCGCTGATCCCGTCGATCGAGCTCTTCCGCGGCGTCGGTCAGGCGATCGTGTCGGACGCCTGCATCGCCTGCCGCGGACCCGTGATGAGCGTGAAACTCCTGTTTCGCACGGCGCCTCACCGAGTCTCGACGCTCGCTGCCGACGAGGGCTCGCGAACGAGCGTCGCGTTGGCGCGGATCCTGCTCGCTGACCGGCACGGGGTCGCTCCTGCGGTCGAACCGTTTCCCATCGACGCTCGACTCGGCGACACGCGGGCTGATGCGGTCCTCCTGATCGGTGACCGGGCGCTCGGGCCGGCCGCGGAGGGGGGCGCGTTCCAACTGGTCTGGGACCTCGGCGACGAATGGTGCCGTTGGACGGGGCTGCCCTTCGTGTTCGCCGTCTGGGCGGCCCGGCAGGGCATCGACGCCCGCGGCCTCGAGCCGCTGCTGGCGGCGGCCCGCGATGCCGGCACCGCCAACCTCGCGGCGATCGCCGCCGCCGAGGCCGGGCGTCACGGCCTCACCGTGCCGCAGTGCCTCAGCTACCTCCGCGACAACCTCCATTTTCAGCTCGGGCCCCGCGAGCGGGAGGCTCTCTGGCTGTTCCACGAGCGGGCGGCGACACTGGGGCTGGCGCCGGCCCCGCGGACCGTGGCCCGGGCCGGCCGCGGCGACTGAAGAGGAGTTCCCGGTGACGATGGACGACGCACCGCAGCCGATCGCGAGCATTCTCGACGAGGTGGTCGAGGGGCGCAGGCTCACTGCCGACGACGCCCTGCGGCTCCTGGAATCCAGCGCCCTGGCCGCGATCGGCCGGGCCGCCGACGCGGTGAGCCGGCGGATGCACCCTGGGCCCGTCCGCACCTACAACATCGACCGCAACGTCAACTACACCAACGTCTGCACGGCGGTCTGCGACTTCTGCGCCTTCTACCGACCGCCGAAGCATGCCGAGGGCTACGTGCTCGACCGCGACGTGCTGCTGGCGAAGATCGAGGAGACGGTGGCCCTCGGGGGCGACCAGATCCTGCTCCAGGGCGGCCTCCACCCCACGCTCCCGCTGGAGTGGTACGAGGAGATGCTGCGGGACATCAAGTCCCGGTTTCCCCAGGTCAACGTCCACGGGTTCTCGCCCCCCGAGATCCACCACTTCACGAAGGTCTCCAAGCGGCCCCTCCGCGAGGTGCTCGAGCGGCTGGCACGCGCGGGCCTGGGCTCGCTCCCCGGTGGCGGCGGCGAGATCCTGGTGGACCGCGTCCGTCAGGCGATGACCCGCGGCAAGGTGCTCACCGACGACTGGCTGGAAGTCCACCGCCAGTGGCACCTGCTCGGCGGCAAGAGCACGGTCACGATGATGTTCGGCCACATCGAGACCCTCGCCGAGCGTGTCGAGCACCTCGACCGGGTGCGGCGGCTCCAGGACGAGACGGGTGGCTTCACCGCCTTCATCTGCTGGTCGTTCCAGCCGGACAACACGGAGATGGCGGATGTTCCGCCGGCCGGGAGCTTCGAATACCTCAAGACGCAGGCGGTGGCCCGGCTGTACCTCGACAACGTGCCCAACATCCAGTCCAGCTGGGTGACCCAGGGCCGCGAGATCGGTCAGCTCGCCCTGCTCTTCGGCGCCAACGACATGGGCAGCCTGATGATCGAGGAGAACGTGGTCAGTGCGGCGGGCACCGTCCACCACCTCACGCTCGATCAGATGCGGTCGGCAATCTCGGAACTCGGCTGGATCCCGCGGCGCCGCAACGTGTTCTACGAACTCTACGAGGAGGAGCCGGCGGACCATGCCGAGCGGGCCCGGAACGCCCTGCTGCCGGTGGCCTCGGCCGCCTCGTGACCGGCGACGGATCCCGCTCGTTCGTGCTGCGCGCTCGGCACGTCCTGCCGATGGCGGGGCCGCCGCTGGAGAACGGGTGGATCCGGGTCGTCGCCGGACGCGTCGCGGCTCTCGGCCGCGGTGCGAGTCCTCGCGGAGCGGTCGACCTCGGCGACTGCATCGTGCTGCCCGGCCTGGTCAACGCGCACACGCACCTGGAGTTCTCCGACCTCGCGGCGCCGCTGGCCGCCGACGGAGGGCTACCGGCATGGATCCGCCGCATCGTCGCCCTGCGCCGCTCCCGGGAGCAGCTGCCCGACGCGGAGGCCCGGCGCGAGGCGGCCGTGACCCGGGGCCTGCGGGAGACAGCCGCGGCCGGCGTGACGGCGGTCGGCGAGATCTCGACGGGCGTGGGTGACGGCGGCTACCCGGCACGCGGGCCGCGGGTCCGGGTTTTCCGCGAGGCGATCGGCATCGCCCCAGGCCCGGCGGCGGCCGCGTTCCGCCGGGTGATCCGGGATCTCGACCGGCTCGCCTCCCGACGCTCGCCGGCCGGCCTCTCGCCTCACGCCCCCTATTCCGTCGCCGCACCGCTCGGCCGGCGGCTGATCGCGGAGGCCCGCCGCAGGCGGCTGCCCGTGGCGATGCACGTCGCGGAGGACGCCGAGGAGCGGCAACTCCTCGGCGACGGCACGGGTCCGTTCCGCGAGCTCCTCGAGGAGCTCGGCGCGTGGCCGCCAGGAGGACCGCCCCCGCTCCTCGGGGCCGCCGAATGGATCACGCGGCTGGCCCGGGCGTCGCGCGGGATCGTCGTGCACGCCACCCACCTCGAAGGCGAACCCGGGGCGCTCGCCCGACTGGCTCGGCACCGGGACCGGCTCTGCGTCGCGGTCTGCCCGCGGACGACCCGGGCGCTGGCCGGCCGCCTGCCGCCCGTGGCCGCGCTCCGCGCGGCCGGCCTGCGGATCGCGATCGGCACCGACAGCCGGGCCTCGAACCCCGACCTCTCGGTGCGCGCCGAATGCCGGACCCTCGTCGAAGCGGGGCTCGCCAGCCCGGCCGAAGCGGTGGCGATGGCGACCGTCAACGGCGCCTGGGCGCTCGGCTTCGATCGGCGCTGCGGCAGGCTCGCCCCGGGCGGGTCAGCCGACCTCGCGGTGTTCCGCGCGGATGCCGGCCGCGCGGAGCCGCACGAGGCCGTCCTCGATCCGGCGGCGGTGCACGTCGCCACGTTCCGCGGCGGCCGCCTCATCGCGGGCGCCGTGCCCGGTGCCGCGGCTCCGCGTGACCTCCTCGACTGACCGTCGCCATGCCGGCGAGCACCGCCGGTCAGAGTCGGCAGTTCGCGATCTGCGTCTCGATCATGGCCGACGCGCCGAGGGCCTCGAGCTTCTCGATGATGGCGTGGGCCTCGCCCCGTTTCACCATCGCCCGCACGGCGCACCACCCGGGATCCTCCAGGGCCATCACCGTCGGCGAATTGAATCCCGGCGTGATCTTCTCGGCCTCGGCGAGCCGGTCCCGCGGCACGTTGTATTCCAGCAGCGACCAGCCCCTCGCGATGACGATGCCCTCGAGGCGGCGGACGATGCGGTCGGCGAGGGCCGGGTCCGCGATCCGATGATTCTGCACGAGCACCGTCTCGTACCGGCCGAGTTCGGCGAGGATCTTGAGGCGGTTGGCGGCCAGCGTGCTGCCCGTCTCGACGAGATCGACGATCGCGTCGGCGACGCCGAGCGCGATCATCACCTCGACGCTCCCGGAGAGTTCCACGAAGTGGGCGTCCACGCCCCGGTCGGCGAGCCACTGGCGGGTGATCCGCGGAAAGCTCGTGGCGATCCGCCGGCCGGCGAGCTGCCTGACGTCGGTGATCCCGGAGGCGTCGCCCACGCAGAGTGCCAGCCGGCACGAGCCGATGCCCAGGTCGAGGCGGTGGACGAGCTCCACGCCGCTCTCGGCGACGAGGTCGGCCCCCGTGATGCCCAGGTCGATCGCCCCCTCGGCCGTGAGCACGGGGATGTCGTCGGTCCGCAGGAACGTCACCTCGACCGGCATGCCCTTGCAGCGGGCGAAGAGGCTGCGGTCCGTGCGGCGGAACGACAGCCCGGCGTCGGCGAGCAACTGTGCGGCGACCTCCGCGAGCCGCCCCTTGCTGGGCACGCCGATCCGGAGCAGGTCTTCCGAGCCCGTCTCGTTCATGCCGCACCTCCGGAGCCGTTTGCGGCGGCCGGCGCGGTCCGCGCCGCCTTCTCGTCGAGCCCCGACACGCCGAAGCGGCGGGCCAGTTCCCCCTCCACGGCCGCCAGCGGCACGCCGCGGGCGGCGAGGAGCACGAGCAGGTGGTAGACCAGGTCGGCGGCCTCGGCGACGACCCGCTCGTCCCCCTCCGCGGCCGCGGCTTGCGTCAGTTCGGCGGACTCCTCGATCACCTTCGCGGCGATCGCGTCCACGCCCCCGGCGAGGAGCCGGCTGGTGTAGGATCGATCCGGCGATGAGCCCTTGCGGGACTCGACGATCCGCTCGAGTGCCTCGAGGACTTCGCCGGCGCGACGCTCCGATGGCCCACGATCCGACACGCTGCGATCCGGCACGGCTTGATCCACGGCTCGAGGGACGGCCCGCCGAGGGGCCGGATGCGTTCCAGCCGCCGCCCGCCGGGCCCCCAACTCTAGCACGGCCCGGTGCGCACCCCGCCCCACCCGTCTCCCGGGCCGAAATCACCGCCGCCGAGGCGAGCAGGCCCGCCCTCGGCGCCGACTGCTGGTTTCTGACGGGGCCGACCGCGGCCGGGAAGTCGGCCGTCGCCATCGGCATGGCCCGGGAACTCGGGGCGGAGGTGCTGAGCTGCGACTCGATGGCCGTCTACCGGGGACTCGACGTGGGCACCGCCAAGCCGTCGCCGGAGCAGCGGCGGGCGGTGCCCCACCACCTGCTCGACCTCGTGCCGCCATCCGAGACCTTCAGCGTCGCCCGCTGGCTCACCGCGGCAGCCTCCGCCGTGGACGAGATCCGCGGCCGCGGTCGGCGGATTCTGTTCGTGGGGGGCACGCCGCTCTACCTGCGGGCGCTGCGGGACGGCCTCGCCCCGCTCCCGGCCGCCGATCCCGCCTCCCGGGAGGCCCTGGCCGCCGAGGCCGCCGCGGTCGGCCCCGGTCCGCTCCACGCCCGGCTCGCCGCCGTCGACGCCGCCGCCGCGGCCCGGATTCATCCCCACGACCTCAAGCGGATCATCCGCGGACTGGAGGTCGTGCAGGCGACGGGCCGGCCGCTCTCCGCCGCCTTCGCCCCCGCCCCGCATCCGGTCTTCGACTCGCAGCTGCTGGTCTTGGACGTCCCCCGCCGTCTGCTTCGCGAGCGGATCGACCGCCGCGTCGAGCGGATGTTCGACACGGGAATCGTCGAGGAGACCGCGGCCGCGCTCGCCGCCCCCGGCGGCATCGGCCCCACGGCGAGCCAGGCCGCAGGCTACGCGGAGGCGATCGACCTCATCGCCGGCCGCATCGACCGCGCCGAGGCCGTCCGCCGCACGCAGGCGCGGACCCGCCAGCTCGCCAAGCGGCAGCTCACGTGGTTCCGCAGCTTCCGCCGCGCGATCTGGATCTCCGCCTAGGCGAACGCGCTCTCGTTCGCGGATCCATCGCTCGCCGCCGGGTCATCGGGCCGGAGAACCCCGGCTCCCACGGCCTGCTAGCACGGGTCGTGCTAGCACCTGATCTTGTGGTGGCACGCGGCCCGGCACCACAAAATCCGAAAAATCCTTGTCTTGCCCTTGCCGGCCGCTATTTTCCGCCTCCGTCGCGTTCGCGCGGCCCGGCGTCCCACGGATGGGAGCCGCGAAGGATCGTGATCCAGAGGCGTCAGGAGGACCCATGGCAGCCAAGCCCCTCATCGGCATCAACACCGACTACCGTTCCACCCGCAAGGAGCACGCCGCCCTCTCGTTCGTCGCGGCCGGCTACTACGACGGCATCGTCGCCTCCGGCGGGATTCCGGTGATCCTGCCGCCCCTCGCCGACGAGGACGACGTGGTCCGGCTCCTCGACCTGCTCGACGGCGTGGTGCTCGTGGGCGGGGCCGACCTCGATCCGCGGCGCGACGGGTACATGCCCCATCCGTCGGTCCGCCCGATGGACGCCCGTCGCGAGGACTTCGACCGCCTCCTCGCCAAGCACATCTGCGCCCGCCACATGCCCGTGCTGGCGATCGGCAGCGGCATGCAGCTGCTCAACGTCACCGAAGGGGGCACGCTCTTCCTGCACATCCCCGAGGATCTCCCCAAGGCCATCCCCCACAAGGACCCGACCGACCTGGCCCACCGGCACGCCCTGGTCGTCGAGCCCGGCACGGCGATGGAGCGGGTCTACGGCGACGGCGAAATCCGCGTGAACAGCATGCACCACATGGCGATCGACGACGTCGCCCCGAGCTTCAAGGTCTCCGCCCGGGCCCCGGACGGCGTCGTCGAGGCGATCGAGAGCTGCGTGGAGAACTGGACCGCGATCGGCGTGCAGTTCCACCCCGAGGCCGAGACCGCCTCGGCCCTCGACGTGAAGATCTTCGAGGAGTTCATCATCGGGATCACGGGGGAGCAGCCGGCGGTCAAGCTTGTCGCGTGAAAAAGCCCTCCGGGCCTT
>JBIIUP010000187.1:0-6292 GCA_044339885.1 Pirellulales bacterium | reverse complement strand
GCGACGGTGCGACGGTGCGACGGTGCGACGGTGCGACGGTGCGACGGTGCGACGGTGCGACGGTGCGACGGTGCGACGGTGCGACGGTGCGACGGTGCGGCTGAGCGGCTGAGCGACGGGGTGGCTGAGCGACGGGGTGGCTGAGCGACGGGGTGGCTGCGGAGCGACTGGAGCGGTCGGGCTGCGGAGCGACTGGAGCGGCCGGGCTACGGTGCGGCTGGCGGGACGTTCGCGGCGGGGCGGTAGGGGGGCGGGAGGTAGGTGACGCCGTTCTGCGGCTGCGACTCGTCGTAGAGGTAGGTGTCGCGATGGACGAGGAAGTCGACGAGGTCGGAGGCCGGGATGCCGAAGGCCAGGCCGTCGAACACCGCCGCGCCGGCGCAGGCCACCGCCACCACCTCGCCGCGGGCGTTGAAGATCGGCCCGCCGCTGTTGCCGGGGTTGATGGCGGCGTCGGTCTGGATGAGCCGCATCTGGTCGATGGTCCGCGTCGTGCTCGAGACGATGCCCTGCGTCACGCTCCGCTCCATGCCCAACGGATTGCCGATCGCGAACACCATGTCGCCCACGCGCAGGTCGTCCCGGTCGTTGATCACCACGGGCTCGGGAAGGTTGCCGGCCTCCGCAGGATCGAGCTGCAGGATCGCCAGGTCGCGGAGCGGCTGCAGAGCGACGATCCGCACCTTCCGCAGCTCCGTCTTCTCGAAGCCCTTGGCTGTGCGGCGGAAGAGCGTGACCTGCAGCCGGGTGTTGTTCTCGACGACGTGATAGTTGGTCACGACGTGGCCGTCGCGGCTCACGAGAAACCCGGTGCCGAGCCCGCCGGGATTCCGCACCATCACCACCGCCTCGCCGAACCGCTTCACGAGCTCGGGGACCTCGCGGGGCTCGAGCCTGCCGGTGCGGAAGATGTCGCGGTCGGACGTGGCGCCCCCCTGGCCGTCGCCCCCTTCCGCCGCGCGGACGTCGAGCAGCCGCTTGGCGGGAATCTGGAGCACGTCGAAGCCGAGGTCGAGCACGACCCCGTCGTCGCTGCGCCGCAGGAGCGGGGCGGTCACCTTGCCGCCACCGACGAGCGTGACGGTGACGATCTCGGCCGCATCGGCCGGGCCGAGGAGGGCCGCCAGCCACGCAAGCACGACGCAGGCCACGATGCGGCTCGGGCTCATGGCGCGGCTCCCGGATCGCCGGCGGCGGCCGCCCCGGCCTCGCGGCCGAGATAGACCACGAGCCGATCCTGGCAGACCATGGCGAGATCGCGGACCCCGTCGCCGTCGGCGTCGAGGCCGGCGATCCGGCGCGGCTCCGCGACGAGATCCTTCGTCTCGCCGCCGTCGTAGGGGTACTTGCGGTCCTCGAAGACCTTCCACGAGACCGACCGGCGCAGCCCCTCCGGCCCGCGGAGCAGCGCGGTGAGCTGGTGCTTGCGGTCGTCGCACAGCGCCGCGTCGTCGACGCCGTCGCCGTCGAGGTCGGTGACGAGCACGCGGTGGATCGTCGACTCGCTGACGCCGCTCCGTCGGCCGACCCGGCCGTCGACGCTCTCCAGGAGCTTCAGCTCCCACGGGCGGCCGCTGGACAGCCGCACCACGCGGTCCTGGTCTACGAGCACGAGCCCCAGCACCGCATCGTCCTTCAGCGCCGTGCCGGCCGGCGGCTTGATGCTCTTCACGATCCGCATGACGCCCGCCGCATCGGCCTCGAGCCGATGGAGGAAGCCGCCGCCGTCCTCCAGCGCCCAGGCGCCGCCGTCGGCCGTGGTGACGTAGGAGCCGATCTTCTGGCCGTCGGCGAGCATGACCTGATCGACGGGATGCAGGTCGTCGCCGAGCCACTGGATCACGCCGTCGGTGAGCCGCGCCTTGCGCAGCTTCCCCGCCGTCTCCAGCACGCCGTACTCGTCGGCCTCCAGCTTCGCCAGCAGGGCGGGGGAGGAGACGACGGGCTTGCCGCCGACGAGCGTCACCAGCCGGCCCGCCGGTGCGTAGGCGTCCTGGACCAGCAACGTGTCGCCTCCGAGCCACACGACCCGCTCGACCTTCGCCCCCAGGTCCGCGTACCGGGTGCGGACCGCGTCGGGACTGCCGGGGGGCCACACGTAGAGGTCGACGTCGGCGCCGACCCGCTGGGCCCACCAGGTCGTCGAGCCGACGGCGTCGAGGGCCAGGATCCGCCGGTCCTTCCCCTCCTGCGTCCAGGGCTGCGGATAGCTGATCCGACCGTTCTCCCAGCGGCACCGCTGGAGGTCGGCGGCATCCTTGGCCCAGACCAGGAGCGTGCCCGGCGCGGCTGCCGGCGCCGCGATGGCCTTGATCCCGCCGATCGTGGGAAACGACTCCTCCGCCAGCCAGCCGGCGGGACCGAGGCGATGCAGTCGCAGCCGCGGCTGGGCCGCGTCGGTCGCCACGATCGCCGGCGTCGCCTCCCCGGCCTCCCCCACGAGCACGCCGCACCAGCCGCGCCGGGCGGCGCCCGGCATCGGCAGCGCGTCCTGCCGTCCGATGGCCGTCGCCTCCGCCTCGACGAGCTGGTACCGCCGGAGCACGCCCTTGTCGCTGCCGCCGAGCAGCAGCAGGTCCGCCTTGGCGGACGCCGCCGCGCCCGCCCGCCGGCCCGCCGTCTTGAAGCCCTCGACCGGCTTGTCGTGGAGCGTCTGCGCCGGCAGCAGGCTGCCGTCGGCGGAACAGGGATACCACCGCACCACCTGCCGCGCCACGCTCGACCACTCGACCAGGTCGTCGTCGCCGTCCCCGTCGAGGTCGGCGAGTTGCCAGTCGAGCCGGCCGCGTTGCTCGCGGGGGGCCAGCCACACGGCGCGGCTGCCGGGTGTGAGGGGCAGCTGCTGGATGCCCTGCTCGGTGCTCACCAGCAGCTCGTGCCGGCCGCCCGGCAGGTCCCTGACGAGCAGGCAGCCCGTCCGCCCAGTCGGGGTGCCGGCCAGCAGGTTCCAGTCGCCGGTCTTCCGCCATGCGCCCCGGCCGTCGACCGGCTTCCCGGCTTCCTGCGCGTAGATCGCGATTCGATTCGACGGATTCGTGAGCACGAGCAGCTCCGGGCGGCCGTCGGCGTCGAGGTCGTGCGGCACGGCGTCGATCGGCATCTCGTCGATCGCGACCTCGCCGTGGGACCACTCGGGCGCCAACGGCAGCTCGTTGGGCCGCTCGGGGTCGGTGGCGTCTTCGCGGGTCCGCTCGTTCGGCGCCAGCCAGCGGTAGAGGTCGAGGCGGGCCTGCCGCGGGTTCACGATGATGACGTCGTCACGACCGTCGCCCCCGAGGTCGGCGGCGGCGAGCCGCTCCGCCCGGCCGTCGAGCGGGATCACCCGGATGCCCTGCCAGCCGTCGAATCCCCGGGCCGGGCCGGCGGCGAACCAGAGCAGCAGGACGGCGAGGACCGGCGCGGTGATCCGCGGGACGGTCGACAGGATGCGGGGCACGGCCATGCCGACATGGTAGCCCGCGCGGGTCGGGCTTGTCACCGGCCCGCGCCGGCGGTCGAGGCGAATTGCGAGAGGAGCAGCTCGTGATCGGAGATCGTGCGGGACGTCATCCGCCGCCGCACGGCGCGGTCGAGGTGCCGCAGCGACACCGCGGTCCCCGTCACGAGGAACGAGGGCAGCGGCAGCGGCGGGCCTGCGGCGGCGCGGGCCGCGAGCCGGGCCCGGCCGACGCGGCCGCGCGAGACGATCGCCTCGACGATACCCCCGGGGTCGGGCCGCCTCGTCATCACATGGAAGCCCCGGCCGTCGCTGATGAGCCGGTAGCCGTGCCGCGTCGCGAGGTGCTCGAGGGTGCGCCGCGAGTAGAACATCACGTGCTGCCCGTGCTGGAACGCGAAGTAGGACCACTCCTCGGGCTGCGGGGGGCGGCCCGACCAGAGCTCCGTGCTGAAGACGAGCGTGTCGGCCATGTCCGCCAGGCGGGCGATCTCCGCGGAGGGATCGACGAGATGCTCGAGCACCTCGAAGGCGGAGACGGCGGCGTAGCGGTCCCCGTCTTGGCCCTCGAAGCCGCGGGCGAACAGGTTGCGGGCATGGAGGTCCTGCCAGCGGTAGTCGAAACCGATGTCCCGCATCATCCGCACGAGCAGCCCGTAGCCGGCGCCGTGGTCGAGATAGCGGAAGTCGGGGCCGCAGTGCAGGTAGAGCAGCGGCGTCAGGAGCCGCGCGAACCCGAGGTTCCGCGCGACCGAGCCGGTGTCGAACGCATTGAGCGCCTCCGCGTAGGCTTCGGGGAGCCAGTGCGGCTCGGCGACGAAGATGCTCACGCAGTGCGGGCAGTGGAAATACCGGGCGCGGTGCCGGCCCAGCACCTCGCGTTCGAAGTGCGGGGTCGCGGACCCGCCACAGATGACGCAGTTCGGATGGCCCACCGCCGGTCGCCCCCGGGTCGTCCGCACCTCGTCGGGCCGCGCGGATGCTCGGCCGCCGGCCCCGAGCCGGCGCGGATGCGGGTGATACCCCGGGGCGAGGGAGCCGTGCAAGGCCGCGGAGCGCCCGTTCTTTCCGGTCTTTCCGGGGCCGGTTCATCTTGCCGCCCCAGCGTGGTTTCGCTACAAGCCGCGACGAACGGTCCAGTGCCCCGCGGAGCCTCGCGCGTGCGCGTCCTGTACGACGGCTTCCTGTACGGCTTCCTCGTCACCGGCGGCATCAGCCGGTACTTCGCCGACCTCGTCGGGAACCTGCCGGCCGACGTCCAGCCCGTGCTCTCCACGCCGCGGTGGCCGACGGTGCCCGAGCTGCGGCATCCGCGGCTGGAGGTCCACGCCCGGATGGTTCGGCCGTCGGGCATCCGCGCGCGGCGGCTCCGCCGCTGGTTCGAGGCCCGGCACTTCCGCCGCCTCGCCCGCCGCCTCGCCTGCGACGTCCTGCACCCCACCTACTACGAGCTGCTCTCCCGCGAGCCGCTGGGTGCGATCCGCCGGCCGGTCGTGCTCACGGTCCACGACATGATCCACGAGCTGTTTCCCGGCATCACCGACCCGCGCGGCCGCTGGGCCGAGACGAAGCGGCGGGCGATCCTCGCCGCCGACGCGCTGATCTGCGTCTCCGAGAACACGCGGACCGATCTCTTGAACCTGCTGCCCGTCGACGAGTCGCGGGTCGTCGTGATCCCGGAGGCGACGCAGCTGGCCCCGCCGGACGCCGCGCCGTCGGCGGGGGCGGATGGCCGCCCGCAGTTCCTCCACGTCGGCGGCCGCGCCGGCTACAAGAACTTCGACCTCCTCCTGCGGGCGATCCGCGGCGTGGTCGTCCGGTTCCCCGAGGCCCGGCTGGCGGTCGCCGGCGCGCCCTTCGACGCCGCCGAACACGACCGCATCGCGGCGCTCGGGCTCGGAAGGCACGTCCGCCACCACGGGCTCGTCGACGACGCCGAGCTGGCGCGGCTCTACCGCGACAGCGTGGCGCTGGTCTACCCGTCGCTCTACGAGGGCTTCGGGATTCCTCCGCTGGAGGCGATGCGGTGCGGCACGGCGGTGGTGGCCGCGAACACGTCGAGCATCCCTGAGGTGGTCGGTGATGCGGGCATCCTCGTCGACCCGCGTTCCGAGGAGGAGCTGGCGACGGCGCTCTGCGGCCTGCTCGACGACCCGGCCCGGCGGGCGGCGCTCGTCGAGCGGGGACGCCTGCGGGAACGGCGGTTCCGCTGGGACGAGATCGCGGCGCGGACGGTCGCCCTCTACCGGTCGGTCGCGGCGGCCGGTGCCGCCCGCGCCGCATGAACGGACCCCGGGGCGGCACCATGATCCTCCTCCAGCAGGCCTACCGCTCGACGGATCCGCTCCGGCAGGCGGAACTCGACGAGGCCCGGGCCCTCAACGACTCCTGCCCGGCGATCGCGGAGGTCTGCACCGTGGAGGGTTCGGACCGCCGGTGGACCTTCGCCGACCTCTTCGGGATGGCGGCCGAGCGGTTTCCCGGGCGGCCGTGCGTCGTCGCCAACAGCGACATCTCGTTCGATGCCACGCTCGCGCTGGCCGAGCCGCTCCTCGGGCCGGGCGTGCTCGTCGCCCTCACCCGCTGGGACGACCCCACGGCCCCGTCGATGGACGGACGGACCGACGCGGCCGCGGCGCGGTTCTTCTCCCACTCCCAGGACGCCTGGATCTTCCGGGCGGGATCCCTGCCGCCGTTCCGCGCCGACTTCCAGCTCGGCATCCCGTGGTGCGAGAACCGTCTCGCCTACGAGGCGGCCGCGGGCGGCGCCGTGATCCTCGATCCCGCCCTGTCGGTCCGCGCCCGGCACCACCACGGCACGAACGTCCGCACCTGGCGGCGGGGCGACGCCTACCT
>JBIIUP010000025.1:0-20669 GCA_044339885.1 Pirellulales bacterium | reverse complement strand
CTGCATGGAGCGCGGGCTCCTGGGCCGGATCCTGACTCGCTTCGAGGAAAAGGGGCTCCGGCTCGCGGCCCTGAAGATGCTCCGCGTGACCCCGGAGCTCGCCAAGCAGCACTACGCCGAGCACGTTTCGAAGCCGTTCTATCCGGGGCTCGAGCAGTTCATCACCGCGTCGCCGGTCGTGGCCGCGGTGTTCGCCGGTCCCGAGGTGATCCGCGTGGTCCGCGAGATGCTCGGCGCGACCAGCGGCCTCAAGGCGGCGGCCGGCACGATCCGCGGCGACTACAGTTCCAGCCGGCAGATGAACCTCGTCCACGCCTCCGACTCGCCGGAGTCCGCGGCCCGTGAGATCGCCCTCTACTTCAAGGGGAACGAGCTGCTGGAGTGGGATCCGTCGCTCGCCTGCTGGTACCAGGCGCCGGGCGAGGCGTGAGCGGCCACATGGGCGTGCTGGTCTTCGGGCATCGCAATCCCGACACCGATGCCATCTGCGCGGCGCTCGCCTACGCCGACCTGCTCCAGCGCACGACCCGCCCCGACGCCGTCGCCGCCTGCTGCGGCCCGCCGAACAAGCGGACCGAGCACGTCCTCCGGCGGGCCGGCCTCGCCGCGCCGAGGATCGTTATGGACGTCCGCCCGCAGGTCGAGGACGTCTGCCGCCGCGACATCGTGACCGCCTCGTTCGGCGACGTCTTCTACGAGGCCTACCAGCGGATGAAGGAGGGCGACCTGCGGGCCATTCCGGTCGTCGACGGCCAGCGGCGGGTGGTGGGCGTGCTCTCGGTCCTCCACATGATGGACCTGTTCTTTCACGAGGCGGCCGACGTCACCCTCGCGCGGACCGTCGCCTCGAGCCTGCGGAAGATCTGCGACGTGCTCGGCGGTTCGCTCGTCCACGCGGTCGAGCCCGAGCGTCGCGACGAGCTGCTCGTGATGGTCGGCGCGATGAGCGCCGAGGGCTTCACGGAGCGGATGCGGAGGTATCCCAGCGACCGGCTGATCGTGGTCTGCGGCGATCGGCCGACGATCCAGCTCCCGGCCATCGAGCGGGGAGTGCGGGCGCTGGTGATCACCGGCGGCTTCGAGGTCTCCGCGGGGCTCGTCGAGCTCGCCAGGTCGCGGAACGTGTCGCTCATCACGAGCCCCTTCGACACGGTCAACACCACCCTGCGGATCAAGTCGTCGCAGTTCATCGACCCGGTCGTCGACCGCGACGTCATCACGGTCCCGGGCCGGGCGACCGTGGCTGAGGCCCGGGCGCTCGTGGAGCGGTCATCGCAGCCGGTGTTCCCCGTGGTCGGGGACGACGGCACGCTCGTGGGACTCTCGTTCAAGTCGGATCTCGTCAATCCGCCAAGGCCGCAGCTCGTGCTCGTCGACCACAACGAGCTGGGGCAGGCGGTGGCCGGTGCCGACGAGGCGGAGATCGTCGAGGTGCTCGACCATCATCGGCTCGGCGGGGGGCTGAAGTCGACGCAGCCGATCCGCTTCATCAACGAGCCCGTCGGGTCCACCTGCACGCTCGTGGCGCGGCAGTTCCGCGCGGCCGGGCTCGTGCCCTCCCCGGGCATCGCGCTCTGCATGGCCAGCGGCATCATTTCTGACACGCTGAATCTCCGGTCGCCGACGACCACCGACGTCGACCGCGACGTGCTCGGCTGGCTGGCCGGCCTCTGCGGCACCGACCTGGAGGCCTATGCCCGCGAATTCTTCGAGATCGGCTCGGCGCTGCGGTCGAGCACGCCGGCGGAGGTCATCCGCGAGGACTGCAAGGAGTTCTCCGAGCAGGGCGTGAGGTTCTCGATCTCGCAGATCGAGGAGACCGGGTTCGACCTGTTCTGGGAGCGGAAGGAGGAGTTGCGGGCCGCGCTCGAGGCCCAGGCGGCCCGGCAGAGGCTCGAGTTCGCGGCGCTTCTGGTGACCGACGTCGTGACCAGCGGATCGCTCCTGCTGCTCTCGCAGGAGCCGGCGTCGTGGGAGGAGATCAACTACCCACGGCTCGACCGCGGGCTCTACGCGCTGAAGAACGTGGTGAGCCGCAAGAAGCAGCTGCTGCCGCTGATTACGCAGCTGATCCAGGCGTCGCGGGCGTGACGCGCGTTGGCGGCGCGGGGACGGGCGGCCCGAGCGGTCGTGCCGGCGGGCACCCGGTTGCACGGCAACCGGGCTACGGAAGAAGCGTCAGCAGCATCGATCGACTTCGGTAGCCCGTTCGGTAGCCCGTTCGGTAGCCCGTTCGGTAGCCCGTTCGGTAGCCCGTTCGGTAGCCCGTTCGGTAGCCCGGTCGGTAGCCCGGTCGCCGTGCGACCGGGAATGCGGGCCACCTTCGCGATCAGCCTTCTATCCCCGCAGCCGCGCGGCCGGCGTGTCGGCGGCGAGCCGGTCGAGCATGTCGCGGCAGGCCCGCTCGACGGCCGTCTGCCACTGGGCCGCGCCGAGGCCGGCGTTCATCTCCGGCCGCGCATGGGCGAAGATCACGTCCCGGGCGCTGACGATCAGGGCGCCGAGCCCGTCATCGTGGAAGGCGGCGCGGACGTCGGCGGCCCGGCCGCCCTGCTTGCCGAATCCCGGCACGAGGAGCCAGGCATGGGGCATCTCGGTCCGCAGTTCGTCGAGCTGGCGGGGCCAGGTCGCGCCGACCACCGCACCCACCGCGCCGTAGGTGCCGCCGCCGGCCGTGCGTTCGGCGAGCCGTTCGACCCCGGCGGCGACGTGAGCGTAGTTGGTGCGGCCGTCGCACTGCAGGTCCTGGAAGTCCTTGCTGCCCGGATTCGACGTCTTCACGAGCACGAAAATGCCGGCGTTGTGGGCGGTCGCCGCCTTGACGAAGGGCTCCAGCGAGTCGAGGCCCAGGTAAGGGTTCACGGTGAGCGCGTCGGCCGCCCAGGGCCCGCCGAGCCAGCCCTCGGCGTAGGCCTCGGCCGTGGAGCCGATGTCGTTCCGCTTGCCGTCGGCGACGACGAGGAGCCCTTTGCCGCGGGCATACCCGATCACGTCCGCGAGGGCCGCCATCCCGTGGGGGCCGATGGCCTCGAAGCAGGCGAGCTGCGGCTTGACGATGGGCACCAGCGGTGCGACGACGTCGATGACCTCGTGGCAGAAGCGGACGAAGACGTCGGCAAGCGTCGCGGGGTCGGCGGCGCCGCCGGCCTCGAGGGCGGGCGGCAGCGACTCTCGTCGCGGGTCCAGGCCGATGCAGGCGGGCGTGCGGCGGTCGCGGATGGCGGTGGAGAGCCGCGAGGAGAAGGGCAGGGGCATGGTCACGTGGATCCTCGTACCGCGGCGGGCCCGCACCCGTGCTCGAGGGAAGGGCGGGTCCCGGATAGTCTGTCGGTTGGGCGACGCTGATGCGAGAGCGGTGTCTGCCGGGCGGCGGTTTCGGCCCCGGCCCCGTGACGGGCTTACGGCCGCAATGCCGATCACGTAAACGCGTCTGCCGGCGGCGGTCGACTTCCAGCCGGCGAGCATCGTTGCGACGAGCGGGCCGGCGGACGACGCTCTGGTGCCGCTCAGCCTGCGAGCCTGTCGAGAACGTTGCGGGTGATCCGCTCGACCACGGGGTCGGCCGGCGCCTCCAGGCCGTGCGCCCAGTCGATGGTGCCGGCGGTGAACACCATGCCGCCGGGTGCCCGCGAGGAGACGCCCAGGCAGGCGTGGCCGGGCTCCTTGCGTGGAAAGGCGTCCCACCACAGGAGCGTGCTCTCCTCGCCCCAGGACGCCGGCGCGGTGGCGAGAATCTCGAAATTCTTCGGGGTGCCGTCGCGGCCGGTGGGCACGGGCAGGCCGTCTGCGCTCGTGAACTCGCAGCCGTCGCACTCGTAGCCCACGATCGTCTTATCACCTCCGAAGTCGGCGTCGCGGGCCAGACCGGTTCCCGCGAACACCCAGTGGTCGGGCCGATGGACCGTGAACGCACCGGAGCCGTTCTCGAGGATGCCGTGGGAGCGATGGAATCCGCCGCCGAGGACGCCCACGTTGGTGAGCCGATTCTCGGGCCGGGCGACGAGCGGGTGGCTCCACAGCGTGGTCAGCAGCGGATTGGGGCCGTCGGGGACGTAGAGCGGGTCATCGCGGTAGTTCTGCTTGTGACAGACGAGGCCGTCGCCCTCGCTGCGCACCTGCCAGCAGCAGGTGTTTCCGCTGAAGAAGGCGACGTTCCCGCCGCGGGCGACGAAGCCCTCCACGGCATCGCGCATCGGCGTGGACCAGTACTCGTCGTGGCCCACGCTGAGCATCAGCCGCCGGCCCTCAAGGATGTCGGGGTGGAATTCGAGGTCGTCGTTGACCGCGTAGTCGAGGCGGTAGCCCGCCGCCTCCGCCCAGCGGATGAAGATGGCCTCCCACCGCGTGAGCAACGAGACGCCGAGCGGGCGGCGGAACGACACGCGGCTGCCCTGGACGCCGTCGCGGCCGTTGTAAGCGTAGAGGCTGTAGCCGCCGAAGTTTCCGTAGGCGTTGTAGGTGTTGGTGGCGAGCTGGAGGAGGATCGGAGCCCGGGGGCCGTCGGGCCGAGAGCGGACCACGAAGAATGCCTTGGCCACGCCCGTGCCGTCCGAGGGGCGGTCGGCCGCGGCCCGCGGGGAGAACACGACCTCGTACGCGCCGCTGGGCCAGTCGGCACCGATCGGCACCTCGACCGAGGCCGGCCAGCCACAGCCGCGGGACGACGCATCGGGAGGCACCGGGTGGTCGGTGTTGCCGACGCCCTGCCGTGACCAGAACGGCTTGCGGGTCGCCCCGATGCGCTCGATCGCCACGTCGAAGGCCGGCGCCGAGCCGGAGGTATGCAAGCCCAACCGGTCGCCCGGCAGCACGCTGAGGCTGCTCGGATAGCCGGTCACCGCCGGGGGCTGGGCCGCCGCGCCGCTCGCCAGACCCGTGGCGGCGGCTGCCGCCGCCGACGTGCCGAGGAACGTGCGGCGGGAGATCTCGGCCCGCGGTTCGTGCCAAGCCATCGTCACGGCTCCTTTCCGCGCAGGGTCACGAGGTAGGCCACGAGATCGGCGATTTCGGCGGGCGAGAATGCCTGTCCCATGGGCGGCATGCTCGAGACGGTGGCCGTCGCCCGCTCGGCGATGGCATCCAGCGGCACGCTCACCTGGCCACCGGCCGGCGGCGCGAGCACCAGTTGGCCGTCCCGTTCGGCGACGAACGTGCCCGACAGGATCCGCCCGTCGTCGGTCTCGGCGATGACCGTCTCGTAACCCTTGGCGATCACCCGGCTGGGATCCACGAGCGACTCGAGGAGTTGCTGGGGTGTCGCCCGACGGCCGACGGCGGTGAGTTCCGGTCCGACGAAGCCGCCTCCGCTCGTGCCGACCATGTGGCAGGCGTTGCAGCGAATGTCGCGGTTGCCGTGGAAGAGCGCCCGACCCCGTTCGGCGTCGCCGCCCGCGAGCAGGTCGAGGTAGGGCGCGAGCGGGTCTTCCGCCGGGGCCTCGGCGACCGCCGTCGGGTCGAGCAGTTCCTCGACCGTCCACGCGTTGGTCCGCGTCGCCGTGCGGCGGCGGATCTCCGCGACCTCCTCGGGATCGACAGGCGAGCCGTAGTTGTTCCAGGCTCGGCGGATGTAGGTGAGCACCGCCGCCAGCCTGGCGTCGGTCATCACCCCGCTGCCGCCCAGCCCCGGCATCTGGAGGTTCCAGTCCTCGCCGCGGACCTTCACCGGACCGCGCAGCCCGTGCAGCGCGATCTTCACCAGCGGTTCCACGGGACCGTTGACCCACTCGGAGTCGGCCAAGGGAGGTGCCTGACCACGTTGGCCGAGACCGTTGCCCTTGTGGCACGAATAGCACGTGACCGCGTAGACGGCTTCGCCCTGGATGCGGCGCTTCTCCTGTTCGGGCGTCAGCGGCACCAGGACCGGCTTCGTCTGGCGGTGCGTCGTGTCACCCGGCCAGGTCACGATCTTCAGGATCGCGTCGCCGTGCCCGCGAACGGCGGCCTCGGGGGCGTCTGTCAGCCGGTCGAGCAACGGGGGCCTGCCTTCGAGGGCGAAAGGTTCCGGCCAGCGGGCCCTGGCCCGGGCCGAGCCTGCGACGCCCGCGGCGATGGCGGCGGTCGCCCACGGGGCGGTTTCCATCCGCTCGGCCGCGACGTCGAGCAGTCGGGCGAGCCGGGGCCCGTCGCCCGCCGCGACCACGCAGGCGGCGAGCGTCCGGATCGCGGCGGCGGTCGCCTCGTGGGCGGACGTCCACGCCGTCGCCGCGGACGCCTGCGGCGCCAGCAGCTCCTCGATCATCTCGAGCTCCCGGTCCTCCAGTCCGCTCGCGGCCGCCGCGGTGAACAGCGGGGTGGGCTGGGCTGTGAGGATCTCCCGCATCAGGCGGCGAGCCTCGGCCCCGGTGGTCGTGTCGCCGGCAAGGTCGCCGAGCGCGAGGAGCAACTGGAGCCGGACCATCGGCCGGGTGTCGGACACCAGCGGCTTCAGCCGCGACAGCAGCTCGGCGGAGCCGGGCCGACCCTGGGCGCCGCAGGCCAGCCGGATCGCATGCGCCGAAAGCGAGGCATCGGCGGCTCCGAGGCACGATGCCGCCGTTTTCCAGTCGAGACGGTCGATGCCCGACAGCGTCCACAACGCATGCACCCGCCCGACCGGCATCGTCGTGTCCGAAGCGGCGACCTCGCGCAGCCTGTCGGCGACGTCCACGGCCCGCCGTTCGACGAGCAGCCGCTGGGCCGTGTCCCGCCACCATCCGTTGGGGTGCGCCAGGGATTCGACGAGCGCAGCATTCTCCGCCGCGGCGAGCCTGGGCCGCGGTCCCGGCTCGCCGCCTTCGTGGACGACTCGGTAGATCCGCCCCAGGCCGATCGGCTTGTCGAGGCCGCGGGACAGGATCTGGTTGCGCAGATAGGGCATCATGAAGATGACGTGCTCGATCACACCGCGATACAGGTCGCAGAAGTAGACGGTGCCGTCGGGCCCCGTGCGGCTGCACACGGGTCGGAACCTCTCGTCGGTCGAGGCGATCCATTCGCGGTCGCCGAAGGCGTTCCGCGCCGCGAGCGTCGCGCCGTCCCCATCGAGCAGGGCAAGCCGCACGAGGTGGCCCGCCGCCTCGGGGATCACGGCCGCGCCACGATACTCCGGGGGATACTGGTCGCCGCGGTAGATCGAGGGTCCGCAGGCCACGGTGAACGTCCGCAGCCGGCCATCGGGCCGCAACTCGGTGCCGCCCAGCGTGATGCCGGGGGTGACGCGGATCGGAAACACCTCGGCGGCGTCGGCAGCGACGTTTACGTTGAGAGCCGCCGCGACGCAGCCCGCCGGGAGGTGGGGGTTGCGCAGGACGAAGTCGGCGGGCGCGAGGTCGGCATGGAGGGCCGAGTTCTCGTAGTTGTAGAAGAGCCGACCATGGTCGTCCTGGGCGATCCCCCACTGGCCCCGAAAAGCGGTCGGGGACGGCTCGAGGCGTCCGTCCGCGAACCGGTGCCGCACGCTGCTCTTGGCGTTGTACATCCAGTTGTCGAGCGCGAGCATGAGCCCGTTGTCGGTGTGCTCCGGGTTACCCGGCTTGCCGTACTCACCGACCCGCTCCTTGGAGTCGCACGCCAGGTCGCCGTCGAGATCGCGGCAGTACCAGAGGTGCGGCGGCTCGGCCACGAGCACGCCCCCTTCGACGAAGGCCAGTGTCCGCGGCATCACGAGGCCGTCGAGGAACACGGTCGACGTGTCCATCCGCCCGTCACCATCGGTGTCGTCGAGCACGACGATGCGACACAGGGGATCTCCCTCGCCGCTGCCCTCGAGATCCCGCATCCAGCCGCGGAATTCGATGGCCCAGATGCGGCCGTCGGGGTCGAACTCGAAGAAGACGGGGTCGACGACGAGCGGCTCGGCGGCGACGCACTCGATGCGGAAGCCCTCGGCGACTCGGAAGGTCCGCAGGGCCTCATCCGGCGGCAGTGCCGGCGCCGGCGGCACCTCGATCCGCTTCAGGAGCTCCTCGGCCGAGAAGGGGTCGTAGCGGCGCAGTTCCTGTTCCCGATGGCGGATCACGCGCCCCTCGGGAACCGTCTGGGCCGCCGCGGGTGCGGCGGTCGACACGATCGCGATCAGGGGGAGCAGGCTACGCCCTGCGGCCGCAAGCCATGAGCCTGCAGTCCCTGTGGCTGGACGCTGAAGAGGGTAGGTCATGGTGCAGAAGTCTCCGGCTGTCGGCGGGGGACGCTGGGAGGAGGGCGAACGCTCCTGCTTCTGGAAAACCGCGCGACGAGCTTGGTTTGCAAGGCCAGTTTGGATCCCCGACCCGCCATCGGTCGGCGAATCGGGTGGATTCCTTCGGCGACGGGCCTCTGCAGGGCGACTCTTTCATGATAAACGCGTCATGAATTCCGGCCCACGGATGCGTGCCCCCTGACCTCAGGAGAAGGCATGGCGGCGCGCGTTGTCGATCAAGCCGCTGAAAGAGGTCTCTCAGGCCCGATCGCCATGACCGTGGAATTCAGCGTCTCGACATCCGTCGTGACTCTCGGTTAGGGCCCGTGTTGAAGCCAACAGCGGATTCTGCGATAGTAACCGGACCGCGCGGTGGCGATGCGAGAGTTTCGTCATCCGCGTGGTGGATTCGGGGCGTGGCGCAGTCTGGCTAGCGCGCTTGACTGGGGGTCAAGAGGTCGCAGGTTCAAGTCCTGTCGCCCCGACTTGCCGACATCGATGAGAGGCCCTCGCGGCCCGTCGAAAATGGCGAGTGTGGATGTCGTGTCGTGGTCGAGATCGTGTTTGTGGTCGAAGAGGCCCCCGAAGGTGGCTTTACGGCGCGGTCGGTCGGTGAGTCGATTTTCACCGAGGCCGACACGCTCGACACGCTGCGGGCGAACGTCCGCTCGGCGGTCGAGTCTCACTTCGACGAGGGGCAGGCCCCTAAGGTGATTCGTCTGCACATTGTGCGAGACGAGATTCTCGCCCCATGAGCCCGCGGCTGCCCCGGGATGTCTCTGGGCTTGAAGTGGCCAAGTTGCTCGAAGCCTTCGGGTATGTGGTGACGCGGCAGAAGGGCTCGCACATCCGGCTCACGACTCAGGAAGGTGGGGAGCACCACGTCACGGTGCCGAATCACGATGCCCTGAGGATGGGTACGCTCAACGGTGTTCTCAAAGACGTCGCTGAGCATGCAGGGATGACGCGAGACGTTGTCGCGGAGAGACTGTTTGGCTGAAGCGACCAACGGCGTTCCGAGCTCTTGACCCCCAGCCAAAAGGTCGCAGGTTCAATTCCTGTCGTCCCGACTTGCGGTAATAGGCCCTGACAAAACCTTATCCGGAGCAGATGCCCCAACGGATCGCGACGCGGTAGCAGAGGACTGAAGCGGTGAGCCTGTTCCACACGTCCTGCACGTCGCCAGAGCAGTCGTAGCGAATGCGAAGGCGTCGCAGGCCCTTGCACCAACTGATCGTGCGTTCGACGACCCATCTGATTCGTCCGAGGTTGCTACCGTGCTCGGTGCCCCTGCGAGCGATGACGGGTTTGATCCCTTGCGAGCGAGGGCTCTGCCAGATGGCCTCACTGTCGTCGCCCCGGTCCGCGCAGGTCATGTCGGGGTGCTTTCGCTGACCCCTCCCCAGTTTCTGTACCAGCGCTCATGAGAGAGTTGGGGAACAGTCCGCGTGGTGAATTGACAGCCCAAAATCCGTGATATAGAATTTCGCTGGGGTATCAGGAGATTCCATTCTATGGACGCTTCACTGGCTTCCCGACGGGGCGTGACGCTCGTCGAAGTTCTGGTCGTGGTCGCGATCCTGGGCCTGCTCGTCGCCTTGTTGTTCCCGGCTTTGCAGTCCTCGCGGGAGGCAGCCCGACTCGTCCAGTGCAAGAACAACCTGAAGCAACTCGGCATCGCCGTGCTGGGCTTCGAGTCGTCCAACGGCCACCTCCCGGCGGGCGCCGTGACGACCGAGCCGCTTGACCCGGACAACAACTGCGAACTGAAAACTGGCGTGCAGAACGTCAGCGGTCGTGCCCCTTGGACCGTCCTGATTCTGCCCTTTCTGGAGGAGTCGGCTCGGTTTGACCGCTTCAAGATCGACCAGCCCTTCTTCGGGCTCTCGACCGACAACGGCACCGCACTGTCCACGCCGAACGACGCCGCCCAGAAGGAGTGGTGCGACCGCTACGTCTGCCCATCGTCCCGGAAGTCGAACGCTTCGAACGCCGTGGCGCCGATCAACTACTACGCCTGCCAGGGGGGCGGCCCGGCCCCGCGCTGCGAGGGTGACTACCCTGGCAGTGGCAGGGCATTCTTTTACAACGGGCTGTTCTTCAATAACTCGGCCGTCCGATTCGGGGACGTGCGCGACGGCGCGAGCAACGTGATCATGCTCGGCGAGACGGACTACGCCCCGTCGCTGGGCGCGAGCAGCCAGTGGGGCGCAAGTTGGGCGTCTTCGTTCCGGACGGCCGGCAACGTCCCCGGGAGCAAATGTACTACCGCCAACGCCAAGTCGTGCTCGTTTCCCATCGGCCTCTGCGCCACGATGAGCCCCATCAACCGGCCGGCCCCCGCCCCCCCCAACCGGTTTCACATGACCACGTTCGGCAGCGCCCATCCGGGAGGCTGCTGCTTCGCGCTGGCCGACGGCTCGATTCACTTTTTCGCAGAAACGTTTGACCTCGCGGCCTACCAGTCGCTCGGAATCCGCTCCGACGGCCTCCCGCTCGGCGGCTTTCAACCGTAGGGTACGCGGGGGCGGTCCGCCCCGCCTGCTGTCCGCGCTCGGCTGGACAAGCGGCTTTTCGTGGGCGTTCTCGGCGGAAAAATAGAGCCCGAACCGCTGATTGACAACTGCAGCGGTTGTATCTTAAGCTTTCTCACCGGGTGGGACGCTCCGTTCCAGGATTTGAACGGCCAGGCGGGTTTGGCGACTTTGTATCAGAGGCCTACGATGATGGTCGCAACTTGTCGAGTGCTTCTTCGGGCAGTGGCCCGTGGACTTCTGTGCCATCGTCGGCAGGCGAGCGCCGTGGCCGTCATGGTGGCGATCGGGTTCCTGACGTGCCCGGGCGCCACGGCCCAAACCACGTTCACCGTCAACGGCGCCAGCGGGTCCAACAGTTACTCGGCGGCGCAGTCCACGACCGGCGGGCTCGTGATCAATCAGATCTTCGGCATCGACTACCTGGTCGTCGGGGGCGGCGGCGGGTCGGGCGGGGTCAGAGACTCAGGTGCATCCGGGGCCGGTGGAGCCGGTGGGCTCCTCCACAACACGGGCAGCAGCGGTGTCCCGCTGGCTCTCTCCGCCGCCTCCAACTACGCGGTCACCGTCGGCGCAGGCGGCGCGGGCGGCACGGGGAACTCGTCGTCGGCCACCTCCGGCACCAACGGTTTCAACAGCGTCGTGAGCGGCGCGGGCATCAGTACGATCACAGCCTTGGGTGGCGGAGGCGGGGGCCCAAAAGACAATTCGAAGACTCGGGCTGCGGTGAGTGGCTCGAGCGGCGGCAGCGGCGGAGGCGGTGGCTCTACAAGCGGAACTGTTGGCACCATCAGCGGCGGAGCCGGCACCCTCGGCCAGGGGTTGGTTGGGGGAGGGACACAAGGCTTCGGCGGCGGTGCAGGCACGTCGGGAACTGCTGCTTCTCCGACCCAAGGGCTAGGCCTCGAGATCAGCATCACGGGGAGCGCGACCGGCTACGCGGGCGGTGGCATGCGATTCAACGTGGGCACAGCCAGGCTGGGCGGCGGCGGCGCCGGTTCCGGCACGATAGGTTCGGCGGCGCAGGCTGGTTCCGCAAACACCGGCGGTGGCGGCGGGGCTCCGTGGGTGGGCACCGGCACGTCGTCGAATGGTACACGCGGCGGCAGCGGCATCGTGGTGCTTCGCTATGAAGGCGACGTGCTGCCGGGACTTACGACTTCGTTAACGGCCGGCTCGGGCACGGTCACCCAGTCGACGTTCACCGGCGACGGCACGAATGGTGTCAACGGCCAGCCGTATCAGGTCTATTCCTTCACGATCGGCAACTCCACGACCAGCGGAACGTTTGCCTTCAACTTGTCGGGGGTGTCGCAGGCAACCCTCGATCAGCGCCTCGGAACGATCCTCTCCGGCTCGATCACGGGCGCCGGCAACCTGACCTTCAACGGTCCCGGCCAGCTGACGCTCACCGCCGCCAACACCTACACCGGCACGACGAGCGTCGCCGACGGCACGCTCCGCGTGGAGGGCAGCGGCCGGATCGCGTCGTCGGCCCGGCTCGACGTGGCCGCCGGCGCGACGCTCGCCTTCGCCCGCTCCGACGGCTACGGCGGGGCCTACGACGGCAAACTCGCGGGCGCCGGGCTCCTGAGGGTGGAGGCGGGCACGCTCAACATTACCGGCATCAACGCCTTCACGGGCACCACGACGGTGCTCTCGGGCGCCGTGCTCGATCTGGACGGCCGGCTCGACAACACGGCGATGTTCGTCAACGCCGGCGCCGCGCTCATGGGCACGGGCTCGTCGGCGGGCCTGACGACAATCGCCGGGCTCCACGACCCCGGCAACTCGCCGGGCATCCAGAATTTCAACAGCCTCACGTACCTGGCTTCGGGCAGCGTGCGGTGGGAGCTCGCGGGCAACACGACCGCGGACCCGGGCCTGAATTACGACCAGATCCTGCTGACGGGCTCGCTCACGTTCGACCCGGCCACGCAGTTCAACGTCGTGTTCGACGGCGCCGGCAGCACGGTGAACTGGACCGACACCTTCTGGAATTCGGATCAGGAGTGGCTCGTCTACAACCAGCTGCCGGCGGGCGGCGTCCTGCCGACGCTCGTGACGACGAACTGGCAGGATGGATCCTCAAACAGCTTCAACGTGGAGCGGTCGCAGGCCTCCTTCAGGCTCCAGGCGGGCACCCGCGACAGCGGCCCCGGCGTGTACCTCGTCTACCAGGCGATCCCCGAGCCGGGCGCGGTCGCCCTGGCCGGCATCGGCCTGGCCGCGGCGGCCGCGATGCGGAGGCGACTGCGACTCGGCCGTCCGCCGGCCTGACGGATGCGACAGACGCTCCGGGCGAGGTGCCCCTCGAGGCCCGTCGCGCCCCGTACGTTCGCCGCCGGACGTGCCGCCACCGCACCGGGAAGGTAGCCGCTTCGGGAATCGCTTTCCCGGCCTGCGAGACGGCACCGGGCGGCAGTGCCACGGGGCCTGAATTCAGATGGGTTGGTTTTCGATGACTTCGCTTCCGATCGTCCAGCCTGCCGGTGTTCGGAGCCTGCCCGACCTTGCCGATGCCATGCGCCGGTTTGCCGGGCGGTCGGGAGTCGCATGCTGCCTGGCTTTGGCAGCGTGCGCTGCGGCACGGGAGATGCCGGTTCATGCCGCCACCGAAGCCCGGGCGGAGAAACGGGCGGCCCGCGAACTGCTGGTGCTCGAAAATAGCCGGGCCCGGGTAGCCGTGTGGCCCGAGGCCGGCGGTGCGATCGTCGAGTATCTGGACAAGGCCAGCGGCGTCGATTTCGTAGCCGGTCCCGTCAGTCCCGGCAAGGCCCGCGGGGGCTGGAAGGACATGACCGCGACGCTGGGCACGCAGGCCTCCGGCGACCCTTTCAGCGCCCACGCCTACGTCGGCAAGCTCGTCACGAGCGACGGCGATCCGGCCATCGACGTGAGCTGCACGCGGGCCGGCCTACGGATCGATCGCGTCATGCGCCTGCACGGCGAGTCGGCGGAATTGTTCGTCACCATCCGCACGACCAACGTCGGCGACCAGCCGCGGCCGCTCCATGCCCGGTGGCACCCGTCCATGAAGATCGGCGACGTGCTGGCCAAGCACTCGGTGATCATCGCGCCCGAAGGGCCACAGGAGGGCTCGCGGCCCGCCGGCTGGCGAAAAGTCTTCGTCGGGCAGGGCTGGGATCAGCACTTCCTCGTCGAGCACGGCTTCTGGCTGGCGGCCGACTACGTCGACGGCCAGGGCCTCTGGATGACCTTCGACAAGGCCACCATCGCGGCCCTCGGCACGTGGACCGACTACAAGTTCACCGACCATCCGCAACGCGGCCACTTCGTCGCCGAACTGTATCCCCGGCCGCTCGTGCTGGGCGTCGGCGAAAGCGTGCGGCAGCGGCTGTCCTACCTGCCCTTCTCGCGGCGGGACGATCCGGCCACCCTGTCGCTGGGCGTGTTGCAAGACCCCGACGAACAGGCGGCCGCCCGCACGTTTCTCGCGCGCGTCAAGCCGAACCTCGCCTTGATCGGCCCCTACACCATGCAGCCGCGGCCGAACACCATGTCGATGGTCGACGAGCAGAACCGTTTCGGTTTCCGCCATCGCCGTCGCGACCGTGCCGCCATGGCCGACTGGGGCTTCGTCGACGCGATGATGCAGATTCCGGCGGTGCAGGAGAAGGCGGTGCGGCTGCGGTACGTGGCCGGTTTCTTTTACGGTGCCCGCTCGTCCATGAGTCTGCGGTACGAAGTGACCGTCAAGGACGCCACCGGAAAGACCGTCCGCGAGAAGGTGCATCGCGTGGGACTGAATCCCTTCGAGACCAGCATGTACGACGTGCGGGATTCGCTCGCGCTCGAGGGCTTGCCCGATGGCCGATATACGTTCGCCGTCGAGGTTTACGAGGGGGCGAACCAGACGCCGATGCACCGCTACGCCGAGCAGCGGCAGCTCGTCGGCGCCCGGCGTGCCGAGGCGTCGGCCCGGCGGCGCGCGGGGATCGACGCCCTGATCGTGGACACCGAGCGGCCGCTCGTGCGGACCTTGCGGACGATGGACCTGCCGGACGTGACCGACGCCACAGCGCTCGTGCCCATCGCGGTGGAGGAGGCCGGGGGCGTGGCCCGCACGCAGTGGCCGGTGACGCTGGGGGTGCCGCTGGCCCAGGGCGTGCTGCGCGACCACCGCGCCGTGACGTTGCTCGCGCC
The DNA here is from genome assembly GCA_044339885.1 of Pirellulales bacterium. GTDB lineage: Bacteria > Planctomycetota > Planctomycetia > Pirellulales > UBA1268 > QWPN01. The sequence goes on along the minus strand of JBIIUP010000025.1, from coordinate 5,813 downwards.
GCACGGTGAACACGTGCCGGTGCAGACTGCCGCGCAGGGCACGTGGATGGACGGCAGCGTGAAGTGGCTGCAGCTCGACTTCGCCGCCGACGTGCCGGCCGACGGCTTCGTCTTTTATCGCCTCGCGTTGAACACGCCCGCCCCGACCGCCGACCGCGACGTGCTCGTCGGCGAGGGCGTCGGCCGCATCGATACCGGCGCCGCGTCGTGGGACTTCGAGAAAGACGTCTGGGCCATGGTGAAAGACGGCCTGTGGTGGACCGACGCCGACGGCGTGCGTTCCACCTTCGCCGTCGCGGGCCCGGATGCGGGCATCTCCGTGGAGGAGAATGGCCCGCAGCGGGCGGTCGTGCGGGTCACCGGCTGGTATTCCAGTCCACAGCGTCCGCGCGCCGCCGCCATGGGCGAACTCCGCTTCGAATTCGTGCGGCACCAGCCTTGGTTTCGCATCCATCACACCGTCACCTACACCGGCGACCCGTGGCGGGAAAAGCTCGCCAACTACGGGCTCACGATCAAAACCGGCCGGGGGGGATTCGCGGGCGCGACCTTCGGCCTCGACGGCGCGAACGTCGCCGTCACCGGGGCCGCCTCACTCGCGCAGTACGACCACAGTATCGCGCGGGTGGCGCAGGGCCGGAAGCCGTCGGCCGAGGGTCGGCGCGGCACCGGCGCGGTGCGGCTGGATGGCGCGCAGCCCTTCGCCGCCCACCTGTCGCAAGCGTGGCAGTTGTTCCCCAAGGAACTGGCCGCCGATCCAGCCGCCGGCACGATCACGTTCCACTACTGGCCCACCTTCGCCGGGCCGATGGAGTTCGTGCCGCGCGAGGACGGCTGGCTGCCCTCGAGCTCCAGCATGGAGGCGCTGGCGGTGGGCATGAGCAGGACCATGACCATCGCCGTCGATCCCGGCGGTGGGATCGATCCGTCGCAGGCTCGCGGCCTGCTCGAGGAACCCGTGATCGGCGTGGTTCCGCCGCGGTACGTCTGCGGCACCGACGCCCTGCGACTCCTCCAGCCCTACGACCCGGTCCGCCTGCCTGACGTCGAGGGCGCGCTGGCTCAAGTGCTCGAGAGTTATCGGCTGAACCGGGAGGTGTACGGCTGGTACGGCCACTGGGCCTGGGGCTCGATGCCCAACTTGTTCCTCGAGCGAGAGTGCCGCTGGGCCGATTTCGGACGGTATGCCCACATCCTGAACGAGCAGAACATCGCCCACGGCCTGTGGCTGATGTACTTCCGCACCGGCGACCGGCGGCACCGGGAAATGGCCCTCGCGTTCTCGCGGCATGTCATGGAGGTGGCGACCATCCGCTGGAACGACGTCTGGCCCGAGTCCGTCGGCCTGTCGCGCCGCCATCACGAGTGCATCTGGCTGAGTTCGGGCGACCACGGCCACTCCATGCTGGATCCATTCCTGGAGGACTACCACGCCACCGGCTATCGGCCGGCGTGGGAGGCGGCCCGGCGCATGGCCCGAGCCGCGTCGTTCCAGACGGCCGGCGAGTGGCGCTACCTCTCCAATCCGATCAACAGCCTCGCCCGCATGTACCAGGAGACGCAGAATCCCTTTTACAAGCATCACGCGGATCGGCTGTGGTACGAACTCGCCAATCCCGACCGCAACGCATGGTGGTCCGGCGACCATGGCTCGCGGATGGCCGTGCAGTACGCCTCGATGAACGAAGACATGGCGAAATCGTGGCGGGACATCGCCGCGAACCACGATGACCGCCTCAGCAACGTCGATTCGTACGCCGGGCTCTACCGTATGTCCGGGAACGTGAGGTGGGCGCGCCGCGTTGCGGAGGTCGTCCGCGTCAACGTGGCCAAGCTCCGCCGCCAGGACGGGCAGGACGGAGACGCGATGATGCTCGGGCTGTTCGACGACACGCAGCATGTGCTGGCCACGGTCCGCGAGATGTGCTTCGCGGGCGACGTCGCGCTGGCCGGCCGGGAAGCCCTCGTGCCGGAGGAGAGCAACCCATGAAGCGCCAGGCCTGGATGATCGGCTTGCTGATCGGGCTCTGCCTCGCGCAGGCACGAATGGACCGGGCTCAGGCCGAGCCTGACGCGGGCAAGACCGGCAATCTGTTTTTTCAGGCCGCCTACCTGCGCGAGCCCGGCGATCGGCCGTGGCAGTTCCGCATCGCCGGCAACGTGCCTTCGCTGCCGGGCTGCTACCTGTTCGTGCACGGCCCTGACCGGCTCCTGCTCAAACGCCATCTGCCCCACGGTAGGATCGTCGCCGACAAGCCGCTGGTGCTCGACATGCCCGCCGACGGCGTGAGCGGCGACTATCGCGTGGTCATCGTCGGCTACCAGGACGACACGCTCCACCTGAACCTGCCGCTGACCACCCTCCCACAGGAGGTGTACGGCCGGACGCAGTTCGCCGCCCGCACCGACGGGGCGCTGTGCTTCCGCCTGCCGGAAGGCATGCGGCAGATGAGCTTCTCGGCCTCCGGCGGCGGACTCCGCGTCATGCAGGGGCGCACGAAGGTCGCCGACGTCAAGGAGCAGGGCGAACGCGGAAAAAGCGGCTACGTCGCCAAGGTCGCGCTGAGTCCGGGCGTCGACTACCGCCTGGAGCCACACGGCACGTTTTATTTCGGCGTGAAAGAGGGCATTTTTCTCACCACGGATCCGCGGCGCTGGTTCGTCCCGGACACGACGCTCGACGAGGTGAAGTGGTGGCGACTCTGAAGATGACGAGGCGACGCACGGTCATCCTCGTCGCGGCATCCCTGCTGGCGGTCATGGCCGTGCCGTTCCCGGCCCGGTCGGCGCCCGCGGTGCGGGGCATCGAGTGGCAGCAGGTCGCCCCCGATCAGGAATTCACGCTCGCCGTGGAGCGGCGGGAATACACGGCCTTCGACGTCGGCGGCCGCATCGTGCTGGCCATGCAGGCGGGCAAACGCAAGACCGCCAAGGGCGTGTCGGTGAAATGGTCGATCCGGCGCGGCGGGTCGGCGGTGCACGAGGGCCGGGCCCAGCTCGATCAGGGGATGGCCGTGATCGATTTCGACGTCGCTCTGCTGGCCGTGGGCGACTATGCCGTCGAGGCCGAGTTCCTCGACGGCACGACCTCGCTCGCGCGCAAGACGAGCGGGTTCGCGGTGCTGGCGGCACCGGAGGTGGCGACCAAGGGCCGCGTGCCGCTGCTGCTGCCGCGGGGCGTGCAGGCCGGCGACGGCATGGCGCCGCTGAATTTCGGCGTGCCGTTTCCAAAGGGCACGCTGACCGATCTCGCGACGCTTCGCGTCGTCGACGCCAACGGAAAACCCGTGCCCGCGACCTTCTCCGTGCGCGGCCGGTGGGGCTACCACCCGCAGGCCAGCGTCCGCTGGCTCGGCATCGACCTGCAGTCGCCCACCGCCGGGCCCTGGTGGCCAGACCGCGAGGCGGTCGCCTACCACCTGGAGTTCGGTGGCTTGCCCGGGCCGACTCCCCAGAGCGTCGTGCGGGCCCGGCAGACCGAGCAGGGCGTCCGCGTGGAGACCGGCCCCATCGCCTTCACGGTCCGCACCAACGGCTTCAACCTCATCGACGACGTCGTGCTCGACGGGAAGCCGGTCCCGGGCGGCGGGGGCGGCATGGGGCCCTACATAGTCGACCACGAGGGAAGCGTTTACCGGGCCGCCAACGACCGCGCGGTGCGGCTGAGCATCGAGGAGCACAACGACCTCCGCGTGGTCGTACGCGCCGAGGGCTGGTACGTGAAGGACGGCACGGACGGGTCCCGGCGATCGTTCACGCTGCCGACCGACCGGATCAGCCGGTTCATCACGCGGATCGAGGCCTGCGCCGGCCAACCGACGGTGCGCGTGCAGCACACCTGGATCATCACCTACGACAGCTTCCTCGTACGCCTGCGCGACGTGGGCATCGCCTTGCCGGCGGCGGTGACGGGAGAGGCGGAGTTCGGCGTGCTCGGGGCCGATCCCGTCCGGGCCGCGGTGCCGAAGGAGGGCGTGCACCTCATCCAGCATCGGCACGACCACTTCGCGGTGGAAACCGGGGCGGGCAAGGCATTGGCCGAGGGGGCCAAGAGCGACGGCTCGGTCCGCGTGGCGATGGACGGCGACCGCGCGCTGGGGGTGACCATTCGCCAGGCCTGGCAGCGTTTTCCCAAGGAGCTCGAGGTGCTGCCCGACCAGGTGCGATTGCACGTCTGGCCGGCCCACGGAAAGACCGACCCGACGATCGATCCCTATGCGAAAGACCGTTACCACCAGCTCTGGTTCGCCCACCAGGGCCGCGAACTGAACCTCAACTTCCCGTGGAAAACGCTCTTCACGGTGATGAAGCTCACCGACAATCCTGCGACCGGCATCTACAAGCCGGGCGGCACGGCGATGGGCGGCGTGCATTCAAGCGCGATGGGCGCTTCGATCACCTCCGACATCCAGCTGTCGTTCACCGCCGGCAAGGACATGAAGCGGGCCCGGCAGTTGGCCGACTCGTTCAACCATCACGCCCATGCAATCGCTCACCCCGACTGGCTGGCTGCGTCTCGGGCGCTCGGGCCGGTGCATCCGTACGACCCGAAGTCGTTCCACGATGTGGAGGACAGCGCGCGGCGCATCCTCCGCGCCTATCGGTCTCTCCAGGACGAGACCGAGGAATACGGCATGTTCCTCTATCGCGCCTGGCACCACGGCTCGCACCGCGACGGCATGTGGGAGCCGTACCGCCTCACCTCGGCCGGCCACCACTACGAGCCCTACATGCCGTGGCTCTACTACGCGCGCAGCGGCGATCCCGAGCACTTCGACCATGCCGACAGCACCAGCCGGCAGGTCAGCGACCTGGGCGTGATCCACCACGACGAGCCGAAGTATCCGCACGTCGAGTTTCACTCGCGGCAGAGGCGGCTCGTGGGCTCGATGCGGCATACCAACGGCTTCGTGCTCTGGGGGGGCGATCACGCGGTGCTCGGCCATCTCACCTGCTACAACGGGTTCCTCGTGGGTCACTACCTCACGGGTGACTTGCGCTACCGCGAGATTCTCGTCGACGAGTGGCAGCGGTCGCTGATGGACCGCACGAACCCTGAGTTGCCCAAGGCCTCCCGGCTGGGACCCGGCCGCGACAACAACAACTCGATGGGCGAGCTGATCGACCTCTACCAGCTCACCTGGGACCCGCGGCTACTGGCCTCCATCGAGCCCTGTATCGAGCGATTCCTGGAAGACATGAAGGTTTGGGGCCTGCCGGTGCAGAATCTCCTCATGTTTTCGGGCCATCCGGAGGCCCGCAAGCGGCTCTTGGAGTCGCTCGAGGCCCGGCGGGCCGACAAGAAGAAGGATCTGCACGGCCTGTTCCAGGGTATTTCGCCGGCGGGCATGTATGCCCTGGGCAGCCTGGAGGCCCCCGGCAAGGGCTTCGCCGGTGAATCCCTGGTGCACGTCAGCAACGCGAGCCTGTCCGTCAAGGCTGCCAAGCTGGAGCGTGGCGATCCGATCGCCATGAGCACCGTCCCCGACGACCTGCTCTATCTGCCGCGCGTCATGGCCGCCGTAGCTGCGGAACGGCAGGGAGGCACTCTGGGGAACGTTGTCAGCACGCAGCCGCTGCCGATGGGCGGCATGAACGTCGACGGCAACTTCACCCGCATCGTGGCCCGCGAGGACGAGGATGCGCCCTTTGTCGTCGAGGTCAAGGGCCAGATCCGGGATCCTGGTATCCCGCTTTTCGTGTATGCGCCCAACGGCAAGCAGGTACTCAACGCCGCGGTGCCCGAGGGCCTGGGCAAGGCCTACACGATTCCCGGCGACGGCCAGACCGGCGAGTATGCGATCTTTCTGCGG
>JBIIUP010000186.1:0-6330 GCA_044339885.1 Pirellulales bacterium | reverse complement strand
CCACGCTGGGGCGGCTGGCCCCCGGGGATCGGGTCAACCTGGAGACGGACCTGGTCGCCAAGTACGTAACCCGCTTCCTCGAGGTTCGTGGCGGCGAGGCGGTCGCCCGATGACGCCGGACCACCAGCGGGCCGCCGCGAGCGACGCCCCCGCCCCGCGGCAGACGACCGCCTACCTGAAGGCCCTCTTCGAGCAGGTGGGCTTCACGATCGACGCCCGCCGCGGGCAGAACTTCCTCGTCGACCTGAACCTCATCGACGTGCTCGAGCGGGCGGCGGCGATCCGGCCCGACGACGTCGTCCTCGAGGTGGGCACCGGCACGGGCAGCCTCACCGAACGGCTGGCCCGCGCGGCGGCCCGCGTCGTGACCGCCGAGATCGACCCGCGGCTGGCACAGCTCGCCCGCGACCGGCTCGTCGACCACGACACCGTGACACTCGTAGAGGGGGACGTGCTGGCCGGGAAGCACCACTTCGCGCCGGCGATCCTCGCCGCGGTCGACGCCGCGCTGGCCGCGGCGCCCGGCGGCAGGCTCCTGCTCGTGGCGAACCTGCCCTACTGCGTGGCCACGCCGGTGATCTCGAACCTGCTGGCCCGACCGCGGCCCTTCGATGCGGCCGTGATCACCGTGCAACGCGAGATGGCCGAGCGGATGATCGCGGCTCCCGGGACCGGGGCCTACAACGCGCTCTCCGTGTGGGTGGGGGCCCAGTGCCGCGGCGAGCTGGTGCGGATCCTCCCGCCGAGCGTGTTCTGGCCGCGGCCCAAGGTCGACTCGGCGATCGTCCGCCTCGACCTCGAGCCCGAGCGGCGGGCGGCGATCGATGACCTCGGCCGGTTTCACCGGTTCGTCCGCGACGTCTTCTGCCACCGCCGCAAGGTGCTCCGCGGCGTGCTCCTGCGGATGGCCGGCGGCAAGCAGTCCGAGGCCGCCCGCGCCGCCGTCGAGCGGGTCTACGCCGAGCTGGGCCTGCCCGCCAACGTCCGCGCCGAGGACATCCCGCCCGATGACTTCGTCAGGCTGGAGCGTGCGTTCCGCCCCGCCGGTCGGCCGCCGGCCGCCGACTGACGCCTGCCAGCCCGGTCCCCGGGCCCGCAAACTCCCCGCGACCGGCCCGGCGGCTCGCTTCGGGATCGGGAAAACACCCCGTTTCGCGGCGGCTGCGCCGGAACTTCCGGTTGTCTGGCGCAGGCCGGTAAACTGTGGCCGGCACGGGCAAGTCGTGCCGAATTCCCCTGCGGTCGATGTCTGGCCGCTTCCCGGCTGCGCGGAACCGAGGGTGGAGACGTCCCGAGAGTGATTCCGAATCCAACGAGCGAAGCCTCGTTCGCCCCCACGATCGTCGATCTGCTGCGGCAGCGGGCTGCCTACCGGCCCCATGACCGGGCGTTCACGTTTCTCGTCGACGGGGAGAACGAGGAACTCAACATCACGTACGCCGAATTGGACCGGAAGGCGCGGGCCGTCGGCGGCTGGCTCCTCGACCGCGGGATGGTGGGGAAGCGGGTCCTGCTCCTCTACCCGTCGGGCCTGGACTTCATCGCCGCGTTCATCGGCTGCCTGTACGGCGGGGCGATCGCCGTGCCGGCCTATCCGCCCCGCAAGAACCGCTCCGTGGAGCGGATCGAGGCGATCGCGGCGGACGCCGACGCCTCGGTGGCGCTCACCACGCGGGACGTGCTCGACCGGTTCGACGGCCTGCGGGCGGCTGCCCCCAGCCTCGAGCACCTGATCTGGAAGGTCGACAGCGAGATCGAGCCCCACTGGGCGGACCGCTGGGAGCGGCCCGAAATCGACGGCGAGACGCTCGCCTTCCTGCAGTACACCAGCGGCTCCACCGGGACTCCCAAGGGGGTGATGCTCTCGCACGAGAACCTGCTCCACAACTCGATGCGGATCATGCAGGCCTTCGAGATCACGCGGAGCCAGTCGGGCGTGTTCTGGCTGCCGAGCTTCCACGACATGGGGCTCATCGGCGGCATCCTCGTGCCGCTCTACGGCGGCAAGTTCAACGTGCTCATGTCGCCGGTGGCCTTCCTCCAGAAGCCGCTCCGCTGGCTGCAGGCGATCTCCAAGTACCGGGCCACGATCAGCGGCGGCCCGAACTTCGCCTACGAACTGTGCGTGCGGAAGACGACCCCGGAGCAACGGGCGGCCCTCGACCTCTCCAGCTGGTCGCTCGCCTTCAACGGGGCCGAGCCGGTCCGTGCCGAGACGATCGACGCCTTCTGCGAGGCCTTCGCGCCGGCGGGCTTCCGCCGCGAGGCCTTCTACCCGTGCTACGGCCTCGCCGAGAGCACGCTCATGGTGACCGGCGGCATGAAGTTCGAGCCGCCGGTGATCCGCTCGTTCGAGGCGGCGGCGATCGAGACGGGCACCGCGGTCTCCCGCCCGGCCAACACCACCGGGGCGCGGCGGCTGGTGGGGAGCGGCCGCGAGCTCGACGGTCAGGACGTGCTCATCGTCGAGCCGCACACCTGCGAGGCGCTGCCGCCCGGCCGCGTCGGCGAGATCTGGGTGAGCGGCCCGAGCGTGGCGCAGGGCTACTGGAACCGGACGGATGAATCGCAGGCCACCTTCGGCGCGATGCTGGCCCAGCCCGAGCCTTCCGACCCGGCGCTCGCCGTGGCGAAGTGGCGGCCGAACCCGGGGCCGTACCTGCGGACGGGCGACCTCGGCTTCTTCGACAACGGGGAGCTGTTCGTCGCCGGCCGGCTCAAGGACCTGATCATCATCCGGGGTCGCAACCACTACCCGCAGGACATCGAGCGGGCGGTCGAGGAGGCCTCGGGCCTCGTGCGGGCCGGATCCGTGGCCGCTTTCGCCGTGGAGCACGACGGCCGGGAGCGGGTGGTCGTGGTGGCCGAGCTGGAGCGCGGCCGCCGCGAGCCGGCCGAGATGGCGCAGGCCTTCGAGGCGATCCGCAGCCGCCTGGCCAAGGAGCAGGAGATCGCGGCCGAGGCGATCGTCCTGGTGCGGCCGAACACGGTTCCCAAGACCTCCAGCGGCAAGATCCAGCGGCACGCCTGCAAGCGGCAGTTCCTCGACGGCACCCTCGAGGTGGTCGAGCAGCACGTCGGCTGGCTGGCCCCGGCGGCGCCCCCCCCGCCGGTCGCGGCCCCGGCCCCGCCCCGGCTTGCGCGGCACCGGCCCGTGGGGGAGGCGTCCCGCGCGCTCCGCCCCGACCGCGAGCTGCCGCAGGAGATCGTGCAGACCGTCTTCGAGCACGTGCGGCGGATTGCCAAGGACCGGGCCGGCAGCCTCACGCTCGACACCAACATCGTGGAGCTCGGCCTGGATTCCCTCGAGCGGATGGAGATCGTGGCCAGCCTCGAGGAGGCCTTCGGCGCCCGCTTTCCGGAGCAGGTGCTGCCGCTCATCGAGACCTGCCGCGAGGTCACCGAGGCGATCATCGACCACATGCCCGTCGAGGGGCGGGCCAACGTGCAGGCAGCGCGGGCCGTGGCCGAGATTCCGCGGGATGCCTACGAGATCGCCGAGTTTCCCGAGGTCCGGGCCCTCGAGCAGAACTTCGCGATGGTCCGCGACGCGGGGCTGGAGAATCCCTACTTCAGCGTCCACGAGGGGCTGACGAACGACCGCACCGTGATCGGCGGGCGGGAGATGGTGAGCTGGGCCAGCTACAACTACCTGGGCATGTCGGGCGAGCCCGCGGTCTCCAGCGCCGCGAAGGCGGCGATCGACCGCTTCGGCACGAGCGTCTCGGCGAGCCGGCTCGTCTCGGGCGAAAAGACGATCCACCAGGAGCTCGAGCGGGAGATCGCGCGGATCGTCGGCACCGAGGACGCGGTCACCTTCGTCGGAGGCCACGCCACCAACGAGACGGTGATCGGCCACGTCGTGGGCCCGGGGGACCTCGTCCTCCACGACGCGCTGGCCCACAACAGCCTGCTCCAGGGGGCGGTGCTCTCCGGTGCCCGGCGGCGGCCGTTCCCCCACAACGACTTCGCCGCCGCCTCCGACCTGCTCGGCCAGATGCGGAGCCAGTACCGCCGGGTGCTCGTCTTGATCGAGGGCATCTACAGCATGGACGGCGACTTCGCCAACCTGCCGGAGTTCATCAAGCTCGCCAAGCGGCACAAGGCGCTCCTCATGGTCGACGAGGCCCACTCGATCGGCGTGATGGGGGCCCGCGGGCGGGGCATCGGCGAGCACTTCGGCGTCAAGGCGGCCGACGTCGACCTGTGGATGGGCACGCTCTCGAAGGCCCTGGGCAGCTGCGGCGGCTACATCGCCGGCTCGAAGACGCTCGTCCGCTGGCTGAAGTACACCGTGCCGGGGTTCGTCTACTCCGTCGGCCTGCCGCCGGCCGCGGCGGGGGCGGCGCTGGGGGCCCTGCGGCTCCTGGAGCAGCAGCCCGAGCGGTTGCAGAAGCTGCACGCGAACGCCCGGCTGTTCCTTCAGCTCGCCCGCGAGGCCGGTCTCGACACCGGCCCCTCGGGCGGGTCGGCGATCGTGCCGGTGATCCTCGGCAACTCGATCAACAGCCTGCGGCTCTCGCGGGCGCTCTTCGCCCGTGGCATCAGCGTGCAGCCGATCCTCTATCCGGCGGTCGAGGAGCGGGCGGCCCGGCTGCGGTTCTTCATCACCTCGCGGCACACGGCCGACCAGGTCCGCCGGACGATCGCGGCGGTCCAGGAGGAGCTGGCGAAGATCGATCCGGGCTACGCCCGCCGGTCGGCGTGATCGCCGCCTGGAAATCGCGGCCCCGCGGTGGCGTCCCGTGGGCTCCCTTGAGCGGCGCCCGGGCGGTCCTATAACCGTGTCCATGACGCCCGTCGCCGCCGAGACCACGAGCCACCGGCTCGTGCTGCCCGCCGATTCGAACCACCACGGCACGCTCTACGCCGGCAGCCTGCTGCGGTACGGGCTCGAGGCGGCCTACGCCGCCGCCTGTCGGGGGGCGGGGCCGGGGGCGAACCTCATGCTCCGCCGCGTGCTCTCGCTGGAGTGCCGCCGGAGCGTCCCGGTGGGGGCGCTGGTGGAGCTGCGGGGCGCGGTGCTGGACGTCCGGCAGGCCTATCTCGTCGTCGGCGTCGTCGGGATGCCGCTGGAGGGGCACACGCTGCCCTGGATGGACGGCCTGTTCGGCTTCGCGCAGGTGAACGAGGCCGGGCTTCCGGGCAGCCTGCCGGCTCCCGTCGAGCCGACGGCGCCGGGGCCGCTGTGGCGACCGCTCGTCGAGCGGCTGGGCAAGCTGGCCGCGGTCCGCGGCGCGACGGCGGACTGGATCGCCGCGGGCTTCGACTGGGAGTGAGCCGCGGTCGCTAACTTCGGTAGCCCGGTCGCCGTGCGACCGGGATTGCGGGTGGGCTTACGTGAGACGCTCGGCTTGCGGCCGGATTCCCGGTTGCACGGCAACCGGGCTACCGCTTGGGCGGACATCTGACGGTCGGCGATGGAAACGATTGCCCCGGTCGCGGACTTCGGTAGCCCGGTCGCCGTGCGACCGGGATTGCGGGTGGGCTTACGTGAGACGCTCGGCTTGCGGCCGGATTCCCGGTTGCACGGCAACCGGGCTACCGCAACCGGGCTACCGCCGGTGGCCTACCGGGAGGGATTGCCTGAGACGGAGTCGTGACGCACCCGGGGCCCGCGGGTCAGTACTTGATCTCCACGCCGAAGTCGACGCCGTTGGAGAACACGATGTCCTGCACGTCCTTGCCCGCGCCGATCCGGTTGTAGATCGGGTTCTGCCGGTAGTACCCGCTCGTCTCGCCGGTGAAGATGTTGCCCTGCGGGTCCTTGAAGGTGTTGGGGGCGACCTCGACGGCGTCCGCCGGCCGCGGCCCCGTCGTCTTCACCACCCAGGGGTTCGTGATGCTGGCCTGCTTCGTCGGATCCTGGACCTCCGCATACTGCGTCCGCTTCTCGACGCTGCGGTAGGTCGTGTTGGCCGCGGCCCGGGCGATGCTCCCCATCGCCATGCCCGTGTAGCCGGCCCGCAGCGTGATCGCCTGGCTGACGCGGAACTGCGTCCCCAGCCGCCACTCGCCGATCGGCGAGAACCGGAACTGGTAGCGGGCGTCGTTGGTCGCGTTCTGCTGGCCCACGCCGTAGATCTGCAGGAACAGCGGCGGCGGCTGGAGCTGGACGGTCTCGTTGGTGGTCCCGTCGCTGACGTTCGTGACCGACGGGTTGAACGTGGCGCGGAGGTAGTCGGCGCCGATGGAGTCGGGGAAGTTCGCCCCCTGGTAGCGGAGGTTCTGCCAGTTGAACGCCGCGACGAACTTGAACTCGCTGGAGAACGTCCACCGGCCGCGGCCACCCTCGAAGAGGAGCGAGAGCTCGGGGCCGAACATGTTGTT
>JBIIUP010000199.1:0-5610 GCA_044339885.1 Pirellulales bacterium | reverse complement strand
GTCTGGTATCCTCCGCGGTTCCCCCGCCCCGCAGGTGCACGCGTGCCACGGCCGGCCGACACCGCCTCCCCGCCCGACGCGGCATTTCCCGTCGACGACACCCGGATCGTCGAGGTGCTCGCGCGGTGGTGGGGCTTCGACCAACTCCGTCCCCTGCAGGCCGAGGCGATCCGCGCCGCCCTCGACGGCCGCGATTCCCTGGTCGTGATGCCGACGGGGGGCGGCAAGAGCCTCTGCTACCAGCTGCCGCCGCTGGTGGGGAGCACCACGGACGTGGTCATCTCGCCGCTGGTGGCGCTCATGAAGGACCAGGTCGACGCGCTCGAGGCGATCGGCTACCCGGCCGCGGCGCTCCACTCGGGCATGTCGGCGGAGGACCGCGGACGGGTTCGCGACCAGCTCGCGGCGGGCGAGCTGCGGCTGCTGTTCACCGCGCCGGAGCGGCTGGTGAACTCCGGCCTCGTCGACCAGCTCGCCCAGGTCGGCGTGCGGCGGTTCGCGATCGACGAGGCCCACTGCATCAGCCAGTGGGGCCACGACTTCCGCCCCGAGTACCGGCAGCTGGCGCTCCTCCGCGAGCGGTTCCCCTCGGCCAGCCTCCATGCCTTCACCGCCACGGCCACGCCCCGGGTCCGCGACGACATCGCCCGCCAGCTCGGCCTGCGGAATCCGGCGGTGCTGATCGGCACCTTCGATCGGCCGAATCTCGTCTACCGCGTCGTGCCGCGGGCCGACCGCGTGGCCCAGACGCTCGAGATCCTCGGCCGCCACCAGAAGGAGGCCTCGATCGTCTACTGCATCTCCCGCAAGGAGACGGAACGGCTCGCCGCCCGACTCGCGGCCGAGGGCCTCCTGGCCCGCCCCTACCACGCCGGCCTCGACGCCGCCGAGCGGCACCGCACCCAGGAGGCCTTCGCCCGCGAGACGATCGACGTCGTGGTCGCGACCGTGGCCTTCGGCATGGGCATCGACCGGTCCGACGTCCGGCTCGTCCTCCACACGGCGCTGCCCAAGAGCCTCGAGGCCTACCAGCAGGAGACGGGCCGGGCCGGCCGCGACGGCCTGGCCGCCGAATGCGTGCTCCTCTACTCGTCGGCCGACGTGTTCAGCTGGGAGTCGCTCGTCCGCAAGAGCGCGGAGGAATCGGATCTCGACCCCGACGAGCAGGAGAAGCTCGTCGCCTCGCAGACCGAGCATCTCCACGCCATGCGCCGCTACGCACAGGCGGCCGCCTGCCGGCACGCGGCGCTCTCCGAATACTTCGGCCAGGCGTACGCGGCATCCACCTGCGGCGCCTGCGACGTCTGCCTGGGCGAGACGGAGAGCCTGCCCGACGCCACCATCACCGCGCAGAAGATCCTCTCCTGCGTGGCACGCGTCGGCGAGCGGTTCGGCGTGCGGCACGTCTGCGAGGTGCTGCGGGGGGCCAGGACCGAGGGCGTCGCCCGTCACGGCCACGACCGGCTCTCGACCTTCGGCCTGCTCTCCGGCACCGACCAGCGGGCCGCCGAGAACCTCGTCCACCAGCTGCTCGACCAGGGGCTGCTCGTCCGCTCCGGCGGCGACCGTCCGGTGGTCGGGCTCAACGACCGGTCGTGGGAGGTGCTCCGCGGCGGCCGCACCGTGGTCCTGCTCGAACCGCGGAGCTCGCGGGCCAAGTCGACGAAGGCCGACGCCGACGACTGGCAGGGCGTCGATCGCCAGCTCTTTGAGCGGCTGCGGACCTGGCGCCGCCGGGTGGCGGAGGCCCGCGGCAAACCCGCCTGGACGATCTTCGACGACAAGTCGCTGCGGGCCATCGCCCGGGAGAAGCCGGATTCGCCGGCCGCCCTGCTCCGCTGCCGCGGAATCGGCGAGAAGCGGCTGGCCGATTTCGGGGCCGCGATCCTCGATCTCGTCGCCGGCCGCGACGTCGAGTAACCTTGGCGACCATGAACGCCACCACCCAGCTGCATCGTCTCGGCCAGAGCCTCTGGCTCGACAACATCACCCGCGGAATGCTCGACGACGGCACGCTCGCGCGGTACATCCGCGAGCTCTCCGTCACGGGACTCACGAGCAACCCCACGATCTACAACCTCGCGGTCAAGAACACGGCGTTCTACGACGCCGCGATCGCCGAGAAGGTCCGCCGCGGCACGACGGGCGAGCGGCTGTTCTTCGAGTTGGCGATCGAGGACCTGCAGCGGGCCGCCGACCTCTTCCGGCCGGTGCACGACCGCACCGGTAGCCTCGACGGATGGGTGTCGCTCGAGGTCTCGCCACGGCTGGCCTACGACACGGCGAGCACGCTCGCCGCGGCCCGGGAGCTCCACGCCCGCGCCGCGCGGCCGAACCTGTTCATCAAGATTCCCGGCACCCGGGAGGGCCTGCCGGCCATCGAGGAGGCGATCGCAGCCGGCGTGCCGGTGAACGTCACGCTCCTCTTCACCTGCGAGCAGTATCTCGCCGCGGCCGACGCGTATCTCCGCGGCATCGAGCGGCGGATCGACGCGGGTCTCGACCCGCGGGTCTGCTCCGTGGCCTCGCTGTTCATCAGCCGCTGGGACACGGCCACCGCGAAGAAGCTGCCGCCGCCGCTGGCCAACACGCTCGGCGTCGCGATCGGCGGCCAGTCCTACGCTGCCTACCGCGCGGTCCTCGACTCCGACCGCTGGCACCGGCTGGCCAACTTCGGGGCCCTGCCCCAGCGACTGCTCATGGCGAGCACGGGCACGAAGGACCCGGCGCTCTGCGACCACCTCTACGTCCGCGAGCTGGCCGCCCCGCACACGGTCAACACGATGCCGGAGCCCACGCTCCTGGCCTTCGCCGATCACGGCACGCTCGCCGCGCCGCTCTCGGCCGGCGGCGGCACGAGCAGCCGCACGCTGTTCGAGGTCTCGCGGGCCGGCATCGACCTCGCGACGCTCGGCGCCGAGCTCCAGCAGCAGGGCGCCGACGCCTTCGTGAAGAGCTGGGACGAACTCCTCCAGGTCATCGACGCCAAGGCCCGGGCGGCGTGACGGGCCTCCGGCATGCCGGTCGGTCGGACCGAGGTCGCCCGATCGTCGGAATCCGCAGCGGTGACGCCCTTCGCGATGTCCGCGCCCGAGCCCGATACCGCCGCCGAGCGCCACTTCATCGCCATCGAGATCGGCGGCACGAAGCTGCAGATCTGCTCCGGCACGGAGGACGGTCGGGTCCTCGAGCGGCGCCGGTTCCCCGTGCAGCCCGATGCCGGCGCGGCCGGCATCCGCGCCCGGATCGCGGAGACGCTGCCCGCCATGATCGGCTCGTGGCGGCCCCGTGCCGTCGGCGTGGGCTACGGCGGCCCCGTCGAGCGGCCGACCGGCCGGATCGTGAAGTCGCACCACGTGCCGGGATGGGATGGCTTTCCGCTCGGTGAGTGGCTCGCCGGCATGACCGACCTTCCGGTCATCGTCGACAACGACGCCAACGTCGCCGCGCTTGGCGAGGCGATCCTCGGAGCGGGCCGGGGCTGCGATCCCGTGTTCTACGTGACGGCGGGGAGCGGCGTGGGGGGCGGCCTCGTCTGCGGCGGGCGGCTCTATCACGGCTCCGGGGCGGGCGAGGCCGAGATCGGCCACCTGCGGATCGGCCCCGCCGGGGGGATCGTCGAGGACGCCTGTTCCGGATGGAGCCTCGACCGCCAGGTGCGGGCGGCGGCCGCCGCGTCGCCGGAGGGCCCGCTCGCCGAACGCGTGCGGGCCGATCCCGGGCACGAGGCGCGGCACCTCGCCGCGGCGATCGCCGAGGGCGATCCGCTCGCAACGCGGATTCTGGACGGTGCCGCCCGCACGCTCGGCCTCGCGCTCTCGCACGTCGCGCACCTCGTTCACCCGGAGATCATCGTCCTCGGCGGCGGCGTCTCTCTCAGCGGCGAGCCCTGGCGGCGGGCCGTCGCCGCGCACCTCCGGCACTTCCTCATGGCAGCGCTCCATCCCGGCCCCCGGGTCGCGCTCTCCGCGCTCCGCGAGGATGCGGTGCCGGTCGGTGCACTCGCGCTCGCGGCCCGGCACGGCGATCGGGAGCGCCCCTGATACGGTTCCCACCTGATCCTCAGGTGCAAGAGAGCCCGCATCTTGGATTGCGCAGGGGTTGCCCGTGCCGGCGAGCCGGCGTTGCTGGCCGAGCGCAACCAGGATGGTGAAGCGAGGGCGGCACCGAGTGAGCGCAGGGCGGGACGCCCGGAGCGAACGTCCGGGCGAGACGGCACGGGCAGCCCGGCCCCCGCGACGCCTGCGGATCGAGTGGGATCCGTAGAAGGAGGCGGCCCATGGCATACTATCCGGCGGCGGTGCGGAGGTCCGCGCCGGAACCGGCCTCGCAAGGAGTCCAACCCGTGTTTCACCCACCATCGTCCCCTGCCCCGCGGTTCATCGTTCGCGCCGTGATCGGTGTCGTCCTCGGCACGGTCTCCTGCGCGTCGGCCGCCGCCGATGAGGTCGGGTTCGTGCCGCTCTTCGACGGAGCCACGCTCGCCGGCTGGGAGGGACGGCCCGAGTTCTGGCGGGTGGAGGACGGCGCGATCGTCGGGCAGACGACGGCCGAGAAGCCGACCAAGGGCAACACGTTCCTGATCTGGCGCCGCGGCCTCGTGGACGACTTCGAACTGGCCTTCACCTACCGGCTCACCGGTGGCAACAGCGGCGTGCAGTACCGCAGCAAGGACATGGGCGACTTCGTGGTCGGCGGCTATCAGGCCGACTTCGAGGCGGGTCCGAAGTACACCGGCATCCTCTACGAGGAGCGGGGCCGGGGCATCCTCGCGGAGCGCGGCGAGCGGATGACGATCGCCGACGACGGCACGAAGAAGCCGGGCGAGCCGATCGGGTCGGCCGAGGAGCTGCAGACGGGCGTGAAGCCCGACGGCTGGAACGACGTGCGGATCATCGCCCGGGGCAACCGGCTCCAGCACTTCGTCAACGGCCAGCTCATGTCGGAGACAGTCGACGAGCAGCCCGACAAGCGGCGGCTGGAGGGCGTGCTCGCGTTGCAGCTCCACGCCGGGCCCCCGATGAAGCTCGAGGTCAAGGACATACGCCTCAAGCGGCTCAGGCTGGCCGACGGCCGCCGCAAGCTCGTGATGGTGGCGGGCGAGCCGAGCCACGGCCCCGGCGAGCACGAGCACCGCGCCGGCGTCCTGCTCGCCGAGAAGTGCCTCGACGCCGCGGGGCTGCCGCTGGTCACGGCGGCCTATGACGGCGGCTGGCCGGCCGACCCGACCGCCTTCGACAACGCGGACGCCGTGTTCTTTTTTTCCGACGGCGGCCCGCGGCACCCGGTCCTGCAGAGCAACCGGCTCGCCCAGATCGACGCCCTCGCCCAGCGGGGGGTGGGGATCGCCTGCCTGCACTACGCCGTGGAGGTGCCCAAGGAAAAGGGGGGCCCGCAGTTCCTCGATTGGCTCGGCGGGTACTTCGAGCCGGACTGGTCGGTGAACCCCCACTGGCGGCTCGCCCGCCCCGAGCTGGCCCAAGGCCATCCGATCACGCGCGGCGTGGAGCCGTTCGAGACGCAGGACGAGTGGTACTACCACATGCGGTTCCGCGAGCCGCCGCAGGGGGTGACGATGATCCTCACGGGCGTACCCCCCGACTCGACCCG
>JBIIUP010000050.1:0-15209 GCA_044339885.1 Pirellulales bacterium | reverse complement strand
AGCAACAACCCGACGGTCCGCGCCGGCAAGGGCAGCCGGGAGGCCGTGGCCTGGGCCTTCGAGCGGCCGGACGGCGCCCGCGGCTTCGGCTGCACCGGCGCCCACTTCCATCGCAACTGGGCCAACGACGAGTTCCGGCAGCTGTTGCTCAACGCGCTGGCCTGGACCGCCGGGCTCGACGTGCCGCCGGACGGCGTCCAGTCGCGGGTGACGGCCGACGACATGGCGGCCAACCTCGATCCCAAGCAGCCGAAGAAGCGGTGATCGGCTGCCGCGGCGGGACGGGCTCCCGGCGAGCCCGCACCCGTCACGATCGCCACGCCCTCAGTCGCGTTCGGGGCTGACAACGACGGCCGGCGGCTCGGCGAAGTCGTGCCAGAGCCGGTCGATCGCGTCCGTCTGCGGCTCTCCATCGTGCACGACGAACCGATACCGTGACACGTGGGGCCGCCCCGGCTCGATCCGCCACGGGCCGAGCCATGCGGGCGTGAACACCATGTAGGGCCTGGTCGGGTGGATCCGCAGCGGCTCGGGAAAGCGGAAGTTCGCCGCGTGGGTGAGCACCGCGACTCCGGCGACACCGCCGGCGACGGGCCCGCTGAGGTCGCACCAGCGCGGCCGCGTGTGGTTGCCCACTTGGCGATCGAGCCCCGTGGCGGTGCGAAACCGGCCCACGTCGTGGGCCCAGGCAGCCGCCCCGCGGACCGCCAGGCCGCCGTAGTGATACTCCTCGACGGCGAGCGGGCTGGCCGTCGCGCAGACGAGCGACGACTCGAGGTCCCACACCCAGGACTTCGCCTCCGGGCCGCCGGAGTTCCAGACGGCCACGTTCCAGGTCTCGCGGAGCACGGGCCGGGCCGCGTCGCCGCTCCCCTCGACGTGCTCGTGCTCCACGGTGAAGCCGCCACGGACCGGCCCGCTCGCGGTGGCCACCAGCCTCGCGAAACGGACGCGGCCGCCGCCACCGACGAGGTCCCAGAAATTGAGCTTCCGCCCCTCGAATTCGGTCTTCGTCTGGGCGAGGAAAACGCCGCTCTGATGCGGATGGTCGGCGGGGAAGCGGTCGGTCACGATGCGGCCCGCGGGGGTCCAGACCGGCTCGATGAACCCGCTGCGGCCGTTGCGCGGGTCGATCCCGGCGGGTGGCTCGACGTGAGCCGAGTTGTATCGCAGCACGGGCCGGCCGCCGCAGGCGATGTCGACACCGCCGTCGAATGGCCGCGCGACCACGCCCTCCGGCGCACCGGCCTGTGGCGGCGGGCCGCGCCGCACGATCCGAAACCGGCGGACGCCGCCGGCCGGCGTCTCGCCGGGGACGACCCACCACAGCCGCGGACCCGCGTCGCGATCCACCTGGCAGGTCACGATCGCGTCGGGACGGTCGATCTCGGCCACGCCCAGGCGGTCGAGGTCGGCCTCGGCCACGTCGAGCGGGCAGGCGACGGCGACGTCGTGTCGATCGTGGTCGCCGGCCCGGACCTCGACGATGCCGCCCACCGGGGCCGCGGGCCCCGCCGGTGCGGTCGCCGCGGCGAGTGCCAGCGCGACCGCCGGCACCACCGCGGTGGCCAGGCGACGCAGGCATCGGCGGGAATCGGGGAGGCGCATCACGTCGGGGACCGCTTGAGTCCTCAGCCCAGTTCGAAGCCGGCGCCGCAGCGGATGCCCGGGCCGCACAGGCAGCCCGGCGCGACGGGCAGCGTCATGCGGGCGAGCCGGCGCGTCGGCGCAAGTCCGAGGCCGGCGAGCACCTCGTCGCCACGGGGGTCGAGGAGGTCGCACATCACCGGCCGCCCCGCGAGCGGCGCCGTCGCCGCGGCCATGATCATCGCAAAGCTCGCGTCGTCGGCCGCGACGACCGGCCCGAGCATGTCCGCCACGCGGCCGGGGCGGACCACGGCATAGGCGGCCGTCACGCCGTCGCGATCGATGCTCACGAGCGTCGCCGTGGCCGCAAGATCCGCCAGCAGGTCCGCCCGGTTCACGGTCGCGTGACGCGCGTCGAGGTCGAGCACGCCCGGGGTGAGCCCGCTGCGGACCGGGACGTCGGCACCTCGCGCCGGCAGGACCGTTCCCTGCCAGCGGACGATCGGCGCGATCGTCTGGAAACCCCGGCGGCGGTAGAGCGGTTCCCCCAGGTGCGTGGCATCGAGGCCGACGACACGGTGGCCCGCGGCGCCGGCCGCGGCCAGCGCCTCGTCGAAGGCCGCCGTCCCCAGGCCACGGCCGCGGTGTCCCTGCTCGACGAGGATCATGCCGATCCAGGCCACCGCGCCGAAGCCGACCATCGACCAACTCGCGATCACCTCGCCCGCCTCGACGAGCACGCGGACGTGCTCGGGCCCGATCCGCGCCAGCCGCCGCCAGTCGTCGGGGGTCTGGTTCCAGCCTGCCTGGGTCGAGAGCCCGGTCGCCGCGGCGACGTGCGGTTCGCCGAGCGGCACGAACGCCCCTGCCTGCCGGTCGACGTTCACGGGGATGCCTCACGGACCCGGTTGCGGGGACGTGCCCGGCCCCCGTGACGCAGATCGTATCATGGGGCGGCGGAAGGACCCGGGAGCTCGAAATCCATGGCATCCATCGTCGCGGCAGCGCCTCTCGGACCGGGCCGCAGGTCGCTGCGCCTCCTGTGCCTCTGCCTGCTCGTCCTCGTGCAGGTCGTCGCGGTCGGGGCCGAGCCCGGCTGGAAGGCCGGGCTCGCGCGGGTGAGCATCCTGCCGGCTGAGCCGGTCTGGCTGGCCGGCTACGGCGGAGCCGCCCGCGTGCCCACCGCCACGCTCCACGAACTGTGGGCGAAGGCCCTCGCGATCGAGGCTCCGGCAGGGGGCCGGGCCGTCCTCATCGCGAGCGACTTCCAGGGCGTGCCGCGGAGCATGAGCGACCGGGTGTTCGCGCGGCTCGAGGCCGAGCACGGCCTCGGCCGCGACCGCGTGATGTTCACCTTCTCCCACAACCACTGCGCACCGCGGCTCGGTGACGACCTGCTCGACTACTACCCCGAGGACGAGGAACAGGAGCGACTCGTCGGCCGCTACACCGACGCCATGATCGACCGCTGCGTGGATCTCGTCGGGAAGGCGCTCGCCGACCTGGCCCCCGCCGAACTGCGGACCGGCATCGGCCGGGCGGGCTTCGCCGTCAACCGGCGGGAGAATCCGGAGCCCACCGTGGCCGGACGGATCGCCCGGGGCGAACCGCTGTCAGGCCCCACCGACCACGCCGTCCCCGTGATGACCGTGACGCGGCCGGACGGCCGGCTGGCCGCGATTCTCTTCGGCTACGCCTGCCATCCCACCACGCTCAAGATCGCCGCCTACAACGGCGACTATCCCGGCTTCGCGCAGGCGTTTCTCGAGAGGTCGCATCCCGGCACGACGGCGATGTTCTTCAACACCTGCGGCGGTGACCAGAACCCGCTGCCACGCCGCAGCGTGGAACTCTGCGAGCGGTACGGACTCATGCTCGCCGCCGCCGTCGAGGAGGCGCTTCGGCAGCCGCTCGAGCCGGTCGCGGCGACGCTCCGGGTGGCCTTCGAGTCGATCGATCTTCCCTACGAGCGCGTGGCGACCGAGCGGGAACTGGAGCAGGCCACGGCCGACCGCGATGCGACGAAGGCCCGCTGGGCGCGGCGGATGCTCCGCCGGCTGCGGGACGGCGAGACGTTCGCCGAGTCGGCCCCGTACCCGCTCCATGTCTGGCGGCTCGGGGGAGACACGCTCCTCATCGGCATGGGGGGCGAGACGGTCGTCGATTACGCCCTGCACTTCAAACGGACCTGGGGCCCGCGGACCTGGGTGCTCGGCTACACCGACGACATGCTCGCCTACATCCCCTCGCGCCGGGTCTGGGAGGAGGGCGGCTACGAAGGGGGGCCACACATCTACGAATATGGCAACCCTGCCGTGCGGTGGAGGGGCGACGTCGAGGCGCGGATCGTGCCGGCGGTCGAGCGGCTGGTGACCGCGACGGTGGCGACCGCCGCCGTCGCGGCCCCTGCCGTGGCGGACCGCCCGGCGGACTTCGTGCTCACCGGTGGCCGCGTGGTCACGCTCGACGACCGGAGCTCGATCGCCTCGGCGGTCGCCATCCGCGCCGGCCGGATCGTGCACGTCGGCGACGACGCGGCATGCCTCGCGCTGGCGGGCCCGGAGACGGTCCGCTACGACGCCGCCGGCCGGACGGTGATCCCCGGGCTCAACGAGAGCCACGTCCACGTCGTCCTCGCCGCCACGACCGAGGCCCTGCAGCCCTTTCGCCAGCTGCGGAGCATCGACGAGATCCGCGACTGGGTGCGGCAGCGGGCCGCCGAACTGCCCGAGGACGAGTGGGTGCTCCTGCCCCGGATCGACGTCACCCGAATCCGCGAGCGGCGGCTGCCCACGCGGGCCGACCTCGACGCCGCGGCCCCCGGCCGCCCGGCGGCCTTCGTCTGGCAATACGCCAACCGGCACGTCCAGATGCTCAGTTCGGCGGCGCTCGCCGCCGCCGGGATCACGAAGGACACTCCCGCCCCCGCCGGTGGCCGGATCGTGCTCGGCCCCGACGGCGACCCGACGGGGATGCTCGAGAACTGTGCGGCCCTCACCGACCGCTGGATCAAGCGGCCGCCGCCGGAGCAGCGGGTCGTCGTCGACCGTATGGCCGAGCTCGTGAGCCGCTACGCGGAGCTCGGCATCACGAGCATCGTCGACCGCCGCACCGACGTGGACGGCTGGCGGGCGTTCTGCGACCTCAAGGCGACCGACCGGTTGCCCGTGCGGGCGTCCGTCACGATCTTCATCGACGGCGACGGCACCGCGGCGGGCACCGAGCGGTTCATCCGCGGCCTGCCGGTTGGCCCTCGCGAGGGGGACGAGCACCTGCGGGTCGGGCCGCTGAAGATCGCCGTCGATGGCGGCGTGCTCTACGGCACCGCCTACCTCCGCGAGCCCTACGGCGCACAGTCCTTCGGGCTCTACGGCATCGACGACCCGCAGTACCGCGGCCTTTTACAGATGACGGCCGAGCAGGTTCGGAACGCCATCCGCACCGGGCACCGCCTCGGCTGGCCGATGTGCGCCCACGTGACCGGCGACGCCGGCGTGGACATGGTGCTCGACGCGGTCGAGGCGGCGGATCGCGACTCGCCGATCACCGACCGCAGGTTCACGCTCCTGCACGCCTACTTCCCCAGCGCGGAGACGGCCGCCCGCTGCCGCCGGCTCGGCGTGTGCATCGACACGCAGCCGGCGTGGTACTACAAGGACGGCGACGCGCTCGGCGACGCGCTCGGCGGTGCGCGGATGTCACGATTCCTGGGACTGCGGATCTGGCGTGACGCGGGCCTGCCCGTCGCGATCAACGCCGACCACATCATGGGCTACGATCCCGATCTGTCACTCAATCCCTTCAACCCTTTCCTCACCATGGCCACGGCGATCACCCGCCGGACCGAGTCGGGCCGCCTGTTCGGGCCCGACCAGCGGGTGGGGCGGGAGGAGGCGTTGCGGATGATGACGGTCTGGCCGGCGTGGACGACGTTCGAGGAACACGAGAAGGGCACGCTCGAGGTCGGAAAGCTGGGCGACCTCGCCGTGCTCACCGACGACTTTCTCACCTGTCCCGAAGAGCGGATCCCGGCGATCCGCTCGGTGCTCACCGTCGTCGGCGGCCGCGTCGTGCACCGCGGCCCGGACCGCTGAGCCGCGTCCCGGACCGTCACTCCGGCTTCGCGGTTTCGAGCGACTCGATCCATTCCCGGACGACGGCCACGGCCGGTTCGTCCACGATCCGGGTCGCCAGCGCGGGCATCTGCCCCTGGCCGCGCCGGGACATCCGGGCCAGCAGGACCGACCGTTCGGGGGCGCCGGGGGCGATCAGCCTGGCGTCGTCGATGCCGAGCCGCGCGTGGATCGGCGTCACGTCGATGGCCTTCATGTCGGCCAGCGGCAACTCCTCGTGGGCCGTGAGGAATTCCAGTGAGATCTGGGCGTTGCCACCGCCGGCCATGACGTGACACGACGCGCAGTTGGACTGCAGGTAGGACCGGGCCCGGGCGGCCAGGTCGAGCGTGGCGTCGCGCGGGTTGGACAGCCGGTTGGTCCGCTCGGGCGCCCGGGCGAGCAGGGTGGATCGCCGCTTCCCGAAACGACCGTCGCTGCCGTCACGCGAGGCCATCCGGGTCTCCGCCCACTCCTGGGCCGCGGTCGGGTCGAGGCCGCGGGCGCGGGCGGAGGCCGCCAGGTCCCCCCGGGTGTCGCCCCACCAGAAGACCCGCAGCAGGCCGAGGTGCTCGAGCGTCCGCAGCTGGTTGTCGACGTGGTGGCCGGGGCCGAGAACGGCCTGGTAGTCGAAGTCGCGGTTGAGCTGCACCGTGCACAGTCCGAGCACGAAGTTGCTCACGGCGCTGTGGCAGACCATGCATTCCGTCCGCGAGGGATACCGCCACGACAGCTTCCGCACGCCGTCGGGATGCGCGGCCAGGTCGGCCGTGCGGATCTCGAAGTCACGGTCCTTGCCGCCGTCGGCCACGAGTTGGGCGTCGGTCTGCTCGTCGTTCCACTCGTAGCTGTACCCGGCCCACTCCCCTTCCTGACGCACCATGAACCGCGTCTCGATCCACCGCCGAGTCGCGGGATCGCCCTCCTCGGCGTCGATCGCGAACGATTTCACGAGCACCGTGCCGTCGGGGAAGTTCCAGCCGCGGGAGTTGCGCACGTCGATCGCCTTCGGGACCCGGGTGCCCTCGGCATCGGTCTCCGTCGGCAGCGAGAAGAACCGCGCCTTGTGCGTGCCGTCGCTCCACAGCGGCGAGTTCACGTCGTACGGAATGACGCCGTCGGCCATGCGGTGGTCGCGAACGGAGGCGAACAGCCCGCTCTGCGAGATCTGTCGGGGGAAGGGCGGATCGTCGCCTCGCGCCGGAGGCCGGGCTGCGAGCCGGTAGAGGCCGCCCCCCAAGCCCCCCGCGTGATGGACGACGAGCAACTCGCCCGAGGAGTCGGTGCCGAAGCCCGAGATCATCAGCGGCGTGTCGGCGAGCAAGGCGTGCCAGGTGACCTTCGTGCCGTCGTGCCGGACGCCCCAGATCCGGCCCGTGGAGTAGTCGCCGTAGATGTAGGCCCCCCGCAGCTCCGGCAGCCGGGAGCCCGCGTAGACCAGGCCGCCCGTCAGCGACCGCGCCTCGGAGTGCGGGTGCTCCACGACGGGCTTGGCGAACGGGTGCGGGCCGGCCTTCCTGCTCGTGTCGAACGGATGGCTCCCCTCCATCACGCTCCAGCCGCAGTTGTCGCCGCGCTGGACGAGCCAGACGTATTCCCAGAGGTCCTGGCCGTTGTCGCCGGCCCAGACCCGGCCGGTCGCCTTGTCGAAGGCGATCCTCCAGGGATTCCGCAGGCCGTAGGCCCAGGTCTCGGGACGGACGCCCTCCTGGCCGACGAAGGGGTTGTCGGGGGGCACGGAGTAGGCCTGCCCGTCGCCCGGCACGTCGTCGTCGGGATGGTCGACGTCGATCCGAAGGATCTTCGAACGCAGCCGCGTGAGGTCCTGGCCGGCGAGGTCGGTGTCGGAGTCCTGGGAGCCGTCCCCCGACGACACGTAGAGCAGGCCGTCGGCGCCGAAGGCGAGCGCCGCGCCGTTGTGGCCGTCGGAATCCCACTCGATGATCACCTCCGCCGAGTCGGCGTGGAAGGCGTAGGGGGGCGTGGGGTCGATCCGGTAGCGGGTGACCCTGCAGACACGGACGGGCTTGCCGTCCGGACCGACCTGCTTCGCCGGGGCGTTGCTGCCGATGTACACGAACCCGTTCTCGGCGAACCGCGGGTGGAACTCGATCGCGTAGTGGACGCTGCCGTCCTCGGCCAGCAGCAGCTCCGGCTCGAACCGGTCGGGATCGTCCCGCATCCGCATGACCTGCGACGGCGCGTACGACCAGGGCTCGGTCACGAACAGCAGGCGGTCGCTGCCGGGCTGGTGGGCCACCGTGATCGGGCCGCGGAGCTCGGCCGCAGGATGCGACCGCTCGACGACGTAGGGGGGTGCCGGGTCGGGTGACCCGACCACGCGCGACGTCGTCACCGGCACGATCCGCGGGATGCCGAAGGGCCGGCCCGCGGCGTCGGCGTTCGGCGGGAGGAACCGCAGCCGCGCGTAGTCCTCGTGGCGGTGGAAGTCGGCCTTGCCGAGCCGCGCACAGGTGGAGAGTTCCGGCTGCTCGCGGCCCACGTCGTAGTCGTAGCGGCAGAGGGCGAACCGCCACTCGTCTCCCGGCTCCGGCCGCCCGCCGGTCCGCGCCAGATCCGCCCAGGGGATCTTCAGTTCGACCGTCCAGCCCTCGTCGGCGTCGCGCCACGAGTCGAGCGTGCCGCGGAGGGCCACCGCCGACTCGATGCGAAACTCGCCGTCGCGACGGAAGCGGCTCATGTGCCCGCGGCGCGGAAGAAAGCAGTCGAACCGTGCGTTGGCCGGCGTGACGTGAAACTCGTAATACGATGGCGATTCGACCGTCGGCTTGAGGAACAACTCGAAGACGTCGTTCTCCCAAGTGTTGCCGTCGTTCTCGGTGATGTCGGCATAGAGGTCGGCGTCGTCCATGTCTCCGGCGACGTAGAGGTGCTCACGGTCCCAGAGCAGTCGGGCCCGCGTGGCCTTGACGGCCGGAGCATCGGCGGCGCCCCGCCAGGGCATCGAGAACGAATCGATGACGACGGCCTGCTTCCAGGCCGCCTCGTCGAGCTTGCCGTCGACGACGATCGGTTCCTCGGTGAACGCACAGTCGTAGCGGTCGACGAGCGGCACTGCGGAGACGGACTTCGCCGGGGCGGCCGGCCGCTCCGCCGGCCGGCACCCGGTCAGCGCAACCCAGGCCCCGGCAGCGAGGAGCGCCCCGGCAATCCTGGCTCCGGAGAAGTCGACGGGCGACATGGCGGTCCTCGAGACGACGTCAGTTGAAATGATAGCCTCCTGTGGCTCGGCGGCCTCCGGCCGGCCGGGCAGGCCTGCGAGTGCCACTGCGGGCCGCACCCCGGTTCTTCCTCAGGGGCCGGGGAGGACGGCGGTGGGCGCCTCGCCGAGCTCGACGAGGCGGGCGGCCGCCGCCTCGCGGGCCCGGGCGAGGGTGTCGGCCATCGACACCTCCGCACCGCCCAGCCGTTTGCTCTCCTCGGCGGCCTCCAGGAAGGCCAGCACCGCGAGCGTCTCCTCCGGCGGCACCGGCGGCCGTCCCGTGCGGAAGAACCGCACGATCTCGGTGAGCAGCGGCCCGTAGCCCGCGACGTCGACGATCCGCCGCGTGCCGCGCTCACCGGCGACGCGGCCGCCGAACACGCCCGTGCCCGAGACGGCGCCCCGAAATGTGCCAACGCGGCCGCCGGCCCAGCGGCCCTCCACCTCGTCGGTCTCGGCCGTCGCCTGCGTCCGCCGCACGGTCTGGCAGTCCGGGCCCAGGATCGTGAACAGCGGTTCCGCGCCGTGAATGCCGTACCAGAAGAGGTCGCGGTGGCCCGGTGCGTGGCTGCAAGGGCCAGAGATCTCGACCCGCAACACCCGGCCGATCCCGGCGTCGACCTCGTCGCGGACTGCGTGCACGTCGGCCGTGAACCGCAGCGCCGACGTCGAGAAGAGGGGCACGTCGCGGCTCCGTGCCGCCTCCACGATCGCGATGCCGTCGACGAGGCCGGCCGCGAGCGGTTTGTCGACGAACACCGGCTTGCCGGCCCGCAGGACCGGCAGCACATGGGCCAGATGGGTGCGACCATCGACGCTCTCGAGGAGCACCACGTCGCATTTCCCGAGCACCTCGGGCACGGTGGCGACGATCTCCACGCCGAGCTTCCGGACCTCCGCCGTGAATCGGTCGACCCGCGAGGCACTCAACGGGAAATCGGGATTGCCCTGGGGCGTGGCGACGACGACCCGGCAGCCGGCGAGCCCGGCGGGGGCCGCGGGATCGTTGAGGATCCTCGTGAAGGCCGGGGCATGCGACGTGTCGAGCCCGATCATGCCGACGCGGAGAGCCGGGGACTCCGCCGCGACACCGCTGGACACGGCGAACCCCAGCACCGGCGCAACCGCCCTCGCGAGAACCCGCATCCAGGCCCGGCGTGACCACCGCGTGGGGCGGTGTCGCCGGGCCGCCGCATCGGGCCGAATCGGTCTCCCGGCCGAGGAACCGGGCACCTGCCGACAACGAGTCATGCTGGGCATGGTCACGCATCCTCACAGAAACGCCAACCCGAAGGTGTATACACCATCGTTCAGGACGACGAAACCGGAACCGGGCCGGAAGCCGGCGGCCCCGGAGATGGCGGCCCACTCGACACCGGTCGCCGGCCGAGGCCTGTTTGGCCGGTCACGGTCGCGGGTCGTCCGTCCCAGCGAGCAGTTCGGGGGCGACGGCGGCGAGGTCGGGCAGTTCGGGAATGCCCACGGCCAGCGCGGCGAACGTCGTGACCTGGGCGAACACGCTGGCACCGATCTCCTCGGGCGTCGGGAGTCGCTCGATGCCGGTGTCGCCGGCGGCGGCCACCGCCGTCGGCGGCGGTGCCGGTCGCGGGCGTACCGCAGCGACCGCGATCGCCATGCACGCCGCCGCGGCTGCCAGGCCGCCCCCCACGACGGCCCATGCGAACCGCTGCCGAGAGCCCGCGGGCTCGTCGACGACCGCCGCCGTCGGGGCGGGCGGGCGCGTGTCCCGCTTCGCAGCCCGCGCCGCGAGCGCCGCCAGCACGTCCGCGTGGACCGCCGGCGAGAACGACGGCCGCTCGGCCCGGGCTTCACGGCGGAGCTCGGCCGAGAGATCGAGCCGGTCGTCGCGGCGAAACGCCCCGGAATCGGATTCGGGGCTGCGTCGTCTGTCAGCCATGGCGTGATCTCCAGGTCGCGCGGGGTGCGGCCGGAAGCGGCACCGTGGGCGCCTCCGGCGGAGACTGGAGGACCTCCGTGAGCCGCCGCCGCCCGCGGAAGAGCAGCACCTTCACCGTGGCCGGCGGCCGCCCGAGCACGCGGGCGATGTCGGCGACGGGCAAATCCTCGACCGTCCGCAGCCAGAGGGCCGAAAACTGCCGCTCGGACAATTCCCGGGCGGCGATGGCCCAGAGCCGCTCCGTCTCCTCGCGCGCCGCGGCGACGGCCCACGGCTGGTCGTGCGGGGCCGTCACGGGAATCGCGGCCCGCGCCGTCTCGCGGGCCGCCCGCCGCCGCGCGGCGCGCAGGTGGTTGAGGCACGTCCGCCGGACGATCGTGAACAGCCAGGCGGCGAAGCTGCGCCGGGGGTCGTGTCGCTCGAGCCGGCCGAGCGCCCGCACGAGGGCCTCCTGGGCGACGTCCTCGGCGTCGGCCCGACAGCCGTGCCGCCGCGCGAGCAACCGGGTCGCGTAGTGGACGACCGCCGCCTGGTGCCGGGCGGCGAGCGCCGCCACGCTCGCCGCGCAGCCGCCCCGGGCCCGGAGCACCAGATTCGCGTCTTCAGAACTCGTCGTCACGCAGCTTGCCCTCGTCCCGCTTCGCACCGCCCTTCCCCATCGGGCACTCGGCCGGGCAGTCGGCGCAGCCTTCGCAGGCCGACTTGCCGCAGCCGCAGTCGGCCTTGCCGCCGCGGGACCGCCGCCACTGCTTCTGCTTCCGCTCCCAGTGCTCGGCCGCCTTCTCGACGACCGCCCAGACGTCGTCGGCCGGCGCGTCCCACATGATCGTGCACGTCGACCCATCGACCTTCGATTCCAGGCCGTCCACGATCCGCATGGCGGCGGCGGCGTCGGCCCAGCGAAGCCGGGCCACCGCCTCCAGGCCCTCGACGACGTCCTCGGCCTGGTCCGCCGCCTCGGGCGACTTCATGTCGAGGCGGGCGCGATAGAACGACGCCCCGTCGTTCTCGCCCATCGCCACGCGAAACGACCGCCCCTGGCGGAGGACGGGGCACTTCGTGTCGGGATCGACCGCGGCCGCCCGGGCCACGAGGATCGACCCGGGCCGCACGCGGCCGCCGAGCGGGCCGTCGCGGTCCGCGGTCGTGGCGTCGCCGTCGAGCACGTCGAGCGCCGCCCGGACCCGCTCGGGTGTCTTCGCGAACACGAGCACGTCGTCCTTCTGGAACGCGCCGACCACCCGTTCTCCCTTGCGGCCCTTCCAGCCCTTGTGCGTCCAGGCGTGGAGGACGTGGTTGCGGTGCTCCATCGTCTCGTGGTCGGGCGCCTTCTCGACCATCCGCTCGAGCATCTCGCGATTGACCTTCGCTCGCACGATCATCACGCCGTTCCGCTTGTCGGTGTCGGCGCCGTACATGGTCACGTCGCGGAGATCCTTCCGCGGGTCCATCCCCAGCATCCCGGCCCCCATCCTCATCATCTGCTCGGCCCGGGGATGCATCTTCACGGCCCGCTCCCAAGCCCGCTCGAGCACGGTCGACTCGCGGGCGGCGTCCATGTCGAGGTGCATGAGCCACTGGGCGTCGGCCGCGACGCTCGCGAGCTCGAGCGGAGCCGCTGGAGCGACGGTCGCCCAGGCGAGGGCGACGGCGCATGTCGCGAGGACGGGAAGACGGGCGGGCATGGGAGTGCTCCTGCGGAGAAGGTCGGAGGCGGGCCGCCGGACGGGCCGGCAGGCCGCGGCCGGGACATCCGGTGGCCGCGAGTATAGAGACACCGCCGCGGCCGACGGGGTTTCACCGGGGCCGGCAAACGTTCTGCCGCCCCCTGCGCTTCGTCACCTGGTTTGCCAGGACGTCGCTTCCTCACCTGTCGAATCTGCCCTAGAATCGGTGCTCTCTGGCCGTCACGCTCCCCTTCAGGGCCCGGACCTCGTGCTTTCGCGACGCCGATTCGTCCGCTCGACGTCCGCGGCCCTCGGAGCCCTGGCCTGCCGTCGGGCCAACGCCGCACCGCCACCGGGCGGCCTCATCGCCGCGATCGAGCGGCAGGCGATCGCCGCCCCGCCGGTGCCTCGCGGCACATGGTTCCATCCGCGGGCGTGCCTGGTGGGACAGCGGGCGTTCATGACGCTCCAGCCGATCACCGGCAGCGACTTCTTCGGGCCGGTCCACTGGACCACGTCGGACGACCTGGGGAAGACCTGGAGCGAGTTCCGGCCCGTGCCGCCGCTGGGCTGGGTGCCACGCGCCGCGGGCGGGCACGAGGCCGTGTGCGACGTGACACCGGAGTTCCACCCGCGGACCGGCAGCGTGCTGGCCCTGGGGCACAACGTCTTCTACGCGACCGATCGGTTCGATCCCGATCAGCCCTCCCGGCGGCCGGTCTACGCCGTCTGGAAGGACGGCGCGTGGGGACCGCGGCAGGTCCTCGAGTGGGACGACCCCCGCGGCAGCTTCATCTACTCGAACAACTGC
Source organism: Pirellulales bacterium (assembly GCA_044339885.1). Taxonomy (GTDB): domain Bacteria; phylum Planctomycetota; class Planctomycetia; order Pirellulales; family UBA1268; genus QWPN01. The sequence continues at coordinate 1,891 of JBIIUP010000050.1, read as the reverse complement.
GGACAGCGGGTGATGCTGCCCGACGGCGACGTGATGATGAGCTTCACGTTCGGCGCGAAGGGGGAGCCGCGGCGGGTGTGCGGCGTGCGGTGCACGTTCGACGGCGCGAGGCTCGCCGTCGCCGCGACGGGGCCGGCGCTGGAGAACCCGCGGGGCCGAGGCCTCCTCGAGCCTTCGCTCACCCGCTTCGCCGGCCGTTTCTTCCTCACGATGCGGGCCGAGGACGACCGCGGCTACGTGGCGGTGAGCGACGACGGCCTGCACTACGAGCCCAAGCAGCCGTGGACCTGGGACGACGGCGAGCCGCTCGTCACGTCCACCACGCAGCAGCACTGGCTCCAGCATGCGGATGGCCTGTTCCTCGTCTACGTACGGAAAGACGCGAGCAACGCCGGGGTGTTCCGCTGGCGGGCGCCCCTGTGGCTGGCCCAGGTCGACGTCGCGACGCTCCGGCTCGTGCGGGCGACGGAGCGGGTGGTGCTGCCGCTCGTCGGCGACGGCGTGCGGGATCCCGCCCGCGTCCCGCTGCTGGGGAATTTCGGCGTCTGCGCCGCTAGTCCCGAGGAATCGTGGGTCACCGACGGCTCCTCGTGCCCGCGGTCCGGACACACCGGCGAGCTGCAGCTGGCGCGGGTGCGGTGGACGAGACCGAACCTGCCCGGCCCGCGCGACCACCGCTGACGATCGAAGCGGCGTGGTCAGTCGGCCCGCGGCGTGAACCGCACCCGCAGGCCGAGGTCGGCCCACGTGGTCACCGGTGCCCCTGCCGCCGGCTCCACCGCCAAGACGTTGCGGCCGGGCCGGAGGATCGCGGTATCGACGGGAATCTCGAGCCACGGCCGCGTCCCGGGGAGGATCCGCCCGCCGGTCAGGGGCGTGCCGTTGCAGGTCACGGCGACGTCTCCAGGCGCCGTGATTCCCGGCAGCGCCAGCCGCAGCGTGGCGGCGGGCCTTGGCTCCGCGTCGGCCGCGAACTCGTCGCCGAGGAAGAGCTCGACGCTCGTCGCCCAGCCGGCCTCGACGGCGAGCGGCGCCGTGGGGTTCAGCGTGGGGAGGTTCTGAAAGGCGCGTCGTGGAAACGGCTCCCCGCCGGGGCCCCGGTAACTCGCGAAGTAGTCCTTGTCGAGCGTGGCGAGCCGCCGCCGGTCGCCCAGTTCGTTCCAGAGCGGGCTCCGCATGTCGAAGTGGTTGAAGAGATAGATGCCGTCCACGCCCGCGGCCCAGGCGTCGGCGGCACGGGCCCGGTAGGCCTCCACGGTCATCCGCTCCCGGCGGGCCTCCGGATCGGCGAACCGGCACTCGTCGAGCGAGGCATGGACCTTCACGCCGTGGCGGCGGCCGAGCGCCACGGAATACTCCCAGGGGTTGAGCTGGATGTAGCTCGTGGTCACGAGCAGGTCGACGAGGCCGCCGCCGAGCCAGGCTTCCAGGTCGAGGCCGATGGCCCGCGCATACTCCAGCGAGTCGGGCACCCGCACGGCGACGAGGAGGGGCCGGTCACGACGGGCGCCGACCTCGTCGGCCATCGACCGGATCCGACGCAGGAGGGCCGTCATCGCCGCCAGGTCGTCGGGCGTGGCGTGCTCGCCCCGGGCCGGCGCGGCGAAGAAGGCCGCGTGCCGGAGGAAGTCGAGTTCGACGCCATCGACGTCGTAGCGGGTACAGACCTCCTCGACGAAGCGGAACGCCAGGTCGCGGATCTCGGGCCGGCCGTAGTCGACGGCGGTCCAGCGGGCGTAGGGCGGCATCCGCTCCGGCGACCCGAGCAGCCAGTCCGGGTGGTCCCGCTTCAGGCCGCTCGTGGCGAGCATGAGCGGCGCATAGTCTGCGCCGTTGCCGTCGTGGGTGTCGTTCATCCGCATGCTCCAGAAGCACTCGACGTCGTGCGTCC
>JBIIUP010000185.1:0-6381 GCA_044339885.1 Pirellulales bacterium | reverse complement strand
GTCGATGACGAGCCCGCTCTGCTGCGGGTCGCGATACATCGGGGGCAGGTTCCCGTAGTCCTTGCCCGGCGATGCCGCGGTGTCATCCTCGGGCGGCGGTTCGGAGGGAGGCAGGATGGCGACGCTGTACCTGCCCGGCCGCAGGGGCTCGGGAATCGCGTAGCCGCCGTCCTCCCCGAGGTCCGCCGAACCGCCGACCCCCAACTCCGGGGCGTAGACGCAGACCGTCCCTACGCGCACGGGCACCCCCTCGTAGGTGACGCGACCCTGGAGGCGGCCCGTGGGGCCCTTCGTCGAAGCCCCGCAGCCCAGGGCCCAGGGCAGGAGTCCGGCCACGATGATCGCCCGGCGGAACGATGCGTTCGCGTCGTTTCTGCTGCCCGTGCCGATCATGAAGACTGCCTGCCGGCACTCCGGTTCAAGGGGCGATGGGCGACGAACACCGGACGTTCCTCGACGGCTCAGAAGTCACCGGCCGCCTGGCCATCGTTGCGGACACAGATTCGTCCCAACGTCTGGAATTCGATGGTGTCGGCGACGAACCGCACCGACCCGTCGGCGAACACGCAGTGGATGCCCCCGGGGTGGAAGGAGTTGATGATCGTGTTGGCAGAATAGGTTGCATTGGAGGCGGGCAGCGTGTTGCCACCGGGCTGCGAACTGCTGCTGTTGATCCTGAAGGCCACCGTGGTCACGCCGGAGACGTGATGCGCTCCGGCCGTTTTCACGATGTCGAAGCCCGTGGTGGAAGTGGTCGGTGACCAGCCGCGCCAGCCGCCGTGATAGTTGCCACGGAAGTCGGCACTTCCGACCCTCCCCGATTGCTCCGCGACGATCACCGTGTTGGACAACCCGTCGGTCACGTCGCGCATCGCATACTTTCGGTTGCCCGGCACGAGAAGGCCGTTGTTGCAATACACGCCGTTGGAGCCTTCCGTGGAGCAGATCCCATCTCGGCCGGCCGGGTCCGGAAAAGCGCCCATGACGCCGGCGTAATCATGAAACTGCAGGCGGTCGTAGTTGCAGAAACTCGAGCCCTGGGGAAACTCGCTCAGCGTACTGGAAGGACATTCGAATATCGGCAGTGCGAGGCCGACGAGAATCAGGTTCGAAGCCAGCTTCTGCTGACCGTAGGGGCTCGCTTCGCTGCATGCCGACCGCCATTGTCCCTTCAAGTCCAGTGACTGATGGAGGGGCAACTGCTCGAGCCCGGGCAGCAGGTCATATCTCCAGTTCGGTTGACTTTTGGTTCGCGCCCCGCTGGGGAACGTTCTCTGGGTGTCATGGTGCGTGTGGAGGGCCAGGCCGATCTGTCTCATGTTATGGCGGCATGCGTTCCGACGCGCGGCTTCCCGAGCGGACTGCACGGCTGGCAGAAGGAGGCCGATGAGCACCGCGATGATCGCGACGACCGTCAAGAGTTCAACGAGGGTGAACCCCCGCGGCGCGGCGCCGACGCGGCGGAGCGCACAGCGGACCGCCGTGCCAGGCGAGCCGTGTATCGCGTGTTGAAAAACCACGTTCGGCCTCTCCTGCCGTCCCCACACGATTTTATATCGCGATATAGAAGGTGGTCAATCCACCAATCCGTGCCGCTTCAATTCCTCCGGTCTCGATCTTCGGCCATGACTCCGCCCATGATCTGAAACGTTCACGGCCCGGCGGCCGCCCGCCGCAGGCCGACGGGATCATCGGTCAGCATCGCATCGACTCCCGCGGCGATCGCATGTCTCCAGGTCGACTCCTCGTCACCGGCCGCCGCCGGCGGCGAGACGATCACGCGCTTGCCGGCCGCGCGGATCGCCGCCACCTCCTCGGTCGTCGGCACGAACCGGGCGTCGATCCAGTCGGCATCGATCCAATCGGGATGGTCCGCGGTGAGCGCGGCGGAGAGTTGCTCGCGGTCATGGACCGCGACCGCCACGTGGCACCGCGGATCGGCGACCCGCAGCCGCCGCCGTACCGCTGGCTCGGCGGTCGCCCGGCCCATGAACAGCAACCGGTCGAGAACGCCGTGCCGCACGGCGAGGGCCACGAGGTCCCGCTCCACTTCGGCATCTTCGGCCTGGATGTCGATGACATAGACGCCCGCGGCGGCCGGGTGCGCGGCGACGAGCCGGAGCACGTCCTCCAACGCGGGCACCCCCGTGCCGCGAAACTCGGACGCGAAGGAGCCGCCGGCGTCGAGGCGGGCGAAGTCCGCGTGCGTCGCCGCCGCGACCGGGCCGCTGCCATCGGTCGTGCGGTCGAGCGTGTCGTCGTGGATGCACACGAGCACGCCATCGCGGCTGCGTCGCGCGTCACACGAGAATCCGAGGTGCGCGTCGAGGCAGGCACGGAAGTTCGGCAGCGTGTTCTCCGGGGCTGCGTGCCGCAGGCCGCGGCGGGCCACGGGCTGGACGGCGGCGGCAGGCGCCAGGAGGCACCGCTCGAAGAAGGCGACGAGCTGTGCGTTCGACTCGGGCGTCGGGGGGTGATCCGGGCGGTTGGTCATCGCGACGCGATCGCGGACGCCGAGCAGGTCGTTGACGGCGACGGTGTGGTTGAGGGGGATCCAGCGGGCCGGGAAATCCTCCGAGCCGCCCGACACGAGAAAGGGCCGCGGCGCCATCAGGGCGTGCAGTTCGTGGAGGTCGTGCCCGCGGGCGACGAGCTCCGCGTAGGCGCCCGTCCGCGGGTTGTCGGGCGTGACGAGCCCCGGCCCGCGGGTGCGGCCGGCCTCGAGCCCGAGATACCACGGCTCCTGGTAGTTGACGCTCTGGCGGGCCTCGTCGAAGACGATCCCCGCATCGGACCACGCCGCGCAGGCAAAACGGTCGTCGAGGCAGGATCCGAAGAGGGCCCATTTGCCGCCGTAGGAATGGCCCACGATGCCGATGCGTCGCGGATCGACGTCCGCGCGGCGGGCCAACGCCGTGTAGCAGTTCGCCGCGATGAAGCCGAGGTAGGAAAGGGGCTGGCATTCCGCCCCGGCGAGGTCGGGCTTCCGCGCCTGACCGCCGGGCGCGCCGATCGACAGGCTGACGAATCCCCGCCGTGTCAGCTGGAGGGCAAAGTCGCGGTGATCGAGCTTTTTCCCGATGCTCGTCTCCGGCTCGTAATACGGTACGACGACGCCCGGAAAAGGACCCGGCCCGGCGGGCACGAGGAGATAGCCGTCGAGTACCTGCTCGGGTGCGACCTGCACCCGCACCCGATGCTGAAGGAAGTTTTCGCGCGGCTCCGACGCCACGATCTCCAGCCGCGGTTCCTCGACACGCGGCGGCCACGGGCCGAGCAATTCATCCCACGCCGCCCGAATCTCCCGGCGGCGCTGCGACCAGGCGAACGCATCGGTCACCGGCCGGCCATCGGCGAAGACCAGGGGCGAACGGTAGCCGCCGAGAGCGCCGGCGAACTCGGCGGGCGGCCGAAAGAAGGGGGCGAGATCGATCGCGGACGTGCCCGCGGCCACGCCTTCGGCGGCACCCGTCGTGGGGATGCCCACGCCCCACGTCGCGCACGCGGCGACGGCGACGATCCAGGCTCGCGGCACGGGTCACCTCCGAGGTGCGGGCAGCGGACGGGAAGCGACCGCCCCCCGCCCGGAATCACGACACGAGCCGCTCGAACTGGCGGCGGCTCTCCTCCATGGCCGTCGGAACGTCCGCTGGAACAGCCCCGTCTTCGAGCAGGCACCAGCCGGTGAACCCCGCCGCCGTGCACGCCTTCAATTTGGCGAACAACGCGTCCCACGGATAGTCGACCTTGCCCGGGCGGAGGTCGTGGATGTGGACCGTGCCCATCCAGGGGGCCAGCGCGGCGAAGTTGGCATCGAAGCCTGACCCCGCCAGATCGGTCGGGTTGCAGTTCCAGCACACGACGACGTGCGGGTGGTCGGCGACCTCCATGATCCGCTTGATGCGGGGAATCTCCTGGGTGCCGCGGCCGTGGACCTCGAGGCGGATCTGCTGGCCGGCCGCGGCGGCGTAGTCGCCGACGACCCGCAGCGCGTCGCCGATCTGCTCCAACGTCGTCTCGATGGGCACCTCGGCCGGCAGGGCGTTTGGCCGCACCTTCACGCCGCTGCCACCCAGCTCGGCGGAGAGATCGATGAACGCCTTCGTCTGATCGATGTTCCTGCGGACGACCGCCTGGTCGGCCGCGTGGTACTCGCAGGCGCTTCCCAGGCCCACCAGCTGCACCGGGCTGTCCGCAAACCTCCGCCGGACCTCCGCCCGCTGGTCGACGCCGATCCCCGGCTCCACGCCGTGCGCGTGCCCGCTGCGGAGTTCCACGCCGGAGAACCCCGTCCGCGCACAGACCGCGAGCAGTTCCGGGAGCGGCAGATCCTTGCCCCAGTTGTAGGTCACGAGCCCGAGCCGGAGGGGCGCCCGGGCGGCGGCCCGAGCGGCGCGGCCGGATCTCGTCGCGGCCAGTATCGAGAGCGAAGCCGCCGCGGAAGCGGCGAGAAACCGCCGGCGATCGGTCGGTGGATGCGCGGGGGACATGGCAGCTCGGTCAGGTTAGGCAGGGAGAGGATGACGCTGCGGCACGTCGGTTCATCGACGGGCGGCGGACTTGGACCGCCGAGAATCGCGACCGCCGCTGCGGGCGGCCTTCGCCGACCCGGGCGGGCGGCCGCGGCGGCGGGCCAGCGGCTGGGGATTGGATTGCCCCGCGAGACCCTGCCCGAGTCGGCGGGCATGCAGCGGCGAACCGCTGCCGGTGAGCGATTTCTCGAGGCTCTGCCGGCCCGTGGCCAGATGGTGCCGCATCAGATCCGCAGCCTCCTCCCCGCGACGCCGTCTCACGAGCCGCACGAGCCGCCGATGGTCCCGCCACGATCGAATCAGGAGTCCGACGCTCATATCGGTGGCAGAAAAGGTCTGCTCGGCCGAAAACACGATCGCCAGCAGCGACACGTCGGCCGCGGCCTTGGCCAGCCAGGGATTTCGGGCCGACTCGAGGATCAGGCCGTGGAACCGCCGCTCGATCAGAAGCCAACGCTTTACCTGCTCGTTGTTGGCGCACCGATCGGGCATCGCCGCCACGTCACGGATGACGAGAAACTCCTCGGCGAGCAACGCCCCCGCCGCGTGAAGGTCGCCCTCCGTGCGATGCTCGGCCGCCTGCTGGATCGCGAAGGGCTCGAGAACGGCCCGGAGGTCGAACAGTTGCAGCACGTCTGCCGTCGTCGGTTGCCGCACGAACATGCCGGCCCCGGGCAGATGTTCGAGAAGGCCTTCGCTCGCCAGCCGGGTGACCGCCTCCCGCACCGGCGTGACTCCCACGCCGATCCGCCGGGAAAGCTCGTGGTTCACGAGGTGGCATCCCGGCGGAAACTCGCCCGCCGCCAGGAGTTCACGGATGCGGTCATACGCGGCGGTCGCAAGGGTCATGGTCACAGTCGATTTCCCTCATCCACGGCGGCGGAAGCGAACCCTCTATAGACTCTATAACGATTTGTCTGGAGGGTCCATCCCTCCGGTCAAAGGGATCCTTCGCGACTGGATCGCGTGCTGCGGGCGCGGTTCTTGAGGCCGCCCGAGAGTGCCCCGCGTTCACCGCCGCCGCCGGCGGCAGGCGAGCACGGCAACGCCGCCGATACCCAGGGCCGCCAGGGACGCCGCGGCCGGCTCCGGCACCGCCTTGTAGACGAGGTAGAGCTCGTTGCTCGTCGTCGATCCGCCCAAGCCACCAGCACCACCCTGGGCCACGTAGAAGCTGCCATTCGTCGGGTTCACGAAGCTCCCGTATGTGACCTGGAAGTAGGTCGGGCTGAAGTTCGAGATCGGAGCGCTGGCCACGAGGAAATTCCACTGGTAATCCGTCGCATTATTGAAGTTCGCGGCCGAACCGGCTGAAGCGCCGCTGAGACTCACCAGATTGATCACGAACGGATCCGTCGCGTCGGCCGTGAGCGAGAAGCCGTCGCTCACCGTCACGAGGTCCCAGCCGTTGCCAGACGGCCCGCCGGCCGCGCCCGTCGCGTCGTTCAGCTCGAACGTGTAGACGCCGTCCTTGCCGAACTCCAGCGCCCCGATCGTGATCCCGCCCACGCTGCCGCCCGGCGAGATCACGCCGCTGTTGGCGATCACCACCGTGTTGCCCGCGACCGTCCCGTACCCGCCGAGTGTCTTGCCGGTGCCGATGTCGAGCGCCGCCCCGAGCGCCCCGATGTCGAGCACCGCTCCGGAGCCGGCCGTCTCGCCCACCTCGATGAAACTGCTGGCGAGCGTCGCTCCGCTCCCGAGCGCCAGCGTCCCTCCCACGACCACCGTGTCGCCCGTGAAGGTCTGGGCCGAGGTGAGCGTGAGCTTTCCGCCGCCGAGCTTCCGCAACCCGCCGGCACCGCTGACGGTGCCGGAATAGCTGAGGTCGTTCGAACGGTTGAACGCC
>JBIIUP010000184.1:0-6396 GCA_044339885.1 Pirellulales bacterium | reverse complement strand
CTGGGCAGTGTCTCAGTCCCAATGACGCGGGTCGTGCTCTCACACCCGCTACCCATCGTTGCCTTGGTGGGCCGTTACCCCGCCAACAAGCTAATAGGATGCAGGCCCCTCTCCAGGTGGAATCACACCTTTGGTCCGGAGACGTTATTCGGTATTACCTGCAGTTTCCCGCAGCTATCCCGAACCCGGAGGTAGGTACCTACACATTACTGTCCCTTTCGCCGCTGTCCCCGTATTGCTACGGTTCTCGCTCGACTTGCATGCCTAATCCACGCCGCCAACGTTCACTCTGAGCCAGAATCAAACCCTTCAATTGATTTGGATCGTCATGCCGGGCCTTGCGGCACCGGCGGTTGAGTTTCCGGAATCTCAGAAGAGATTCGATCTGTCTGTGAATAAATGGTTCGCGACCGGGCCATCCACCGCCGCCGAAGCTGCGGATGAACGCCACCGATCGCTCGCCGGTCACGATCGCGTGCCGGCCGAAACCAAAAGAGATCGAACTGCCGAATTGTCAAAGATCCGTCCGCCGCAGGAAACCGAGGTTTCTTGCGTCGAGCCCCCAAGCATAGCAGCACGCTGGGGGCGGTCAACTGCCCCGTCGGCGAATCCGCCGAGGGCCTGCAGAGCCCCCTGGGCATCGGCATTCCGACCCCGGGGATTCCAGTGATACGCAGCCCGGTGCGGGCCAGTTCAGCATCACGGCTGCTCGGCCCCCAGAACCACGGGTACGTCCAGCCGGTGACCCTCGCGGAGGACGCTCACGAGGAGTTGTTCGCCCGGATTTTTCGATTCTACGGCCGACAGGAAATCGTCCGCCGTCCGCACGTCTTGCCCAGCCACGGCGACGATCAAATCCGCCCCGGACCGGTCGACCCGCTCGACTTCCACGGCGAAGGGCCCCTGGCGGCGCCGCTCGCGGATGACCTTGAACCCGCGGATGCCCGCTCGCTCGGCGGGGCCGCCGGGCGTGAGGGTTGCGACGAGCAGGCCCGCGTCGGACTGGAAGACCCGGGCGATTCCCGCATCGGGCCGGATGACGCGGCCCCGCGCGATCAATTGGGGCACGATCCGGGAGAGCGTGCCCACCGGGATGGCGAAGCCGACCCCAGAACTCTGGCCCGTCCGGCTGGCGATCGCGGTGTTCATCCCGATCAGCCGGCCGCCCCCGTCCACGAGCGGACCCCCGGAATTGCCGGGATTGATCGCGGCATCGGTCTGGATGATCGACTTGATCGTCCGGCCGGTCCGCGTCGGAAGCGACCGGTTGAGGCTGGAGATGATCCCGGTGGTGAGCGTCCGCTCCAGGCCGAAGGGATTGCCGATCGCGAACACCCGCTGACCCACGCGGAGGTCGCTCGACGTCCCGAACGTCACCGCATGCAGCAACTCCGCGGGGGCCTTCGTGCGGATCACCGCGACGTCCGTGGCGGGATCGGAGCCCACCACCTCGGCCTCCCGCGAGGAGCCGTCGTAAAGCAGCACCTGGATCTTCTGCGCCCCCTCTACCACGTGGAAGTTCGTAAGCACGTGCCCCAGGTTGTCCAGGACGATACCCGAACCCGCCCCCTCCGCAGGCACCTCCACGAGGAACAGGCCGGCGGCGACCGTGGCCTTCGTGTTGATGTTCACGACGCTGCGGTTGACGGCCTCGTAGACCGCGATGTTGACCCGTTCCTCGGGCGTGAAATCGCGGCCGCCCGCGGCGGGTTTCAGCTCGGCTTCGGCCGGCACCTGGGCGAACGCCGAGGCCCCGATAAGACCGAGGCAGACGGCGACCAGCGCAGGGATGAGGGAGGCGATCATGGGCGGTCTTGGCTGCGAACAGGCCTCGCCGGCAGTATCGCGGCCGGGGCTTCGGCTTCCAACCCGGAAATGCCCCGCGACCCCGGGCACGGCGTCAGGAAACCGCGAAACCGGGCTGAAAGCCGTGCAGACCGACGTTGGCGGGTTGGCGGGCCGCAAAATATGCTCTGCGAAGGCCACCGGTATTCCCCCGCCGGGCTCTCTTTCCCCACCGGACCTGGAGTTCCCCGCATGCCCGCCTCGACAACGGCATCGCTTGCCGCCCTGTTGGTCGCCGTCCTGGCGGGAGTCGGTCTGCCCGCGATCCAGGCGGCCGAACCTCCGGCGGCCCTCACGTTCGTGGAGGCCTACGGCGGGACGGAGTTCGCGCCCGTCACCGCCCTCGGGCTGAGGTCCACGCAGCCTGCGGCCACCGGCCCGGCCGCCGTCGTCGTCTTGGTCGACACGTCTGCCAGTCAGACGGGGGACTATCGCCAACGGTCGCTCGAGTCTCTCGCGGGATTGCTCGAAGCCGCCCGGCCCGAAGATCGCTTCCGTCTGGCGACCGTCGACGTGGCCTGCACCGAGCTCACGAACGGTTTCCATCCGGCCCGGGGCGACGCCATGACGCAGGCGACGCGGGCGCTGGATGCCACGGCGCCGCTGGGGTCGACCGATCTTCTCGCCGGTCTCGAGACGGCTGCCGGAATGTTCGCCGAAGGGGCGGGGCCGAAGTCGATCATCTACATCGGCGACGGCCCGGGAATCGCCGGGACCGATCCCGGGGAATTCGCCCGTGTCATCGACCTGCTGCGGTCGCGGCGGATCTCGGTGTCCAGCGTGGGCATCGGTCAGCAGGTGAACTGGCCCTTCCTGGCCGCCCTCGCGAGTGCCACCGGCGGCATGCTGGACGTGCCCGCGGACGGTGCCACCGCTCGGAAGGCCGGCGGACGCATCGGTTCCCTCGCCATCCAGCCTGTTGAATGGCCGTCGTCCGTCGCCGTGGTGCCGGCCGACGCCGCCTCGACGGTCCGCGTGTTGCCGGAGCGCACGCCTCCGCTCCGAGCCGACCGCGATTCCATCGTCCTCGTCGTGGGCCCGTTCCGCGGCGGCAGCCTGGATCTCGCGATTCCGGCCGAACGCGGCGGGGCGACCGAGCCGGCTCGGCTCGAGGTGCCCGCGTTCGAGCCGCGAGAGTCCAACGCCCATCTCTTCGAACTGGCCCGCAATGCCTGGGACACGGGAGGCGTCTTCCTGCCGCTGGTGGGCCGTGAGAGCCTCGAACTCGCCCGCGGCGTGATCCGCGGGGAAGCGGCGGCCCTGGCGGCGCTGTCACGCCAGGCGGAGTCGGCTGGCGCCCACGAGTCGGCGGCCCGGCTCGCCCTGGCATCGCTCCGCCGCGATCCGGACAACGCCGAGGCGGCCGTGGTCAAGGCGGCGGTGATGCGGACCGCCGCAGAACCGGTCGCTCCTCCCGAGCCAGGTTGGCTCCCACCGGCCACGGGATCGTCGGCCGAGGACGAAGGCTCCGATCTCGCCGAACTCGAGGCGATGCGTCGCGTCCGCGGCCAGCAGCTGGAACGTGAGGCGGCCCTTCGCATCCGTGACGCCCGGCAGTTACTCGCCTCCGACCCCGACGCCGCCCGCGACTCGTTGAAGCAGATTCTCGTCGAGGTCGACAATTCGGCCGACCTCGACGCCGGCACCCGCGACCGGCTCCGCCGCCAGCTCGAGATGCGGATCCGGGAATCGATCGTCCGCTCGCGGGAAAAGCTCGAGTGCGACCTCGCCAACGAACGGCGGGCCGCCATCGGCCGGGAGCGGATGCGGCTCAACTCCGAGCTCGAGGCCCGCGAGGAGCGGATCAAGCATCTCGTCGAACGGTACAACGCCCTCGTCGAGGAGGGCATCCGTGACGGGTACGCGCAGCCCGAGAGCTACCCTGCCGTGATCGACGGCGAGGCGGTGACGGGCTTCGAGCCGCCCACCCGGGCCCTCGTCGAAGCGGAGCGGGTTGTCGGTGAGGAGATCGCCAAGGAGGCGCCGAATCTCTGGGCCAATCACCCGATCCCGATGACCGCGCGGGTCGTCGGCCGCACGGCACCGCTCGTGGCCCGGATCCTGGACTACGACACCGAGAACTACCGCACTCGCCGCGACCAGGAACGCGGGTTCATGGACTGTCTCCACCTCGTGGACGTGGCGGCGATCCCGTTCCCGGACGACCCGCCGATCATCTATCCGACGAAGGAGCGGTGGCGGGAGATCAGCCGGCTCCGCGAGAAGTACAAGTCGGTCGACCTCGCGAACCCAACCGACAACGAGAAGCGGATCTACGAGGCCCTCGAGCAGACGGTCACGCAGACGTTCGACTTCCAGGAGACCCCGCTGAGGGCCGCCATCGAGCAGCTGAAGGATGCCTACGACATTCCGATCGTCCCGGACATGAAGGCGTTGGAGGAGGCCGGCATCGATCTGGATGCCACGACCGTCACCCAGAAACTCTCGGGCGTCTCACTGCGGTCGGCCTTGCGGCTCCTCCTGCGGGATCCCGGGCTCACCTACCTCGTCAAGGACGAGGTGCTCCTCATCACCACCTCGGAGAAGGCCCAGGAAAACCTCGTCGTGAAGGTCTACCCCGTGGCCGACCTCGTCCTGCCCGTGAACCCCAGTTCCGGCCTGAATCCCTTCCAGTCCGGCGGCGGTCTCGGCGGCCAGAACAGCGTCAACAGCGGGATGGGCATCGGCGGTGGAGTCGGCGGAGCCGGCGGCATGGGCGGTGGCGGCCTCTGCTGGGTCGCACGCGAGGTCTACGGACCACACGACCCGCGGTGGCTCGTGTTCCGCGACTGGATGACGTCGGCCGCCCCGCGGTGGCTGCACGACCTGTACCGGGAGCACGGCGAGGCTTTCGCGGCCTGGATCCATGACAAGCCGGCCCTCAAGTCGCTGCTGCGCCGGGTCATGGACGTCGTCGTCGACGGGCGGATGGCCGCCGTCGCGGCCGGCGGACAGTTCCAGGTGGCGGACGCCAAGGCGCGGATCGCCGCCGCCGTGAAGCCGGCCACGGATGTCGATCCTCCCGCCCCGGCCACGGCTCGGCCGGCCGACGACCGGTTCGGTCTGCCCGACCGGGTGCTCGAGGCTCCCGACCTGCGAGCTGCCGTCGCCGCCTACTTCGACGAAGGTACCGCGGCCGACTCCCGGCAGACGGCCCTGCGGATGGCGCAGCTGCGCGTCTCGGCGGCCGATCTCGGCAAGTCCGAGCGGTTCGACCGGGCGGCGGAACTGCTGTCGGCCGCGATCGCGTGCGGCCGGAGCGAGGCGTGGATGTACGAGTCGCTGGCCCTGGCGCTGGAGGCCGCGGGACGGCCCAGGTCAGAGGTGGAACGGGCGCTCCTGTCGAGCGCCGACTTCGCCACCGGAACGTCCGAACTGCTGCAACTGGCGAACTACCTGGCTCGGTTCGGCTCCGACCGGCAGGCGATCCGCATCTGCCGCCGGGTGACGCAGCTCGATCCGGCCAACCGGGAGGCCCATGCCCTGGCGATGACGCTCGCCGCCCGCAACGACGACGTGGCCGCCCTCCGCTGGGCGTGTGCCGGCGTGCTCGGACACGAGTGGCCGGGGGAACAGCAGGACATCGTCAAGCGGGCCGGGCGGCTGGCCAAGGCGACGATCGAGTCGCTCGCGAAGGCCGGACGGCAGGACGAGGCCGCCGCCTTCCAGGCCGACGTGGATCGCGCGGCGGAGCGGGACCTCGTCATCGAGGTCACCTGGACCGGCGATGCCGACATCGATCTTCTCGTCGAGGAACCGCCGGGCACGGTCTGCTCGGCGGCGACGCCGCGTTCCAGCTCGGGTGGCATCTTGCTGGCCGACGGGGCCTGCCCCGGCGACTCCGGCGATGCCGGGGATTCCGCCCATGCCGAGCACCGGGAGCGGTACGTCGCCGGCGAGGCCTTTCCGGGCACGTATCGCGTGCTCGTCCGCCGATCCTGGGGGAAGCCGGCCGCGGGCACGGTGACCGCGGAGACCGTCATCCACCGCGGCACGGATCGCGAGCAACGGCAGCGGAAGCAGATCGAGCTCGGGGGCGACGAGTCGCTGGTCGTCGTGAACCTCGGCGAGGGCCGCCGTCGCGAGCCGCTTTTCGACGCCCAGATCGCCCAAGACGTCGCCGTGCAGCGCCAGATCGGCAAGACCGTTCTGGCCCAGCAGCTTGCCGGCATCGCGGATCCGCAGGCGGCCGCGGAGATGTCGGCGAGTCGCAGTGGCGGCGCTGCCGCCGAAACGGCCGCGGGGACGCCGTTTCTCCGGGGTGGCCCGACCGGCTACCAGCCGGTCGTCTCGACGCTGCCCGAGGGCACCAACATGTTCGCCCGGGCCGTGGTCTCGGCAGACCGGCGGTACGTGCGGATCACGACCACGCCCCTCTTCTCGGGCGTGGGCCAGGTGACGACGTTCAACTGGTCCAGCGGTCAGGGCGGTGGCATGGGCGGTGGCATGGGTGGTGGCGGCATGGGCGGTGGCGGCATGGGCGGTGGCGGCATGGGCGGTGGCGGCATGGGCGGTGGCATGGGCGGTGGCATGGGCGGTGGCATGGGTGGC
>JBIIUP010000183.1:0-6427 GCA_044339885.1 Pirellulales bacterium | reverse complement strand
CGCCGGCCACCAGCGCCGCGCGGTTGTCGAGCACGGCCGCGGTGACGTGCACCCGCCCGATGAAGGAGCCCTGGCCACCCCCCACGATCCCCATCCGCAGCTTGCGTCCCAGCGGCCCGTTCGTCGCCATGTCGTACTCCCTTCGCGGTGCCCGTGCTGCGGCCGGCCCGCCCGGCGGGCCGACGCCGCGGCGGAATCTAGCACACCCGGCCCGGCCGCGGCAGCATCCCGACGGCCCGGCCAGCTTGGCCCCCGTCGCGACGCCGCCGTACCATGGGAGCTTCGCGCGGCCGCTTCCCGCCGCGGCATCGACCCTCCATCGGCCCGCCCCCATGGGATTCCAAGACCGCGGCTATCTCCGCGCCGACCGCTCCACCTTCCTCCCCGACTGGACGGGCGTGGCGACCCTCGTCGTGGCGAACGTCGCGGTGTTCGTCGCCTGCATGCTGGCGGGCGACGGCGTGCGGCTGCTCGACTGGCTGGCGCTCTGGAGCGACGTCCCGCGGGAGCCGTGGCGGGCCTACGGCCTGCTCACCTACGGCTTCGGACACCAGCCGCTCGGTCCCCGGGAGCCGTTCCCCTGGCACCTCGTGGGCAACATGCTCACGCTCTGGTTCTTCGGCCGGGCCGTCGAGGACATGCTGGGCCGCGCGGAGTTCCTCCGCTTCTACTTCGTCGCGCTGGTGGTCGCGGGGCTCGCCTGGCTGGCGAGCGTGAATCTTTTCCCGCACGGCGGCGGCCCCGTGCCGCTCATCGGGGCCAGCGGCGCGGTGACGGCCGTCATGGCGGCGTTCATCTGGCACCACCCCCACACGACCGTGCTCATCTGGGGCGTGCTCCCGGTGCCCGCCTGGGCGCTGGGCCTGCTCTACGTGTTCTGGGACGTGCAGGGCGCCGCCGCCGGCACCAGCCCCGTGGCCCACGTGGCCCACCTCGCCGGCGCCGCCTTCGGGCTGGCCTACGCCTGGCGCGGCTGGGACCTCGGCGACCTGACCGCGCTGCCGCGGCGGCTGTCGACCGCCATCCGCGGCCGGAGGATGCGGGTCGTGAGGCCCGACGATGCGGTCGCCGGACCCGACGACGACGCGAGCCTGCAGCAGGCGGTCGATCGGATCCTCGAGAAGATCAGCCGCTCGGGCGCCTCGAGCCTCTCCGGCGCGGAGCAGGAGACGCTCGCCCGCGCCAGCCGCCGGCTCAAGGACCGGCAGCGGGCTCCCTGACGCCGCTGGCGGGGACGACGCCGCCGGCCGCCGGGCCGTCGGGAAGGACGGCCGTGTGGACGACGGGCCGAGCCTGGAGCCGCAGCAGGTCGACGCGGCGCACGAGCTCCTCGAACTTCAGGTCGTCGATCTTTCCGGAGAGCACCCCCTGCGGCCGTCCGTGGGTGTCGACCACCGCCACGTTGGGGACGCCGGAGGTCATACCGAAGGTCTGCCGCATCGAGTCCTCGAAGTCGAGCCAGACCGAGACGTGCGGCGACTCCTGCTTCAGCCGCGACCGGGCCACCGGGTGCAGCGGCTTCGGCACCTCCGGAACGCACGCGATCGGCACCACGTGGACGTCGGGCACGCGGACCCCGGCCGGCCAGTTGGGCAGTCCCACGACCGGCTGTCGCGACCACTGCGAGGCCTCGGCCTGGTCGGCCGTGGGGTGGAACCGCAGGTGCAGCCGCCGCCCCAGCTCGAGCGCCGCCTCGGCGCCGTGGCGTTCGGCATAGACGAGCACGACCACGTCGCCCCGCAGCCGCTGGGTCTCGTGGCGATTGCGGAACTGGTCCTCCAGCACGACGTTGACGGGCCGGCCGGCGGTCTCGGCCGCGACGGGGGCCGCGGCGAGGAGCGTCAGGGCCGCGGCGACCGCCGCGACGGGACCGACGGAGAAGAGGCGAAGGAGTTTCATGGGGTCACCCGTGGAAGGTGCGGGGAGGCCGCGGAGAGGCGCGGGGGAAGTACCGCGCCGGCAGGGCGGGCACAAGCCGGGTTTCAGGCGGATTGCCACCGCGGCGAAAGAGCCGGGGTTGCCCGTGCCGGCGAGTCGGCGTTGCTGGCCGAGCGCAACCAGGATGGTGAAGCGAGGGCAGCATCGAGTGAGCGCAGGCCAGGAAGGCCGGAGCGAACGTCCGGGCGAGACGGCACGGGCAGCCCCGGCCGAAGAGTCAGTTCTCAAGCGCGAAGCCCGGTCGGGAACCGTGTCAGGCGGCCTGCCGCCGAGGCGCCAGAGCCGGGGCGACGTCGAGCGGCTCGGCAACGGCCGGCTGCGGTGCCGACCGGCCGCGGAGGAGCGTGAGGACCGCCGGCAGGAAGACCAGCGCCGTCAGCGTGCAGGTGGTCACGCCGATGGTGAGCACCCTCCCGAGGCTCTCCAGCCCCCGGTGGCTGGCCACCATCAGGGCCCCGAAGCCGAGGATCGTGGTGAGCGCGTCGACGAGCACGGAGTTGGCCGTCGACGGGCTGATCGCATAGGGCCCCGGCCGCTCCAGCGCGTCGTGCAACACGTGCACGCCGTAGTCGACGGCGATGCCGAGGATCAGCGGGATGCCGATAAGGTTCGCGGGGTTGAGGTCGATTCCCAAGAGGCCCATGAGGCCGAGCGTCTGGCACATCCCGAGCACCAACGGCAGGGCGGCCAGCAGGGTGTGGGAGATGCTGCGGAAGTCGAGCCACAGCACGGCGAGGATCACGAGGATCGCCGAGATCGCCGCCTGCTCGTAGCTCCGCTTCATCTCCAGCGACGCCTCGTAGGCCTGGAGCGGGTTGCCGGTGGCCCGGGGATCGACGCCCCGGACCTCCGTCACGAACCGCTCGAGGGCCTCGAAGTTCCAGATGTCGCCGCGGCCGTAGATCTTCAGCAGGTGCCGGCCGCTGGAGCCCACGAACCGCTCCACGAGGCTCGGCGGCAGGTCGGCGAGCGTCGGCGGCGCCGGATCGGCGACGGCGGCCAGGGCGTGGAGCCGGCTGAGGAGGTCGCCGGCCGCCCGCTGCTGGAAACCGGCCACCGTGCGGTAGCACTCCTCGGGCGTGAGCCGTCGCAGGGCGTCGCGCGTCCGCTCGAGGTGCCAGGCGGTCCGCAGGCCGCCGGGCCGCTTGGCGGACTCGGCGTGGGCCCAGGCGAGCGTCTCGCCGAGCGCTTCGATCCGGTCGATCGGGATCTGCGGGGGCCGCTCCGGCAGCCCCGCGAGGCGGCCGCGGATCCGCTCGATGAGCGGCCGCTTGAGCTCCTCGTCGACCGGGAGCAGCGAGGCGATCTCGTCGACGCGCTCCACGGTCGGCAGCGCCTCCAGCCGTTCCTTGCGGGCGATGAGCTCCTCCCGCGAGTCGGCCATCGACAGCGCGTACCAGACGCTCTGGTCGCACTGCTCCAGCAGCCGCTTCTCCACGGCCACGCTCTCCAGGCCGTCGGCCTGGAGGTTGAGCAGGTTGTGGTCGTAGGCCAGCTCCGGCAGCCCGCCCGCCACCGCCAGCGTGCAGGCCAGGGTCGCCAGCGCCACGAACCGCGGATGCCGCATGAGCGGCTGGATCCAGGTGTGCACCGGGACCGGCTCGGGGATGGAGCGGCCCAGCCGGCCGCGGTCGACCAGCGCGATCACCGCCGGGAGGACGAGCAGCTCGGCCGCGCAGCAGAGAAGGATGCCGCCGCCGGCGATCATCCCCAGCTCGGCCACGCCGACGAAGCTCGTCAGCGCCGCGCAGAAGAAGGCCACCGCGGTGGTGATCGCGCCGGTGAGGATGCCCGGGCCGACCACGCCGCTCGTCTCGAGGAGCGCTGCGTCGCAGCCGAGTCCCCGGCGGCGCGCCTCGAGATAGCGGCCGACGTAGTAGGTCCCGTAGTCGATCCCCACGCCGATCATCGTCACGGTGAAGGTGACGCTGAGGATGTTCAGGTGGCCGACGCTCACCGTCGCCCAGCCGAAGGCCCAGGCCATGCCGATCGCCAGCACGCCGTTGGCCATGACCGCATGCCGGATCCCGCCGAAGCCGGCGATGATCACCAGCGCCACCGCGGCCATCGACAGGCCGCTCGCCCAGATCATCGACTGCTGGCTCGACCGCATCTCGTCGTCCTCCATCACCGGCAGGCCGGTGAGGCCGACGGCGATGTCGGGATGGCGGGCGGTCACCGCGGCGATGATCCGCCGCAGTTCGTCGGTGGCGGCCGAGCTGCCGGCGAAGCCCCCCTCGGCCTTGGCCAGCCGCAGGAGGACGAAGCCCAGCCGGCCGTCCTTGGCGAGCAGGTGCTCGCTGGAGAGGTCGCGCAGGGTCGAGAGCGACTCCGGCATGCCCGGCCAGGGCGAGACGTAGTCCGCCGGCGGCGCGCCCGCGGGTCGCACCGGGGCCTCGAGGCTCGCCAGGAGCGCCTCGCTGTACCGCTCGAGCGATTGCAGCGGCGGCTCGTCGGGCCCGTCCCCCGCCGCGCCGGGCGGTGCCCCACCGCCGACCACCTGGGCGGCCAGGCCGCCGACCATCGTGCCGACCTTGAGCTGGCCCCAGCCCCCGTCCAGCACCGGCCGGGTGCGTTCCAGGAAGCGGTCGATCCGGGCGAGGTCGGCCGGCGCCAGATAGTGCAGCCCCTTGGACCGGATCCGCGACAGGTCCACCTCGTGGAGCACCGAGCGGAAGAGGTCCCCCCGCGCGGCGACCTCGCGCGAGAGCTCGCCGAGCACGCCGATCACGGCCGTCCGCGAGGTCCCCTCGACGACGATGACGGCGTCGTCGTCTTCGCCGAACTCGCGGATGTAGTCGATCCAGAGCTTGTTGTATTCGCTGTCGGGGTCGAGCAGATCGACGCGGCTCACCTTGTAGCCCAGGTGCCGCGAGGTCCACAGGCCCGCGGCGCCGGCGGAGAGCAGGGCCAGCATCGTGACGACGAGCGGGAACCGCAGGCAGAAGCGGGTCCAGGCGACGAGCGCCCGCCCCAGCAGGCTGCGGCGTTCACCCGGGCCCGCGGCGGCGCGGGACTCCGGGGCGACGGACTCGGGATCGTGGATCTGGAGCATGGGATGCCGACGGCGGCTGGTCATCGGGGGGCGGGATGGTAGGGAACCTGCGGCGCCGGGCCAAGGCCCGCTCCCGGCGGCCGGAGCAAGCCCGGCGGGCTGGGCAAGAGCCCGCGCCGCGGTTTCCGGCCGCGGCGGGAAAGTCAGTGAACCGACGGGCTGGCGGCAGCCGAAACTCATCCCGGCGTCATCGCCATGGAAGGGGATCGGGGAGGGGGGATCGCATGCCGCTCGCTGTCTCGCCGCGCCTCCGCGCGGCCGTCGTCATCGCCCTGCTGCTCGGCGCGGGCCCGGCAGCGGCCGTCGAATCGGTCTCCCCCGTCCCGACCACCCGCGACCTCGGCGCCTCCGGCCGCGACGCGCGGCGCCGGGCGCTCGCCGCGGTGCCACTCGACCGGCTGCCGGAGGCCGATCGCCGCGCCGTGGAGAAGTGCCTGCGGTCACACACGATCCACCGGCGGCTCCCGGTCGAGACGGTGACCTGCGACGCCGAACTCGTCGACTTCGTGCTCACGCGGCCAGAGGTGCTCGTCGACGTCTGGCGGGTGCTCGGCATCAGCCGGCTGTCGCTCGATCCGACGGGCCCGCGGCAGTGGCGGCTGGCCGACGGTTACGGCACGGTCGGCACGGTGCGGCTGCTCCATCACGAGCGGTGGGCCGCGGGGGGCGTGCTCGTCTTCCACGGCCGCGGCGGCTACACCGGCCCGCTCTCGCCCCGCGACCTCACCGGCTCCTGCCTGGTGATCGTGCGGCACGCCCCGGCGCCTGCCGACGCCGACGGCCGCCCGCGGCAGGCGGTCCAGATCGACGCGTTCCTCGACGTCGACGGACTGGGCCTCGAACTCGTCACCCGTGCCCTGCAGCCGCTGATCATCCACTCGGCCGCGGCGAACCTCCACGAGATCGCGTTGTTCGTCTCGCAGTTCGCGGCGGCGGCGGAGCGGAATCCCGCCGCGGTCGCCCGGCTCGCGGGCCGGATGAGCCGCACCGCCCCGGAGGACCGCCGGGCGCTGGTCGAACTTGCCGCCGGCAACGTGGCCGATTCGGCGAGCGACGAGGCCGAGGACGTGCAGGCGTCGCTGGCGGCACGGTGGATGCCGGTCGAGCAGCTCGACGCACTCCGCCGCTGACGTGCGGCAGCTCACGCGCCGCCTCAGCAACCCGGTCACCGTTTTGGGTAGCCCGCGTCGGTAGCCCGTTGCCGTCGTCGGTAGCCCGTTGCCGTGCAACCGGGAATCCGGCTCCGCCCCGCCGCACCAGGCACCCGGTCGCACGGCGACCGGGCTACCGAAGCCTGCGGTACCGCACAGCGTCGTCGCAACCCGGTCACCGTTGTCGGTAGCCCGCATCGGTAGCCCGGTTGCCGTCGTCGGTAGCCCGGTTGCCGTGCAACCGGGAATCCGGCCCCGCCCCGCCGCAAAGGCACCCGGTCGC
>JBIIUP010000182.1:0-6447 GCA_044339885.1 Pirellulales bacterium | reverse complement strand
CCCTGGCTGCCCTTCGACGCGGGCGGCCAGCGGATCGCCCGCGGCACGGCGGTCACGGACGACGCGGGCGGCTTCACGGTCGCCTTCACGGCCCGGCCGGACCGGGGCGTGCCCCGCGACTCGCTGCCGGTCTTCACCTACGCCGTCGTCGCCGACGTCACCGACGCCAGCGGCGAGACGCGGAGCGACACGCGGAACGTGAGCGTCGGCTACACCGACGTCGAGGCGACCGTCACCGCCGACGAGTGGCAGGCGACCGGCGCGGCGGGTGCGGCCGCCCCGGTGAAGCTGAACGTGGGCACGACCACGCTCGACGGCCAGCCCCGCGCGGCCGCCGGCACGCTCACCGTGTCGCGGCTCGTCCAGCCGGCCGAGGTCGTCCGCCGCGACCTCTTCGGCGGCCACGGTGGCCCGCGGCCGAGACCGTTCCGCGGCCGCGGCCGCCGCGGCGCCGGGGCGATCCCGCGGCCGGTCGAGCCCGACCCGGCCGATCCGCAGACCTGGGCGGCGGGCGAGGCGGTGTTCACGCGGCAGATCGCGACCGACGAGGCCACGGGCAAGGCCGAGGCGACGGCGGATCTGCCGGCCGGCATCTACAAGGCGGTCTTCGCGATCCCGGCGGCCGGCGACGTGCCGGCGGTGAGGGCCGAGCAGGTCGTCGAGGTGGTCGATCCCGCCGCGACCCGCTGCGGCGTGAAGCGGGCGTTCACGATGAAGTCCGCCCGGCAGGCGGCCGAACCTTCGAGCGAATGGCGGGGGCTGGTCGGCACCGGCTACGACCGGGGCCGGGCGCTCGTCGAGATCGCCCAGGCCGGACGGGTCCTCTCGCGGCAGTGGACGGAACCCGGCCGGACGCAGTGGCCGGTGACCGTCGCGGTGACCGACGCGCACCGCGGCGGGTTCACCGTGCGGGCCTGGATGGTCCGCGACGGCCGGCTCCACTCCGAGATCCGCACGATCGACGTGCCCTGGACGAACAAGAAGCTGGCGATCCAGTGGGAGCGGTTCACGCGCCGGCTCGAGCCGGGGGCGCGGGAGGTCTGGC
Organism: Pirellulales bacterium; assembly: GCA_044339885.1. Classification (GTDB taxonomy): domain Bacteria; phylum Planctomycetota; class Planctomycetia; order Pirellulales; family UBA1268; genus QWPN01. The sequence continues at coordinate 5,402 of JBIIUP010000182.1, read as the reverse complement.
GGGCGAAGCTGACGAGCGTCGCCGATCCGGCGGCCGGTCCCGCGGCGCCGGTCGTCGCCGAATTCCTGGCGCTCGCCTACGACCAGTCGCTCGACGCGCTGGCCCATCATGCCTGGCCGGACGACGGCCTCCTGGGGATGTTTCGCCGCGAGTCGAGCTGGGCGAGCCTCGGGTTCTCCAACGGTGCCGAGGCCCTGCAGCACCTCGGCGGTCACTTCGACGTCCCGCAGGCCGCCGAGCCGGCGATGACCTACCGCGAGCTCCGCGATCCCTTCAGGGGGTCGCCCGGCGGGTTCGGCGGCGGCGCCGGCGGGATCGGCGGCGGCCGGATGCTCATGGCGGACGCGATCGGAGGACCCGTCGCCATGGCCGCGGCGCCCGCTCCGGGCAACGCCATGCGCAAGGGGGCGATGCGCCGCAACGCGGCCGACGCGGAAGAGGCCGGCCCGCGGGAGCCCGGCGGCCCGCCGACCCCGGCCGCGGCGGCCCCGCCGCCCCCGCGGAAGAACCTCGTCGAGACGGCGTTCTTCCTGCCGGCGCTCTCGTCGGCCCAGGACGGCACCGTGACGATCGAGTTCACGCTCCCCGACACGCTCACGACCTGGCAGTTCAAGGGGCTCGCCCATGACGCGGCCCTGCGGAGCGGCACGATCGTCGAGGCGTGCGTCGCCGCCAAGGACCTCATGGTCGAGCCGGTCGTGCCCCGCTTTCTCCGCGAAGGCGACGTCGTGCAGATCCCCGTGAAGGTGACGAACAAGTCCACCGGACGGCTCGCCGGCACGGTGCGGTTCTCCCTCGCGGACGGCCGCACCGACGCCGACCGCAGCGGGCTGATCGCGGGCGACACGAGCCTGCCCTTCGACCTGGCCGCCGGTGAGTCGCGGCCGGTGGTGTTCACCGTGCAGGTGGCCGACGGGACGGAGACCCTGCGGTACCTCGCGACGGGATCCGCCGGAAAGGCCGCCGACGGCGAGGAGGCGTTCCTGGCGGTCCTCCCGCGGCGGGTGCTCGTGAGCGAGTCGGTGCCGATCACGATCCGCGGCCCCGGCACGCGGCAGGTGTCGCTCGACCGGCTCGCCCAAACCGCTGACCCTGCCGCCGGCACCGACGTCCAGAGCCAGTCGCTCGTCGTGCAGGCGGCATCGAACCCCGCCTGGTACGCCGTCCTCGCCCTGCCCGCGATCATGGAAGAGGCCGACGAGAGCACGGAGACGCTCTTCACGAGGCTCTCCGCAAACGCGCTGGCCCGGCACCTGGCCACGAGCGACCCGCGGATTGGAAAGGTGTTCGAGCAGTGGAAGGGCACGGCGGCGCTCGAGAGCCCGCTGGAGAAGAACACCGACCTCGTGAAGACGCTCCTCGCCGAGACGCCGTGGGTCCGCGACGCGGTGGACGAGAAGGAGGCGCGGGCCCGGATCGCGCTGCTCTTCGACGCCACGCGAGCTGAGAACGAAACGCAGGCAGCGCTCACGCGGCTGGCCTCCTTGCGGAATGGCGACGGCGGCTGGCCCTGGTTCCCCGGCGGCCGGACCTGCGACTCTGTCACGCTCGGCATCGTCGCCGGCTTCGGCCGGCTGCGGGTGGCGGGCGCGAAGATCGACGTCCAGCCGGCCCTCGAGACGATCCCCTGGCTCGACGGCCGGCTCGTCGAGGAGAAGAAGCGGGCCGAGCGGCTCTGGAAAGCACAGCCCGACGACATCGTCCTCACGCCGCTGGGGGTCTACGCCCTGTACGCGCGGAGCTTCTTCAAGGCCGACGCTCCGCCGGAAGGCGAGGCGGCCGCGGCGATCCAGTGGGCCTTCGACGTCGCCAGGAAATGCTGGATGAAGCTCGACGGCCGGCTCACGCAGGGGCAGCTCGCGATCGCGATTTTCCGCTCTGGCGACAAGCAGACGGCGCTTTCCGTGATCGACAGCCTCGAGCAGCGGGCGGTGGACGCCGACGTGAAGCCGGGCGCGGAGAAGGAGTCGTGGCAGGGCATGTGGTGGCGGGATCCGCACCCCGGCTGGTGGAGCTGGAACTACGCCCCGATTGCGTCGCAGGCGATCATGGTCGAGGCCTTCGACGAGGTGGCCGGCGACAAGGACGCGGTCGAGGCCCTCAAGGTCTGGCTGCTCTCGCAGAAACGCACCAGCCGCTGGCCGGGCAGCCGGGCCACGGCCGACGCGGTCGGGGCGCTGCTGGGCCGCGGCACCGACCTGCTCGCCGCGGAGGAGCTCGTCACGGTCGACGTCGGTGGCCGGCGGGTGGCCCCCGGGAAGGTCGAGGCCGGCACCGGCTTCTTCGAGGAGCGGTTCACGCGGGGGGAGATCACGCCGGAGATGGCCGCGATCACGGTCACCAAGCCCGACAAAGGCTTGGCGTTCGGTGGCGTCCACTGGCAGTATCTGGACGACATCGCGAAGGTGCCGGCCGCGGGCCGCGAGGAGCTCTCCATCGTGAAGCAGCTGTTCGTGAAGCGGATGACCAAGTCCGGGCCGGAGCTCGTGCCGGTCCAGGAGGCCGGCGGGGCGAAGGTGTCGCTCGGCGACGAGCTCGTCGTCCGGCTCGTCGTGAAGAGCGACCGGGCCTACGAGTTCCTGGAACTGGCCGACCACAGGCCGAGCCTCACGGAGCCGGTGGACGTCCTCTCCGGCTGGCGGTGGGCCGACGGCGCGGGCTGGTACGTCGCCGTCCGCGACGCCGCGACGCAGATGTTCTTCGAGCGGCTGCCGCCGGGCGTGCACGTCTTCGAATACTCGCTGCGGGCGGCCCATCGGGGCACGGCATCCAGCGGCTTCGCGCGGATCCAAAGCCGCTACGCCCCCGAGTTCAACGCCCACTCCGCGAGCCTGCCCCTGAAGGTCGAGTGACCCGGGGCTCCGTGCGGCACGGGCTGTCCCGGGGACGGCATGACTCGATGACGGTCGCGGGCCGGGTCAGCGGCCGGATCCCAGGCGCGAGCCGTCGAGGAGGAATGCCAGGCCCAGCAGGAGCCGGATCGCTCCGCCCCCGTTGACCGGGTCGCGCAGGCCGACGCGGTGGTCCGCGGGGGGGAGGATGCGGTCGACCTCGCGGCCGTCGAGGACTTCGTGGAGTCGCCGGCGGAGCGGCTCCGCCGCGCGGCGCACGTCCCGCCAGCGCGGGTGGTCGACGTCGAACAGCCGCGCGTACCGCCGTGGACACGGCCCGGGCACCGGCTGCCGCGGCCACCGTCCGCACGAGGGTGTCCACCGCGGCGACCCGCCCCCGATCGCGGAGCTTGACGTCGAAGCCCGCGAGTCCGATGAGCGTGTCGATCGGCCGACCGGTCGTCAGCAGCGCATGGAAGGCGTCGACTCCGCCGCTGAAGCAGAGGGCGGTCCCTGCGGCTCGCGCGGTCGCTCGCTCGACCGGCAGGGCCATGGCGGCGGGTGCCTCCGGATACCAGAGGCGGCGAAACTCCCGTTCCAGTCCGCGCAGATTCGCCAGCCAGGTCGTGTCGACGGGGGACTGGAGGACGAGCGGCCGGCCGGCATGCATCGCCGCCACGAGACAAGCTGCGCCGAACGCCTCCGGCGCCGTTTCCAGCGGCATGTCGAGCGATTCGAACCACACCCGGCGGCCGTCGATCAGGGCCGACGTGCGGTGTCGACCGTACCGCCGGGTGGCCCCCGGCCGAGCGATGACCACGGGCCCTTCCCGATCACGACGCGGAGGCATGAACAGTCGCACGGCAACCTCCACCCGCGGCACCGAGACGCAGCCTTCTCAAGGATCGGTCGCCAGCGGCTCCGAATGAACCATCCGTCGCCGTCGGGGTCCGGGGGGAACGGGGCGGGACCGGCGGCATGGGCGGTCTGTCGCCGATTGGGTCGCATGGGCCGCGACCGGCGGGCCCCCCCGGTGGCCCGCGGCGGCGCGTTCCGTTCGCGGTCGCGGTATCCTCTCGGGCATGTCGCCAGACCGCCCCGAAGCCGCCACATCGCTCGTCAACGAACTCGCCCGCGAACGCAACCGCGAGGCCGCCGACCGCACGCTGCTGGCCTGGGTCCGCACGAGCCTGGCGATGATCTCGCTCGGCTTCGGCATCGAGCGGCTGGGGCAGGCGGCCCTCGCCTTCGACGGCCGGATGGTCGGCTTCTCGCCGGTGAAGACGCGGCTCTTCGGTGCGGCGCTCATCGCCCTGGGGATCGCGGCCACCCTGGCCGGCATGTGGGAGCACAAGGCGGTCCTCCGGGCGATCGCCCGGGAGGACTATCGCTACGCCGATCGCACGCCGATCGCCCGCTTCATGGGGATGGCGCTGGTGGTCGTGGGCCTGGCGGCACTGGCGATGATGCTCGTGCCCGTCTCGTTGCTGGAATGACCCGGTGGTCGGGCGGTCAGGAATGCCGGGTGCCGGCGGCCGGGCGACCCGCGGCGAGCGCCGACGAGACCACCGCGACGAGCACCGGCAGGACGAGCGCCACGAGACCCGCTCCCAGGAGCACCGCCGTCGGCGGAGTGACGTCGAACCGCCCCCGCCCCGCCGCCGTCTGCGCCAGCGCGTAGCCGAGCACGAGCACCATGCCCAGGATCGAGATGCGGACAAGCCGCAGCCTGGCGGCCTCCGCCACGCCCGCCCGCCGCAGCACCCAGGCCACCAGCGGCAGCCACTGGATCGCGTGGATGGCGACGCCGTGGGGAAACTTGGCCACGCCCGCCGCACCGACGAGTTCTGGAGCGAGCCCGGCCTGCTGCCGCAGCTCGCCGTGAGCGCCCGTCCAGATGCCCAGCAGGCAGGAGATGGCCAGCAGCGCCAGCCCGCCGCGGGCCGCGGCGCGCATGTCGGCGGGCAGCGCGACCCGCTGCACGACGAACCGGACCGTGAGGTCGAGCACCACGAGCGTCACGCCGACGATCAGGGCCCCCAGTGCGTCGAAGAGGAACGAGTCGAGGGGCGTCGCCCGGTTGAAGTGGCTGGCGACTCCCCGCCACCGCTGCAGGTCGATCACGGCGACCTCCACCGCGAGCGCCAGCGCCGTGGACCATGCCAGCCACAGGTCGCCGCGCCGCCACGGCAGCCGCGCCCAGGCCCAGCCGAGGGACAGGCTCGTCAGCCCGCCGGAGATGCCGAACAGGATCGGCTTGCGCCAGGTGACCGGGCCCTCCCACGGGCCGCCGAGCAGGCCCCAGACGACCACGTGCGCCAGGCCGCTGAGCACCAGCGCCGCACCGCCGACGGCCAGCGGCCACGCGCGGCGGTCGTGCCACCAAGACTCCCGCGACGTCGACGACGTGGATGACGACATGACCGCCAGCGAGTCTATCGCGGCGGCGGCCGCTGGCCGGCGCGAGCCGCGCTTGATCGGCCCTGCCGGGAGCATCATGATGCCGCCAGCGACCGCGGGCACCCGGCGGCGGCCGGTGCCCGCGGTCCCTTCTCGCCGCTCGCGGCGGGC
>JBIIUP010000181.1:0-6449 GCA_044339885.1 Pirellulales bacterium | reverse complement strand
GACCGCGCCGCCAGTTTCGGGAAACCGGTCGGCTTCGGTAGACCGGTCGCCGTGCGACCGGAATCCCGGTTGCACGGCAACCGGGCTCCGACCGCGGCAACGGCGCGACGACCGTGGCAACCGGGCGACGGGCACGGCACGATCCGCAGGCTGCGACGGCCCGCGCCGCCGTCGGGCACGCGCGGGCGTCGCATCGTGCGGTGGCGGGATCGAGCCGGCGTCGGCAGAATGTGGGACCGCCGCGAGGAGCCCCATGCAGGAACTGCCGAAGCATTACGACCACGTCGCCGCCCAGGCCCGCTGCCGGGCGGTCTGGGATGCGGGCCGTTACTGGCACGCCGAGCCCTCCGCGCCGGGCGACCGCCGGCCAGTGTTCTCGATCGTCATCCCGCCCCCGAACGTGACCGGCGCCCTCCACCTCGGTCACGCCCTCAACAACACGCTCCAGGACATCCTCGTCCGCACCCGGCGGATGCAGGGCTACCTCGCGCTCTGGATGCCCGGCACCGACCACGCCGGCATCGCCACCCAGGCGGTCGTCGAGCGGCGGCTGCTCGAGGAGGAGAAGCTGTCGCGGCACGACCTCGGCCGCGAGAAGCTCGTGGAGCGGATCTGGAAATGGAAGGAGCAGTACGAGAAGCGGATCCTCGGCCAGCTCCGCGACCTGGGCGTCAGCTGCGACTGGGATCGCACCCGGTTCACGCTCGACGAGCGGTGCGCCGCGGCGGTTCGCGAGGCCTTCTTCCGGCTCTTCACCAAGGGGCTCGTCCGCCGTGGCAAGCGGCTCGTCAACTGGGACACGTTCCTGCAGACGGCCGTCAGCGACGACGAGGTCTTCCACGAGCAGGTGAAGGGGCACTTCTGGCACATCCGCTACGACGTCGTCGACCCGCGGCCGGGCGAGCCGGCGAGCGTGACCGTGGCGACGACCCGGCCCGAGACGCTCCTGGGAGACACCGCCGTCGCGGTCCATCCCGCGCCGGCCGCCGCCCTCGACGCGGCGGAGCGGGCGGTCCGCGAGCGACGGGCCGCGGCCCCTGCGAAGGAGCACGCGGCGATCGACGGCCAGCTCGAGGAGCTCGCCGCCCGCCGGCGCGACCTGCTGCCAGGGCTCGAGCGGCTCGCGGCGATGGCCGCCGCCGGGCGGACGGTCCGCCTGCCGCTCCTCGGCCGGACGATTCCGCTGGTCGCCGACGAATGGGCCAAGCCGGAGATGGGCTCGGGCTGCGTGAAGATCACGCCGGCCCACGACCCCAACGACCACGAGGTCGGTCGCCGCCGCAACCTGCCGCTGGTCAACATCCTCAACCCCGACGGCACCCTCGGGTCCGCGGCCGGGCCCTACGCCGGACTGACGATCGCGAAGGCGCGGACGAAGGTCGTGGCCGACCTCGAGGCGGCGGGGCAGCTGGTGCAGGTGGAGGACCGGCTCATCGAGCTGGCCCACTCCGACCGGTCGAAGACGCCGATCGAGCCTTACCTCGCCGACCAGTGGTTCATCCGGATGGACGAACTGGCACAGCCCGCCCTCGACGCCGTCGAGCAGGGGCGGGTGCGGATCGTGCCCGAGCGGTACGCCAAGAGCTACGTCGACTGGCTCTCGGAGAAGCGGGACTGGCCGGTCAGCCGCCAGCTCTGGTGGGGGCACCGGATTCCGATCTGGCACGTGACGGGCGTCACCGAGGCCGACCTGGCCGCGGCCTTCGCCGGCCGCGACACGGTCGCCTGGCGTCCCGACGACGCGGGCGGGTTCTTCGTCTGCTCGGCGGCGGAGTCGCCGGGGTGCGACGCCGTCGCCGGCAGGCCGCTCGTGCGGGATCCCGACGTGCTCGACACCTGGTTCTCGTCGGCGCTCTGGCCCCACTCGACTCTCGGCTGGCCGGCGGCCACGCCGGAGCTGGCCTGCTTCTACCCCACCAGCACGCTCGTCACCAGCCGCGACATTCTCACTCTCTGGGTCGCGCGGATGGTGATCATGGGCGTCTTCGACACCGGTGAGATCCCGTTCCGCGAGGTCTACATCCACCCCAAGATCCTCGACCGCTACGGCGAGACGATGAGCAAGAGCAAGGGGAACGGCGTCGACCCCGTGGACGTCATCGACTCGCTCGGAGCCGACGCGCTCCGCTTCGCGCTGGCCGGCATGGCGACCGAGACGCAGGACGTGCGGATGCCTGTCGACTACCAGTGCCCGTCGTGCTCAGCACTCGTCGAGCAGACGGTCCAGAACCGCGTCAGGCCTCGGATCGACTGCCCGAAGTGCGGCACCCCGTTCCGCACGCAGTGGGCCTCGGCCGCCGCCGACCTGGCCCTGCCCCGCGGGCCCGCGGTGAGCGAGAAGTTCGAGGCAGGCCGGAACTTCTCGAACAAGCTCTGGAATGCCACGCGGTTCGTGCTCATGAACCTCGAGGGGCACGCCGCGGACCGGGCGGCGTTCGACGTCGGCAATGCGGTGGCGGATCCGGCAACGCTGGAGTTGGCCGACCGCTGGCTGGTGAGCCGGCTGGCGAGCGTCACCCGCGAGGCGACGCGGGCGATCGAGGAATACCGGTTCGCCGAGGCGGCCCGCGTGCTCTACGCCTTCGCCTGGGACGAGTTCTGCAGCTCGTACCTCGAGCTCTGCAAGCCGCGGCTCGCCGATCCGGCCGCCGGCGGCCGCGCCTGCGCGATGCTCCTCGGCGGGCTCGACACGATCCTCCGCCTGCTCCACCCGATCATGCCCTTCGTCACCGAGGAGATCTGGCAGCACCTCCGGGAGGCGGCACCGGGCCGGCGGATGCCCTGGGACGGCGGCGCGGCGCCGGCCGACTCGATCATGGTGGCCCGGTGGCCCGCTCCGCCGGACGGCTGGACCGACGCCCGCACCGAGGCGCAGTTCGGGTTCTTCCTCGGCGTCGTCGCGGCGGTCCGCGAGATCCGCGCCCGGCAGAACGTGCCGCCGAAGACCCGGGTCCAGGTGGCGATCCGCGCCCCGCGGGACCGCGTCGACTTGCTCGCCCCGCTGACCGCGGCGCTTGAGTCGATGGCGGTGGCGGAGGTCACGGCGGCCGGTCCGGAGGTCGCCCCCGGCCCCCTCGTGGCCACCGCGACGCTTCCCGACTGCGAGGTCTTCGTCGACCTCGCCGGCCTCGTCGACGTGGCCGCGGAGATCGCCCGCCTGGAGAAGGAGAACGAGAAGACCGCCGGCTTCGTCCTCGCCAAGCGGGCCAAGCTCGCCGACGAGAAGTTCGCGGCACGGGCGCCGGCGGCGGTCGTGGAGAAGGAACGCGCCCAGCTGGCGGAACTGGAGTCGCGGCTGGAAAAGGGCCGGGCCGCGCTCGCCGGGCTGCGGGAACGGGGGTCCGGCACCGCGTGATGGAGCCGGCGCGGGCTTGGAGTAGACTGTCCTAACGATGGTGGGACGCACCGGATGGACGCGTCGAGCCCCCGCCGACGACCTGGGAGCACGGCCGATGAGTGTGCAGATGGAACTCTCGCGGATCATCATCAGCGAGATCAACGACCAGCAGGTGGTGTATCTCAAGGAAGTCGACGGCGAGAGGACGTTTCCGATCCTCATCGGCCTGTTCGAGGCGACGAGCATCGACCGGCGCGTGAAGCACCACCAGGCGCCCCGCCCGCTGACGCACGATCTCCTCGTGGCCGCGGTCGAGCTGTTGGGAGGCGAGTTCCAGGACGTCGTGATCTCCGAGATCAAGGAACACACCTACTTCGCCGTGATCCGCGTCCTCAAGGACGGCGAGGTCGTGGAGATCGACGCCCGGCCGTCCGACGCCATCGCCATCGCCGTGACCTGCGAGCCGAACCTGCCGATCTACGTGGCCGACGAGGTGCTCGAGAGCGTCCTCGGCTGAGCGGCCGCGGGCCCGGGGTGGGCTCCGGATCAGCCGCGGCGTGCCCGCCGCCAGCGGCTCGGCGACACGCCGTGGCGTCGCGTGAACGCGACGGTCATGTACTCCGTGTGGCGGAAGCCGGCCCGGGCGGCGATCGTCGCCAGCGGCAGGTCGGTCTCGGCCAGCAGCTGCTCGACGCGGCGGAACTGCACGCGGGCGATCTCCTCGTGCGGCGTGTGCCCCACGCGCCTGGTGAACCGGCTCTCCAGCGTCCGGCGCCCCGCGCCGAGTGCCCCGGCGAGGTCGGCCACCTTGATGCCCTCGCAGGCGTGCTCGCGGATGTGTCGGACCGCGGCCACGACGAGCTCGTCGTTGATGGCCAGCGCGTCGGTGCTCTGCCGCGTCGCGATCCCCACGGGCGGAAGCAGCCACTCGTGACGCTCCAGCCGTTCGCCGCGGAGCAACGCCTCGAGCAATTCGGCGGCGAGCCGGCCCGCACCGGGCGCGTCGGGGATCACGCTCGACAGCGGCGGGCTCGCCAGCCCGCAGAGCACGGCGTCGTCGTCGACGCCGAGCACCGCCACGTCGTCGGGCACCGAGAGCCCTGCCCTGCGGCAGGCCTCGAGAGCCTGCCGGCCGCGGATGTCGTAGCAGGCGAAGAGTCCCGCGGGCTTGGGGAGCGAGACGAGCCAGGCCTCGATCGCCTCGTCGTCGGCCGCCGCCGAGCGGCGGCGGCGGGGCGGTTCGTAGACGGCCACGTTCCTCCCTCGCCCCGCGGCGGTGACGAAGGCGTCGCGGCGGTTGCCGCTCCAGCGGAACCGGTCGTCGCCGAGGAAGGCCAGGTTGCGGTAGTCGCGTTCGACGAAGTGCCCGGCCGCCAGCCGGGCGATGGCCGCGTCGTCCGTCTCCACGTAGGGCACGTCGGGCAGGAGCCGCGCGGCACTGACGTCGATCACGGGGACGCCGAGCCGGTGCCGGAGCCTGCCCACCGCGGCCGCGATCGCCGGCGTCTCGACGCGGGCGATCACGCCGTCCCCCTGCCAGCCTGCGAGCATCGCCAGCGGCGGCAGGCCACGGCCGTGCTCGGGCAGGAGAATCGTCCAGGGGTTGTGTTCCCGGACGTGCCGGTGGATCCCTTCGAGCAACCCCCTCCCGTAGGCGTTCGACGCCTCGATGAGCACGGCCACCCGCGGAGGGTGGCGGAGCGGACTCGTGCGGGAGCGGGCCATGCCGGCCTTTCTACCAGCGCGGCGGCCCCCGGCCGGCCTGGGTTCCGCGGTCGCGGTCCCGGCATGTGACGACGTCGCGCGCGCCCTCCCCCGGCCGGGCAGCGGCGTCCGTCAGGGCATCTCGAGCGTGACCGCCACGACGATCGGCGCGGTGACGCCCGTGCCCTTCACGAGGTCGATCGACGCCACGGGATCCGGCCGCCGGGGTTGGATCCGCAGGTAGCGGACCTGCCGGCCGTCGAGGTCGAAGGCGAACTCGCTCTGCGGCACGTCGACTCGACGGATGTAGTCGGCCACGTGCTCGCCGTTGAGGAGCGGGTGGTCCTCGGTCGTGCCATCGGCGTAGACGAGCCGGACGATCATCGACGTCTCGCCCTGCGGGCTCGCCGGGTGGCCCCAGCCCGCGACGCCGCCGAGCACATGAACCATGCCGAGCGGCGAAGGATAGGTCGGCCAATGGCACTTCGGCAAGCGTCGGCCTGGCGGGGCGGATCATGAGGAGCAACCGCCGGAGCTGGCTGGGCCGTATGCGGCCCGACCGTGGAGGCGCCGCGGAGCTTCCTATCCACGCTCAAGGCCGGATTTGTCTCGTCGGCGCAGACCGGCCTTGAAACCGCCCTTCTCACGGGCCGTCCGCACCGTGACATGGGATCCCGTCAGAGGCTGCGAATGTCGATCACGGGCAGTTCGTCGGGCGACGTCTGAGTCACGTCGCATTCGTCGTGGACATGCACGAGCTCTCCCCAGTCGGTCGGCGGACCACGGGCGGGAGAGACGGGCGGAGGCTCGAGCGGTTCGCCGAGATGTGTCAGGATCTTCCGGATCGGCTCCGGATCGGTGATGAATGCGATGAGGCGGATGTCGCCACCACACCCCGGGCACGCAAAAGGAAACTCCTCGCCCACCCGAGCCATGAGTTTGGCCTTTGGCGTCGCGAGGTGTCGTGGGAGGGTGGTTTGTCGCATGAGCCGCAGCAGTCGGCGGGGGCATCTCCGCTCGCCGCATGTCCGCCGACCGCATGCCCATTAGTCGCGGCGTCACGCGGCTTGCCGACATTCCCTTTTGTCATGGGCGGTGACGGCGGACCTGAGCTTGTGATTCGGGGCGAACACCCCGGGCTTGTTTCACGGCGGCAGGGCCATCCGTGGCCCCTGCCGCCTTGGGCGGTCGGAGCCAAAGCCGAGGTTTGGCTCGACCGCCATGCCAGCCTCCGGCTGGCCGGTGCCGGTGCTTCCGCGGCGGCGGCACGAGGTCAGCGAGCCGGTCGAGGAACTCAAATGGGGAAAGCTCGACGACGCCGCTGGCGTCCGGCCGCGTAGACTTCCGCCCTCGCCCCGGGCCAACCCAGTTGGCTGCCTTGTGTCGCGGGAGCACGTAGCGGACGCGG
>JBIIUP010000180.1:0-6459 GCA_044339885.1 Pirellulales bacterium | reverse complement strand
GGCGCCGCCAGTTTGCTCACTGGAGCCGGAGTCGCTCCGGATCGGCAGCCGGCGTCCGCCCTCATCCGCATCGGCCTCGTCGGCGCCGGCGGCCGGGGTACGGGGGCGGCGGTGCAGGCGCTCTCCGTGCCGGGCTCGAACGTGCGGCTTACGGCCATCGGCGACGCGTTCCGCGACCGGGTCACGGGTGCGGTGCGGCAGATCCAGCGGGCCTTCGAGCGGCAACCCGAGAAGGTCGACGTCCCCGAGGAGCGGCAGTTCGACGGCCTCGACGCCTACCGCCGGGTGCTCGACCACTGCGATCTGGTGATCCTCGCCACGCCGCCGGGCTTCCGCCCCTTCCACTTCGAGGCGGCCGTCGCGGCGGGCAAGCACGTGTTCCTCGAGAAGCCCGTGTGCGTCGACAGCCACGGCGCCCGGCTCTGCCTGGAGACGGCCCGGCAGGCCGACGAGAAGCGGCTCAAGGTCGTCGTCGGCCTCCAGCGGCGGTACCAGGCGAACTACCGCGAGGCCCTGGCCCGGGTCCGCGCGGGCCTGCTCGGCGAGATCGTCGGCGGGCAGATCTACTGGAACGGCGGCAGCATCTGGTATCGCCAGCGGCAGCCGGGCATGACCGAGATGCAGTTCCAGGTGCACAACTGGTACCACTTCAACTGGCTCTGCGGCGACCACATCTGCGAGCAGCACGTCCACAACATCGACGTCGCCAACTGGTTCCTCGACGCGCTGCCCGTCTCGGCCTACGGCGTCGGCGGCCGCCAGCACCGCGTGCCCGGCCAGCCGAGCGAGATCTACGACCATCACGCGGTGGTCTTCACGTATCCCGCCGGAGTCCGCGTCGCCAGCCAGTGCCGGCAGTTTCCGGGGGGCACCAGCCGGGTGGACGAGGAGTTCCAGGGCACGAAGGGAATCCTCCGGCTGCGGCCCGGCTTCGCGGAGATCACCGACCGCGCCGGCACCATGCTCTGGAAATTCACCGGCCCGAACCCCGATCCCTTCCAGGTCGAGCACGACGAGTTCCACGACGCCATCCGCCATGACAAGCCGCACAACGACGCCGTCTACGGGACGACGTCGAGCTTCTGCTCCGTGTTGGGTCGGCTGGCGACCTACTCAGGCAAGCCGTGGGACTACGAGGAGGCGCTGGCCCTGGACTACCGGACGATGCCCGAGCGGCTCGCCTGGGATGCCGAGCCTCCCGTGCTGCCGGATTCCGCCGGCGAGTACGCCCTGCCGATGCCGGCGACCTTCAAGGTCACCTCGACCACGAAGCCGGCCGCCACGTGACCGCTTCCCTTCCCGAATCGCTGCGCTGGAGCGGCGACGCCGCCGGCCACCTCGAGCTCGTCGACCAGACGCTGCTGCCGAGCCGCGTCGCCTGGTTGGCCTGTGGCGACGTCGAGACCCTGGTCGAGGCGATCAAGAGCCTGCGGGTCCGCGGCGCCCCGGCGATCGGGATCGCGGGGGCCTACGGCCTGGCCGTCGCCGCGGGCGAGGCGGTCCGCTCGGGGCTGGCTGACGACGCCGCCCTGGCTCACGTCCTCGCGCGGGGCGAGTTGCTCGCCTGCGCCCGGCCCACCGCCGTCAACCTCCGCTGGGCGGTCGAGCGGGTCCTCGCCGCCATCGGCCGCCTGCCGGCGGGCACCGGCGCCGGCGGCCTGGCGGAGGCCGCCCTGGCGGAGGCCCGAGAGATTCACGCCGAGGATCGCCGGCTCTGCGCCGCCATCGGCCGCCACGGAGCCCCACTGCTCCCCGACGGCGGCGTGCTCACCCACTGCAACACCGGCGCCCTGGCCACCGGGGGCATCGGCACGGCCCTGGGAGTGATCACCACCGCGTGGGACCAGGGCCGCCGGCTCGAGGTCTTCGCCGACGAGACGCGACCGCTCTTCCAGGGCGCCCGGCTCACCGCCTGGGAGCTCGTCGCGCGGGGCATTCCGGTCACCGTGCTCGTCGACTCGGCCGCCGGGCACCTGCTCGCCAGCGGCAGGGTCGCCGCCTGCATCGTCGGGGCCGACAGGATCACCGCGGCCGGCGACGTGGCCAACAAGATCGGCACCTACTCCCTCGCCCTGCTCGCCCGCGCCCACGGCGTGCCCTTCTACGTGGCGGCCCCCTCGAGCACCTTCGATCGCACGATCGAGTCCGGGGCCGACATCCCGATCGAGGAGCGGTCCGCGACCGAGGTGCTGGCGCCGCTGGGCGTCGCGGCGGCACCCGCCGAGGCACGGGCCTACAATCCCGCGTTCGACGTCACGCCGGCCCGGTTCGTCACCGCCATCGTCACCGAGCGGGGCGTCGTCAGTCCCGTGACCCCCGACCGCATCGCCGCCGTGCTCGACGCCCCCCCGGACCCCGCCGCCCCATGACGACCACCGACACCGCCGCCATCCCCCGGGTCGTCATCGTCGGCCGGCCGAACGTCGGCAAGTCGAGCCTGTTCAACTGGATCGTCGAGCGGCGGATCGCCATCGAGGATCCGACGGCCGGCGTGACCCGCGACCGCCTCGTGCAGCGGGTGCGGCTCGACGGCCGGGTCGTGGACATCGTCGACACCGGCGGCATGGGCTTCGACGACCCCGACGGCCTGACCGCGCAGATCGACGCCCAGATCGAGTCGGGACTCGGCGAGGCCGCGGTCGTGCTCCTCGTCGTCGATGTCCGCACGGGCCTGCTGGCCCCGGACGTCGAGGTGGCCCGGCGGGTGCGGCTCACCGGCGCTCCGGTGCTGCTGGTGGCCAACAAGGCCGACGGCCCCGGGCTCGACGCCCAGGCCCACGAGTTCGCGGCGCTCGGCTTCGGGCTGCCGCTGGCCGTCAGTGCCCGGGAGCATCGCAACCGCGAGCAGCTCGTGGCGGCGATCCTCGACCGTCTGCCGCCGGCCGGGGACGACGAGCCGGACGAGGTCGACCTGCCGGAAATGAAGCTGGCGATCGTCGGCCGGCGGAACGTGGGCAAGAGCACGTTCGTCAACGCGCTGGCCCGCGAGGACCGTGTGATCACCAGCCCCGTCGCCGGCACCACCCGCGACAGCGTCGACGTGCGGTTCGAGGTCGACGGGCACGCGTTCCTCGCCATCGACACGCCCGGTCTGCGGCGGACCAAGAGCCGCACCACGGACCTCGACTTCTACTCGACCCACAGGGCCCAACGGGCCATCCGCCGCGCCGACGTCGTGCTCCTGTTCTTCGACGCCGCGGAGCCGATCGGCAAGGTCGACAAGCAGCTGGCCGAGACGATCACCGAGGAGGCGAAGCCGGTCGTCTTCGTGGTCAACAAGTGGGACCTCTACGCGGCCGACGTGAAGAAGCGGGAGTGGTCGCAGTACCTCCGCGACACCTTCCGGACGATGCCCTGGGCGCCGGTGGCGTTCACCACCGCCACCTCCGGCCGCAACGCCAAGGCCGTGATCGACACCGCCCAGCGGCTCTTCCGCCAGAGCCGGTCCCGCGTGCCCACGGCCCGGCTCAACACCGTCCTCCGGGATGCGGTCGCGGCCAACCAGCCCCCGGCCGACACCCGCGGCCGGCCCGTGCGGCTGTTCTTCGCCACGCAGGTCGAGGTCGGCCCGCCGACGGTCGTCATCTCGGCGAGCGCCCCGAAGAGCGTGTCGGCCCCGTACCAGCGGTACCTGCTCAACGCCTTCCGCAAGGTGCTGCCCTACCGGGAGGTGCCGATCCGCCTGCTCGTCCGCGGCCGGTCGAGCGACGCGTCGCGGACCGCCGACTGACGGGAAACGAGTCAGCGGGTCGCGGCGACGGGCCGGGGCCCGCCCCCCACGGCGGCGAGGACCGCCCAGGCATGCACCTCGGTCGCGTACCCGTGGGCCGTTACTCGGCAGCCGGCCAGCGCCAGCGTGGATCCGGCCGTTGGCAGGTATGCACGCCGGTTTCGCCGGGGAACCGCCATGGGCGTCATCTCGTCTCGCAGTTCGCGGACTTTAGTTCGGGGACGTTTCGGCGCGGGCGGGGCCGCCGGGGCGGCCGCCGTCATCCGGGCTGTCGGCCGGGGACAGGAGCCGCCGCAGTTCGTCCAGTTGGCGATCGGTGAACGGAACGGCTCCGGCGAGCAGGGTCGGCTCCGCGGTCTCTTCCGGCACGAGCATGGCCGCGATCCGGATGGCCAGGGACGCGATCCCGTCCCCCGTGACGGCCGAGCAGAGCACGGCCTGCGGCGGGATGGGAGTGCCGGCCGGCAGGAGGTCGCCCTTGGTGACGACGAGCAACTCGCCGGGCTCTGCGGCACCCCGTGACAGTTCCGGATCGGTGCTCTCGACCACCCGCAGGACGAGGTCCGCCCCCGCGTGCGCCTCCAGAGCCCGGGCGATGCCTTCCCGTTCGACGGCGTCGCAGGCAGACTCGTGCCGCAGGCCGGCGGTGTCGACGAGGTCGAGTTCCCAGCCCTCGACGACGAGCCGCGTCTCCACGACGTCGCGGGTCGTCCCCGGCTGCGGCGAGACGAGGCAGCGGGCGTGGCCGGCCAGCGCGTTGACGAGGCTGCTCTTGCCGGCGTTGACGGCCCCGGCGAGCACGACCCGCCACGGCCGGACGAGCCGCAGGCCGACCCGTGCCGCCCGCAGGAGCCGGGCTCCCGCCGCGGACGCGGAGACGACGTCGCCATGCGACCGCCAGGTGGCGATCCGCTCGAACTCGCGGTCGAGCGCTCCCGCCAGCTGCCGGGCGAGAATCATCGCTCCCTTCGACCCGCCGGCGACGGCGACCGCCGCCCGGGCCTCGGCCTCGACCGTCGACTGTCCGGACCGCACCAGCCACTCCTGCCAGGATACGGTCTCGGCGCCGCTTCGCGCGAGGCTCGCGATCACGGCCGCCGACGCCGCGACGCCGCCGTGGCAGTGCACCTCGACCAGATCGCGCCGTCGCCTCACGACGACGAGTTCCTCGCCGGCTGAGCCGGCGTCGCTCCGCCAGGTGCCCACGACGATCGCCCCGTCCTCCAGCGCCGTCGCCGGCGTGCCCCGCCGCGCCGCGAACGACCGGTCGACGAGCCTGGCCGCGGCTTCCCCGACGACGCCGACGACCGCCAACGCGGCCCGTCCGGGCGGCGTCAGCAGGGCGACGCTCGCCGGGGTCAGGTCTGCCCCCGGGGAGGCCGTCCGCACCGGGCGATCGTGGTCGACGTGCATCGGGGAATCCGCGGCGGCTGGCGGGCGACGATCGTTAGAATCGCGTCGTCGTTCGGGCGTCCATCCCGGCGACGACCACCGGAGCGCGACCCATGGCCGACTGGATCGAGGAGGGGACCAAAGCCCCGGACTTCACGCTCGTCACCCACGACGGCGGGAAGCTCTCCCTGTCCAGCCTCCGGGGCCGGCCGGTCGTCATCTATTTCTACCCCAAGGACGACACCCCCGGCTGCACGCGGGAGGCCTGCGGATTCCGCGACGCCGCGGGACCGCTGGCACGGCACGGCGCCGTGGTTCTCGGCGTGAGCCGCGACGGGGCGGAGAGCCACGCCAGGTTCCGGGCGAAGTACGAGCTGCCGTTCACGCTGCTCTGCGATCCCGACCACGTCGTGGCGGAGCGGTACGGCGCCTGGCGGGAGAAGACGCTCTACGGCAAAAAATCGCTGGGCATCGCCCGGAGCACCTTCGTCATCGGACCCGACGGAGTCGTGGCCAAGGTCTTCAAGGCGGTCAGGCCGGACGGCCACGCGGATCAGGTTCTGGCGGTGCTCGCCCAGCTCTGACGCCCGCCCCCGGCGCCATCCCAAGCCGCACAACCGCGCCGGACGCGCCGGCCCCAGGGATCCGGGACCGGCGGCGGCCGGGGCAACGCCTGGAGCGTGCGGCATAGTTGTGGGCGAGCGGACCTCCCCGCCGCCCCCCGACGGACCGTCGCCGCGATGCGGAACTTTTTCGGCAAGTGCCTCGCCCTCGGCATCGTGGGGGGCGGCTTCGCGCTGACGGGAGACCTCGCCTGGATCGGTCAGGCCGGCACGCGGCTGGTGTCCGCGACGACCGTGCCCCACCACGAGGCATCGGCGGACGACGAGGCGCCGGTGCCGGTCCCGCGGCCCGCCGACGGAGCGCCGTCGGGCGGCATGTCTCCTCAAACGCTGCCCCCCCCACCCCCGGCCCGCGGCCCCGACCGCCTCGACATCGCGGACCTGAGGCCCGGCGACCGGCTCGTCGTCTGGATCCACGACGCCGGGACCCTCACGCCCGACCCGCTGTCGCTCGACATCGTCGACCCCGCCTCCGGCGAGGCGATCCTGCACCGGGGCGTGGCCCAGCGGGTGCTCATCGGCGGCGACCGGAGCCTCGTCCGCGGCGGCACGCTCACGCTCCTGCCCCTGGGGCTCGCGCGGACCGGATCCCCCCCGTCGGCCGGCGACGCCCTGGGGCCGATCACGGCCCTCGCCGTCGAACGCTGACCGGCCCCACGCCCAACGCGTTGACCGCGACGGGAGCCGGCGTAGTCGGCCGACGCAGCCACGGCC
>JBIIUP010000179.1:0-6475 GCA_044339885.1 Pirellulales bacterium | reverse complement strand
TTCCTCGAAGCGAGTCAGGATCCGGCCCAGGAGCCCGCGCTCCATGCAGTCCGGCTTGAACATCACGAACGTCCGCTCCATGCCTGATCGATCTCCGGTGTGTCGAAACGAGCCGCTTTGCCGAGTGCCGAGTCTACGCCGCCGCACGGCCGGCTCCAACGGCATTCCCCCTTGAACGCCCTTCCTCGCGGCCCTACCCTCCCGCCCCCGCGCCTCTCGGACTCCCGCCATGCGTCGCCGCGCTCACCTCCGCCTCGCCACGGCGCTCGTGGCCGCCTGGGCCCTGGCGGCGTGCCGTCTTTCGGCCACCGTGGCCGCCGACCTGCCCCCCGCGGTCGTCGCGGGGTTCACCCGGGGCCCGCAGCCGCTCCTGCTCAACAAGTGCTCCGCCGGCGCCTGCCACGGAGGCGCCGAGGCGGCCGCCCCGCGGTTCGCGCGGCCGCGCGGCGGTGCGGGGCCCGACGCGGCGACGACCCGCGCGAACATCGCGGCCTTCCTCGACGCGGTGGGGCCGCAGCGGGATCCGCGGCCGCTGGTGACGCTCCTGGCCACGCGGCATCCCGCGGGCGACACCCGCTTCGTCGCCGCGCCGCTGACGGCCCGCGAGCGGAGCACGCTGGAGTCCTGGCTCGCGGCCGTCAGGGCAGCCGAACTACCGGGACGATTCGACCCTGCGGTGACCCCGGCGGCCGCGACCGTGGAGCCGGCCCCGCAAACCAACCGGTTCCGGGCGCTGCTCGACGCGGCGGCCAACCCGCCCGAACTGCCGCCGCCCCAGGAGGCCCCGGGCATCATCTTCGGCAGGGACGATCCTCCGGAAGGCGAGTGACGATCGCGCCAGGGGCAACCCCGGCCCCGTCAGACTTGCAGCCGCCCGGCGATCACGGCGTCGAGGAAGGGCCGGTTGCCCGGCAGGAGCGCCGGATGCTCGAGCATCTCCTCGGCCGAGAGCCAGAGGATTTCGCTCACCTCGATCGGATGGGGCACGAGGTCACCCGCATTCGCGAGCCTGACCGTCCACCAGGCCAGCGGCGTGCCCCACTCCGTGACGCTCCGCCAGACGCACTCGACCGCCTCGACGCACGCGGCGAGTTCCTCCAGGCACTCGCGGACCACGGCCTCGTGCTCCTCCTCGCCGGGCTCGATGTGTCCCCCGGGGAAGCAGACGGTCAGCGGCGCGGCGACCGTCGCCCCGCGGCGGATCGCGAGAAACCTGCCGGCGTGGCTGGTGATCGCCACGACCCCGCGTCTGCCCGTCCGAGAGCCGCCCGAGGCGTCTGCCATTGTGCACCCGTCGCGCGGCCGGAAATCCGCCACCCCCCGCGGCGGCGGCGGCATCGGCCTCGGACGCATACACTACACTGTTCGCGGTCTTCCGCCCCCGATTCCCCTCCGTCTCCCGCCCGCACCCCCGAGCCCCGAACCACAGCGTCATGGATACCGCTCCGCGTCCCAAGGGCACCCCCGGCAAACCCCCGCTCATGGGACGGCAGCTGGGCATGCCCGCGGTCGTCCTCCTCATCCTCGCGGCCATCGCGGTGGCGACGCTCGTCACCGATACGGCGGCGGCCCGCCGGGACACCATCCGCTACGACGAGTTCGTCAAGCAGGTGAAGGCCGGCAACGTCGCCGCGATCCAGCTGGCGGGTGACCGGGTGACCGGGCAGTTCGTGGCCGACGTGCCGGCGGACCCGGCCGGCGGACGCGCCGGCGGAAAGTCGTTCCAGCTCGAGCTCAATCCCTACCTCCGCGAGGGCTTCGACCGCCTCATGCAGGAGCACGAGGACATCCGCAAGGAGAACCGCACGCCCACCGACGGCACCGGCCTGCTCATGGGGCTGTATCTCATCGTGCCGCTGTTGCTCATGGCCGGCTTCTGGATGACGCTCCGGCGGGCCCGCGATCCGCTGGGCAACACCGGCTTCCTCGGCGGCTTCTCCAAGTCCCCGGCGAAGCGGTACGCCGCCGGAGACAAGCAGATCACGTTCGCCGACGTCGCGGGCCTCGAGCAGGTGAAGGCCGACCTCCAGGAGATCGTCGAGTTCCTCAAGGACCCGCAGAAGTTCCAGCGGCTCGGTGGCCGCGTTCCCAAGGGGGTGCTGCTCATGGGCCCGCCGGGCACCGGCAAGACGCTCCTGGCCCGCGCGGTGGCCGGCGAAGCGGGCGTGCCCTTCTTTTCGATCTCCGGCAGCGAGTTCATCCAGATGTTCGTCGGCGTGGGGGCCTCGCGGGTCCGCGACATGTTCAAGACCGCCAAGGACGCGGCTCCGGCGATCCTGTTCATCGACGAGATCGACGCCGTGGGCCGGGTCCGCGGCGCGGGCCTCGGGGGCGGCCACGACGAGCGGGAGCAGACGCTCAACCAGATCCTCTCCGAGATGGACGGCTTCAGCCCGACCGAATCGGTGATCGTGCTGGCGGCCACGAACCGGCCCGACGTGCTCGACCCGGCCCTCCTGCGGCCGGGCCGCTTCGACCGCCACGTCACCGTCGACCGCCCCAACCAGAAGGCCCGCCTGGCGCTCTTCAAGGTCCATACGCGGAACGTGCCGCTGGCGGCCGACGTCGACCTCGAACGCCTCGCTGGGGCCACCGTGGGCCTCACCGGCGCAGACATCCGCAACCTCGTCAACGAGGCCGCCCTCTGGGCCACCCGGCACGACAAGACCGCGGTCGATTCCTCCGACTTCGACTACGCCCGCGACAAGGTGCTCATGGGGCCGAAGCGGGAGGAGATCCTCACCGGCCGCGAGAAGAAGATGACGGCCTACCACGAGGCCGGCCACGCCCTGGCCGCCTGGCTGCTGCCCGGCGTCGACAAGCTCCACAAGGTGACGATCATCCCCCGGGGCCGCGCCCTGGGCGTGACGCAGCTGGTGCCGGAGGAGGACCGGATGAACATCGGCGAGCGCGACCTCGCCAACCGCCTGGCCTTCATCCTCGCCGGCCGCGCCGCCGAGAAGCTCGTGTTCGGCGAATACTCCGCCGGGGCCGAGAACGACCTCGTCCAGGCGACGCGGATCGCCCGCCGCATGGTGGCCCACTGGGGCATGAGCGAACGGCTGGGCCCCGTCTCCTGCCAGACCTCCAACGAGCATCCGTTCCTCGGCCGCGACGTCTACGAGCAGCGTGAGTTCAGCGAGCGGACGGCTCAGATCATCGACGAGGAGGTCGCGCGGGTGCTCGGGGAGGCCGCCGCCCGGGCCGCGATGCTCCTCGCGGACAACCGCGAGAAGCTCGACCGGCTCGCCGGGGAGCTCGAGACGCGGGAGATGCTCGACGACACCGAGGTGGTGGGGATCATCGGGCCGGCCGTCCCCCGGCGCCCCCACGAGAACCCGCCGGTGGCGGGCTCCGTGCAGGCCGCCCGCGGCTCACAGGCGGGCTGATCGGCATGCTCGTCCACACCGTCTTCTTCTCGCTCAAGGACCGCTCGGCGGCGGCGGCGGCCCGGCTGCTCGACGGCTGTCGGCGGTACCTCACCGGGCACACGGGAACCGTCTTCTGCGCCGCCGGCACCTGCGCCGACTACGACGGGCAGGCCAACGATCGCGACTGGGACGTGACGATCACGATCGTGTTCGAGTCCCACGCGGATCACGACCGCTACCAGGTCGATGCCCGGCACGAGCAGTTCATCGCCGAGCACGCCGCCACCTGGGCCCGCGTCCGCGTGTTCGACGCCGACGCCGACTGACGGGCGGGCCGGCGCTACATGGCGCGGAGTCGGGACACGGCGATCGCGCCGCCGAAGCAGACGTCGATGTCGCCGCCGGGAACCCGCGGCCGCTCGTGGTAGCTGGACGCGTACCGCCAGCCCTCCGGCGTGAGCCGGTAGCCGAGCGCGAAGGGGGACGCATCGACGGCACACTCCACGATCGCCGGCTCGTCCACCGCCGATGGGACGTCCGGAAGGTTGACGTTCCAGAACTCGCCGGGCGGCCCCGCGTCGAGCGGCAGCCCACGGACCACGGCCTCCAGCCAGCGGGCGGCGCGGTCCCAGTCGATCTCCGTGCCACGGCGGTGGTAGTGCGAGGCGGCGACCGCCCGCCGCCCGTGGAGCGCGGCCTCGCGGGCGGCCGCCACGGTGCCCGAATGGAGGATGTCGGCGCCGAGGTTGCCTCCGGCGTTGATGCCGGACACGATGAGCACCGCGTCGGGGACGAGTTCGGCCAGCGCCAGCCTTACGCAATCGGCCGGAGTGCCCTCGACGGCGAAGCGGCCCGACCCGAGCGAGTGGACCTTGAGCAGCCGATCGGTCGTCACGCGGTGACCGCAGCCGGAGTGCGGCTCTGCCGGGGCGACGACCACGGGAGTCCAGCCGAACGCGGCGACCGATCGCTCGAGCGCTGCCAGGCCGGGAGCCTCGATGCCGTCATCGTTGGTGAGCAGGATCTTCACGCCGCCGCCCCGGACTCGCGGTCGGCGAGCGCCTCGAGGATCGCCCACACGCCCTCCGCCGCGTCGGCGGCCAGTGCGATCACGTCCTCGGCGTCGGTCTCGACCTGCTGGACCGCGTCGGGCCGGGCGACGTTGGTGACGACCGAGCACACGGCCACGTCGAGCCCCAACCGCCGGGCCGTCGTCACCTCGGGCACCGTCGACATCCCGACGACGTCGGCGCCGAAGCGGCGCAGCATGCGGTATTCCGCCCGCGTCTCGTAGCTCGGACCCGAGAGCAGCGCGTAGACGCCCTTGCGGGCCACGACGCCGGCCCGCCGCGTCGCGGCGCTGGCCAGTTCGACGAGGGCCGGATCGTAGAGCGGCCTTCCCCGGCCCCGCGGCGGCGCGGCGGCGGCTCCGGCGACCGCGCCATCCCAGGTCCGCCGGACCAGGTCGATGTGGTCGGTCACCACGACGAGCTCCCCGCTCCGCATGTCGGGCCGCAGCCCGCCGGACGCGTTGGTGAGCACGAGGGTGCGGATGCCGAGGGCGGACAGGAGTTCGACGCCCCGCGAGAGCACCTCCGGCGGGAAGGCCTCGTAGCCATGGACGCGGCCCTGGAGCATCGCCACGGGCACGCCGCGAATCCGGCCGCAGGCGAGCCGGCCCGCATGGCCGGTGGCGGTGGACCTCGGGAGCCAGCCGGTGTCGCCGCCGGCGATCGACCAGCCGTCGGCGAGCCGCGAGACGAGTCCCCCGAGCCCCGTGCCGAGGACGACGCCGATCGCCGCCCGCGAGCCTCCGGCGCGGAGCACGCGGTCCGCCGCTGCGGCCGCACCCTCCCGCACCGCCGCCCGGGCCCCGTCGTCCGCATCCCATCGCATGCGCCGCACTCCTCCGGCCGACGCGCGGGCAGCCGGAAGCCCGTGACTTCCCGCCGTCAGCCGCCGTCGATTGCCGCCTCCGGACGCACAGCATATCCTCGCGCCGGCGAGTCGCGGACGCCCCCTAGCTCCGCCCCGCCCCAGACCCCCGAGGATGACCACCCCCGATGCCCACCCGCGCCGAAAAGTTCGCCGGCCTCTCCGTCGCCATCGTCACGCCCTTCAAGGACGGCACCGTCGACACGGCGCGGCTCCGCGAGCAGGTCGATTTCCAGGCCCGTGCCGGCGTGACCTGCATCTGCCCGGTGGGCACCACCGGTGAGTCGCCGACGCTCACGCACGACGAGCACGAGCGGGTGATCGCCGAGAGCATCCAGGCGGCGGCCGGGCGGATCCTCGTCATGCCCGGCACCGGGAGCAACTCCACGGCCGAGGCGGTCCGGCTGACCAGGTTCGCCGCCAAGGCCGGCGCCGACGCGGCGCTCGTCGTCGGCCCCTATTACAACCGGCCCACGCAGCAGGGCATCTACGAACACTTCAAGGCCCTCGCCGAGTGCGTCGACATCCCGATCTGCGTCTACAACATTCCGGCCCGCACGGGCCGCAACATCGAGCCGGAGACGATCCTCCGCCTCGCGGAGCTCCCCGGCATCGCGATGGTGAAGGAGGCCACGGGCTCGATGGACCAGGCCTCGCAGGTTCTGGCCGCCACCGACCTCACGGTGCTCTCCGGCGACGACAGCCTCACGCTGCCGCTGCTGGCGATCGGCGGCCGCGGGGTGATCTCGGTGGTCGGCAACCTCGTGCCGGCCGACATGAAGGCGCTGTGCGACGCCTTCGACCGCGGCGACCTGGCGACGGCCCGGTCCCTGCACCTCAAGCTCTTCGGCCTCTGTCGCGACCTCCTCGGGCTGGCGAGCAATCCGATCCCCATCAAGGCGGCGATGGCGATGCTCGGCCGCGACACCGGCGACGTCCGGCTGCCGCTGGTCCGCCTGGAGCAGCCGCTCGCGGACCGCCTCCGCCAGGTGCTCGAGGCCTACGGCCTCTCGCCGCGTGCCGCCTGAAGCGGCCTAGTCGACGATCCGCAGGGACGCCCCCTGGGTGTCGAACCGCGCGATGACGATGTCGTGGTGCTCGGCGAGGCCGAGCTGATCGAGCCGGTCGACGAGATCGGCCGCCGCGGCGAGCGACTCGCAGCAGGCCAT
>JBIIUP010000240.1:0-4323 GCA_044339885.1 Pirellulales bacterium | reverse complement strand
AAGAACAAGACCATCGCCATCATCGGCTACGGCTCGCAGGGCCACGCCCAGGCGCAGAACCTGCGGGACAGCGGGCTGAAGGTCGTGGTCGCCCAGCGGCCCGGCGGCCCCAACTACGACCTCGCCAAGAGCCATGGCTTCGAGCCGCTCTCCGTCGAGGACGCGGTCAAACAGGCCGACGTCGTCAACATCCTCCTGCCCGACGAGCTCCAGGCCGACGTCTACAAGACGTCGATCCGGCCGCACCTCAAGAAGGGCGCCGTGCTCATGGCCAGCCACGGCTTCAACTTCCACTTCGGCCAGGTGGAGCCGCCGGCGGGGCACGACATATTGCTCGTGGCCCCCAAGGGTCCCGGCCATCTCGTCCGCAGCGAATACGTGAAGGGGGGCGGCGTGCCCTGCCTCATCGCGCTGGGCCCGGGCGCGAGCCCCGAGACGAAGAAGATCGGCCTGGCCTATGCGAAGGGCATCGGCGGCACCCGCGGCGGCGTGATCGAGACCACGATCGCCGAGGAGACGGAGACGGACCTCTTCGGCGAGCAGGTGGTGCTCTGCGGCGGCGTCTCGGAGCTCATCAAGGCGGGCTTCGACACGCTCGTCGAGGCCGGCTACCAGCCGGAGATGGCCTACTTCGAGTGCCTCCACGAGATGAAGCTGATCGTCGACCTGCTCTACCAGGGCGGGCTGGAGTACATGCGGTACAGCGTGTCGAACACGGCCGAGTACGGGGACTACACCCGCGGCCGGCGGATCGTCACCGACGAGACCCGCGCGGAGATGAAGAAGATCCTCGAGGAGATCCGCTCGGGCGAGTTCGCCCGCGACTGGATCCTGGAGAACCGCGCCGGGGCGGCGATGTTCAAGGCCACCCGCCGCCGCGAGCGGGAGCACAAGCTCACGGAAACCGGCCGCCGGCTCCGCAAGATGATGAAGTGGATCGAGTCGAAGGAGGTGTAGCGTGGGCGGGAGGGATCCTCCGGATCTCTCCCTGGGGGCCTCCGCGACCGCGGGTCGCTCCGGCCGCGAATCGGCCCGCCCTCCTGGCGGGCAGGCCATGGTCGACGAACAGGATCACGACATGACGCCCGAGGAATACGAGGCCCGCAGGCTCTACGAATCGCTCCAGCCGGGTGACCGGGTGGAGGTGGTCCACGGCGTCACCGTCGGCTCCAGCGCGACCTGGGCGACGACCACCGTGGGGAAGCTGCTGCGGACCGAGCGGCGGCGGCACGGCCTCCACTTCCGCCGCAATGCCGACGACAAGGTCTATTCCGACGTCCTCATCATCGCCCGCGACGACGGCGAACTCACCACGGTGACGATGGACGAGTACACGCGACTGCGCCGCGTGTAAGCCGATCGACGCCGGCTGCCCGGGGCGCCCACATCGTCCGCAGGCGTTTCGGTGGTCCGGGGTTGCCCGGCTAGAACGCATCCCACCTCCGTGGAGCGTCGGCTCGGGGGCGGCAAAAGTCTCGTCGCTGAGCGCCGAGGCGGCCCAAGGCTCCTCGAGCGTTCGCCGACCCCCTTTGCCTCGTCACCTGATTTGCCAGGGCACCGCTACTCGTATGCCGAATCGCTCTACGCGGGTGCGCCAATCCGCCCGTCGCCGGTGATGTCCGCACTGAACTGCTTCTCGAGGGCGTACACGTCGACGAGCCTCACGCTCCGCTCACCCGTCTTCGCACCGTTGGCGTCGAGCGTCCAGGCCGACCATCCACCCACCTGCGCGTTCCGCCACAGCACCTCGAAGCCCGTGTCCACCCGCCGGGCGGCTCGGGCCACCAGGCCGCCCCCCGGCCGTGTCGCCGCGGCGTAGCCTCCGGCGAAAGAGATCTGCACGACCCGCGTGTTCACCCGCAACGCGTAGCCCGCCGCCGTCGTGCCGAACTCCGTGATCCCGAGTTTTCGCTGGAGCGTGAACGGCAGCACCGGCGCACCGACCCGCCCCTCGCCCGTGATGTCGATGGAGTGCTGCTTCTCGATCGAGTAGACGTCGCCGAGGGTCAGCAGCCGCCAGGAGGTCTGGCGGCCGGCCGCGTCGAGCACCCAGGCGGCGTAGCCGCCCGTCTGCGTGTTCCGCCACAGAAGCTCGAAGCCTTGGCCAGCGGGCCTCGCCCCCAGCGCGAGCCAGCCGCCGCCCGGGTTGGTCCGCGAGGCAGGCTGCCCGCTCACCGTCACGGGGATCACCGGGCCCAGTGTGAGATAGGGGCCCTCGTACCGCCGGACCGCGTAGCCCAGGCTCGTCGATCCCAGTTGCACGCCGTCGATCGGGGAACCGTCCTCGATGAACACGCCCGGGGCGAACACCTCCTTCGCCAGGAAGTGGCCGACGGGGGGCTGCTGGCCGTTCACGACGGCCCGCTGCAGAACCGCCCCGCCGCCGTCGGGATCGACACTGATGCCACCGGTGTTCATGGCCTCGCCTGCGGTGCCGGTCCAGTAGACCGCTCCGCCCGGCGTGACGGCCATCGAACCGACGGCCGCGGGCGTGGAGGACTCGCAGCCATACCGCCGGACCGTCACGA
The DNA here is from genome assembly GCA_044339885.1 of Pirellulales bacterium. GTDB lineage: Bacteria > Planctomycetota > Planctomycetia > Pirellulales > UBA1268 > QWPN01. The sequence continues at coordinate 1,795 of JBIIUP010000240.1, read as the reverse complement.
ACGTGCCCGCCGCGTTCATCCTCAGGATGAACGCCGACGGGACATACCAGGTCACCGGGTTCAGCAGGGCGCGGCCGGGACCACGGTCGAAGTCCACGTCGCCGGAGAACTGGCCGCCGACGAAGACCGCGCCCGTCGAACTGGTCACGATGCGGGAGACTGCGTCGTGGCCCACGTACCCGAACTTCCACACCCATTCGTACCGGCCGGCCGACGACAGCTTCACGAGCCAACCATCGCCTTCGCCGGCGGAGGCGAGCGTCACGCCGCTGGCCGGCGGCCCGAAGACTTGGCCGAGGTCGATGATGCCGTCGTAGCTCCCGCCGACGTAGATGCCGCCGTCCGGCGCGACCTCGATGTCCTTGATCTCGAGTCCCGCGTCGGCCGGCATCGTGAGGCTGCGGCTGTAGCCTCCGGCCGCACCGAGCCGCACGAGGAACGCGCGGCTGCCCTCGGTCGAGGGTGACATGACCACGCCGGCTCCGGGGTCGAGATCGACGGAGCCGGAGTAATTGCCGGCCAGATAGACGCCACCGGCTGCGTCGCGCTCGACGGACAGTCCGGTGGCCCAGGCGTTGACGGCCCCGACCTGCCGGGACCAGACCCTCGTGCCCGCGCCGTCGAGCTTGAGCAGAACGGCATCCCTGTAGCCCGCGGCCAGGCCCAGGTTCGTCAGCCCGTTGAAGTTGCCCGCCACGTAGATGCCGCCGCTGGAGTCGGCGAGCACGTGCTTGAAGTAGGTCTCGGAATCCCAGCCCTCGCCGCCGAACCGCTTCGCCCAGCGGTAGCCGCCGCTGGCGGTGAGACACATCACGAACCCGTCGATGTAGCCCGTCGGCGTGAGCGTGCGCACGGCCGGACCGGGGTCGAAGTCACTCGTCCGCTCGAACGATCCCGCCACGACCACGTCGCCGGCCGACGTGATGGCGATGGACGGGTCCTGCCTGAGGCTCGTGTCGACCTGGCGGGCCCAGCGGAGGGCTCCGGCCGGGGAATACTTGGCGATGAACAGGCTGCCGACGGTCGAGGGACTCGACCCGGCCGAGGGGTCGAAATCGACGCTGCCGTACGCCACGCCCGTGACGTAGACGTTGCCGGAGGCGTCGACCGCGGTCGCCGACCGCGTGAAGACGGCACTCGGCACCCAGGCGGGGTCCGCTCCCGGCCCGGGCTCGAGCCCCGCAGCCCAGCCGAACTGGCCGCTGACGAACGTCGCCAGCACCTGCCGCCGCTCGAGACTCTCGACGCCCAGCCGCTCCGCGTGATGCTTCCGTCGCCGCGCCGCCGATTTCATGATCCCGCTCCCAACTGGTGCCTTCGTGGGCCGAGGCTGGATCCGGCCTCGGATTCCCCTAATCGAGGGATCCTAGCCCTTCCCTGCGGGCCGGTCAACGATCCGGCGGCGCCACCAGGAAGGCTTGCGATCAGGGCACGCGGGCGATCACGCACTTGAGGTATTCGCCCTCGAGGCAGCTGGTGCTCACGGGGTGGTCCGCCGCGGCGCCGCGGCACTCGAGGATCTGGATGGTCCGGCCGCTCCGCTGGGCGACGCCGGCGAGCATCTGGAGGAAGTCTTCCCGCGACACCGAGCCCGAACAGGAGCAGGTGACGAGGATCCCGCCGGGCTCCAGCAGCCCCACCGCCACGCGGTTGATCCGGTGGTACGCCCGCAGGGCGTCGTCGAGGCTCGCGCGGCTGCGGGCGAACTTCGGCGGATCGAGGACGACCATGCCGAACCGCTCGCCGGCCGCCGCCAGCGCGTCGAGCTTCTCGAAGGCATCGGCCGTCTCGACCG
>JBIIUP010000178.1:0-6513 GCA_044339885.1 Pirellulales bacterium | reverse complement strand
CGAGCCGGTAGTCCACGTCAGCCGAATGCACTCTAGCCGGAGGGCGGCGTGGTCGATCTGCGGCTCGACGAGTGGGCGGCCCTGGCCATCGTCATGGTGATCTGCGGCGTGCTGGCGGCACTCCTCTGGTGGGCGCCGGGCGACGACTGAGCCGGTCCTCGGGCCGGCCTTCATCTGCTACGATGTTAGGCCGGGATGCGGGAGCCGTCGCATCCGCCGTCAGTGCGAAAGGAGCCCGCATGCGCGTGACGATCCTTCTGCAGCGTGGGGCGGTCTGCGCTCTGGCCTGCACTCCCCTCTGGGTGTCTGACGTCCCGGCGGCGGCCGCGGCCGCTCCCCCCGCCGCGGCCCTCGCCGCCCCGGCGGCCGAGCACATTCCAGCCGAGCAACTCGGGCCGGCGATCGAGCAGGCGGTGGCCAGCGGCGTGGCGAGCATCCTCGCCCGGGTGCTCGCCGAGGACAACGAGTTGCGGCTGGCGTATCCGCCCGTCGTGAGCCTGGAGCGGATCGGCACCAAGGACCTGCCGGCGCGAAAGGTCGTCATCGAGTATCCGATCTACAAGGACGAGTACAAGGAGGTCGAGCAGCTCGTGCCCGAGGTCAGCGCGGGGCAGCCGACGGGCGGGTTCGTCCGCGCCAAGGTGAAGGTGCTCGCCAAGCGGACGCAGATCGGCACCAAGACCACCGACCATTGGGTACCCGACCCCAAGGGCACCGAGATCAAGCCGTTCCCGGATTGGGCCCCCAGCGGCCCGGCCCTCTACGAGCCCAACACCCTGGCCTTCAACGGCATGGCCCTCCACGTGCTGGCCAAGGCGGGCCACGCGGGCCATCCTGCGGCCGAGGAGTTCGCCACGTCGCTGGCCGATACGGTGTCGACCCTGGGACTGCCGGACCACACCTTCGACCTGGCCTGGCTCGCGGCCGGTTTCGTGGCGCTCGGCCCTGAGTCGCCCCATGCCCGCCTGGCCCGGAGTCTCGTCTCCAAGCTGATCGACGGCCAGATCCGCGAGAAAGGGGCGCCGCGGGGGCTGTGGGGGCCGGTCTGTATCCACTACCCCTACTTCCTCAGGCTGTTCGAGAGCTACGGCGTCCTGCACAACGAGCTCGAGGTGAACATGCCGAAGCGGCTGGAGATGGCGGCGCCGCAGCAGCAGCCGGCCCTCATCAAGCAGGCGCAGGAGATGAAGAAGGCCGAGAACGAGCTGAAGCAGGCCTACATCCAGACCTCGCTCCAGACGTCGCGGATGCGGGAGATCACGCTCCCCTACCTCATGGCCGGCGAGCAGACGGTCATCTCGGGCCTGCCGCTGTACGTCTACAACCGGGTGGTCGCCGACGTGGAGTCGACGGCGGCGGCCGCCTTCGCGCTGGCGGAGGCCGAACGGCAGGGCATGCTCCCGGCGGAAACCAACCGCTTCGCCGTCCGGGGCAAGAAGGTGCTGCCGCCGGAGAAGACGGCCGTCGCGGTCAAACTCGCCGCCGAGAGGCTCGCCGCGGCGATCGGCGAGGACGGCGACTGCCCGGGCCTGACGGTCGAGGCGGTCAACTCGGCATTCGACAGGTCGAGCTTCGGCGTCCCCGACGTTCCCTACACGGGCACCTTCCCCCCGCTCATCGACATCGAGACGGCGGTCAGCTCCGCGAGCGGCCACGCCGGGCTGGCGTGGCTCGCCCAGGCGGCCCCGGAGGTGCGGAAGGCCAAGGCGTTCGACGCGGCCCTCGGCCGGGCCCGCGGTCGGGCTGCCGCGCTCGCCGAACGGTGGTACGCCGAGAGCGCCAAGGGCTTCAGCCCGGCATGGCCGAGCGTCTACAAGGAGTTGACGGTGTCGCACGCCGACCTGACGAAGTCTCCCACGCTGTCGCTGCCGCGCCGCACGAAGACGACGGTCGACAAGCTGCCCTGGGGACGGCCCACCGCCAACTACGAGGCGCTCACCGCGTTCTGCGGACTGTTCGCCGGGACCGACGGGGCGAAGCTGCTCGACGACGATCTCTACCGCCGGCTGGCCTACCGGGTCGTCAGCCTGCAAAACCCCAGCGGGCAGTGGCTCGGCGTCACCCGCGACCTGTTCTCGTCGGCGAAGGACGCCCTGTCGATCAACGAGGTGGCCGCTGCCTGGCACCAGACCCTGACGCTCAAGCGGGAGTTCAAGCTGCCCGACCCGGTCCCCTTCGAGCTGATGCGGCGGCCGCAGTGGTCGCACTCCCACCCCCGATTTCCCGCGCGGGGCGTCATGCACACCGATCGCTGCGGCTACCCGACCCTCGCGAGCCTCGTCTTCCTCGTCCAGGCAGTCGACGGGCCGGTGAGCCTCGACGGCGTGACGATCGTACCCGAGCCGGCCGCGGATCAGCCGGCCGCGGATCAGCCGGCGGCGGCCGACGACGGTGAGCCCAAGCGGATGACGCCCCTGGATGCCGCGGACAAGGCGTCGCGGCCGAACCCCGCCCGGGCGACGCTCTTCGACGCCGTGCTGGCGTCGCAGCGGATTCCCACCGCGGAAGTGCCAGTGGCGAAGCCCGCGGCACCGCAGGCCGAGACGAAGCCCGCGGCCGGCGACCCGCCGGCCGCCGAGCCCGAGGATCCCAACATCGGCAAGGTCGAGGACCTCTTCAAGCCGGCGAGCCCCTGACCAGCGGCCGCGCTGGAGCCTGCGCGGAATGGTCAGCCTGCGGTCGAGCGGCCCTCGCACGCCGCCAGCCGCTCCTGCAACGCGGCCACCTCCGCCTCGAGCGCCGCGACCCGTGCCGCGAGTTCGCCCGCCCCGTTCGCCGGGCGAACCGACGGCGGCTCTTCCGCGACCGCGGCGGACTGCGGCTCAGCCCCCGCCGCGAGGCCGAGCTGCGACCGCACCTTCTCCAGCTTCTCCGCCGGCAGCAGGCCGTGCGTGAGCATCCGGCCCCGGCCCGGCGGCGAAAGCCAGACGACGAGCCCCCGGGCGGCGAGCCGATCGAGATGGCCGCGGAGCTGGTCGAGATCGGGGATCGGGTCCATGCGGCTGGCACGGCCGCGGAGGTCGCCCTCGGTCTGCTCGCCCCGCAGCAGCAGCTCCCCGAGGATCGCCAGTTCCTCCTTGCCGACGCCGAGCCACTCGTAGGCCAGGTGGCGGTACCGCGGAATCTTGCCGCTGCCGAAGACCTCCGCGACGGCCCCCGCCCCCCGCAGGCTCGCGACGGCACGCATCACCTGCTCCTCGTCGAGCGTCATCACCGGCTCGCGGTTGCTCTTCTGGTTGCAGCCCGTGACCAGGGCGCTCAGCGAGAGCGGATACTGGTCGGGCGTCGTCTTGCCCTTCTCGATGAGCGTGCCGAGCACCCGCCGCTCGATCGCCTCCAGCGGCCGCACGGCCTGCGTGGCGGAATGCCCGTCGTCCATCGGTCCGTCGTCTCCCATGGTCATTCCTGGAGGCTCTTGAGGTAGGCGACGACGTCGAGGAACTCGTTCGGCGACAGCGCGCCTGCCAGCCCCTCCGGCATGCTGCTCTGGCGGAGCGTCGTCCGCTCGTCGATGTCGGCCGCGGCGATCCTCCTCTGCTCCTTGCCGTCGAAGAGCACGATCTCCGCGGGAGTCTCGGCGACCACGAGCCCCGTGAAGGCCCGGCCGTCCTGGGTGGTCACGGCCGTGGAGAGGTACTGCTCGGCGACCTCGGCGTTGGGATCGATGAGCGACTCGACGATCTTGTAGGGGCTCAGTCGCTTCCCGACGCCCGTCATCTCGGGACCGAGGTTCGATCCTTCGCTGCCGAGCTTGTGGCAGGCGGTGCAGACGCGGCGGAACACGGCCCTGCCCTCGCCGGCGTCGCCCCCCGGCATGTCGGCCAGGGCCTGCATCGCCTTCGAGCGGGCCTCCTCCGGCTGGGGCGACTGGCTCGTGAGCACCCGGAGGTAGCCGTCGATCTCGTGGGCCTTCCTCTCCAGGGACAGCGCGCCGGCGACGAGCCGGGCGGCCGGCGAACCGGCTGTCACGAACGAGCCGGCCGCGTGCAGGTCGCGCCAGACGTCGATGTTCGCGGCGAGGGCCGCGTCGCAGGCGTACGCCACGGAGCCGTCCGCCGGTTCCACGTCGGCCGCGGCCACCACGGCCCGCATCGCCGCCGGTGAGCGGATGAAGCCGAGGCCGCGGACCGCCTCCGTTCGGACCCGCGGATGCGGGTCGACTGCCCCGGCCGCCAGCAGCCGTTCGGCATCGGCGATCCGCTCCCGCTCGTCGGCGAGCACGCGGGTGGCCGCCGCCCGGGCCTCGGGGACGGTGGAGGCGAGCAGGCCGCCCAGGAGCCCGGGCTCGACGGCGTGGAAGCTCTGCTGGAGCCAGAGCACCTCCGTCCGGAGGCGGTCGAGGACCTCCCGAGACGGTGCCGACGTCGCGCGGGAGGCGATCCATGTCCCCGCCGCCGTCAGCACCGCGCCGCGAGGCCGCGACTGGAGTTCGGCCCGGGCCCGGTAGCGGGTCCGCCACTCGGGCGACTCCAGGTGCCCCAACACCTCCGGAATCGGCCGGCCGGCCTGCGTCTCGGGCGTCACCAACGGCCTGTCCTTGCAGACGAGCCGGTAGATGCGGCCGTGGACGTGGTCGCGGTTCGGGTCCCGCTGGCTGTACTGCATGTGGCCGATGAGCGGATTGGCCCAGTCGCCGAACCACAGGCAGCCGTCGGGGCCGATCTGCGGATCGACCGGCCGGAAGTGCTTGTCGGTGCTCGTGAGCAGGTCGAACGGCGTCTTGGGATCGGCGGGATCGTGGCGGACCCGCTCCCCCTTGAAGCCGGCCCCGTCGGCGGAGATCCGCCACCGCGGGAGGCCGTTGGTGTTGATCACGCAGGCTTCGACGAACTGGTCCTGGAGGTCGTCGGGGAACTGCCTGGTCCGCAGGAACTCGCTGCCCGCGACCGGCCTCACCCCCTCGGTCTCGAACACGGGCTTCAGCCCCTTGCGGCCGCGGTACTGGACGCCGGCCAGCGGCGCGTCCCAGTGCTGCGTGCCGAGCGTGCCGTCGCCGCAGATGCCCTGCCCCCACTCGTCGAAGACGTAGCACCAGGGGTTGCCGTAGCCGGGCGTGACGAAGTGGCGAACCCTCCAGGTCCGCGGATCGAGCACGTAGCAGCCCGGCGTGCCCGCGTTGCGGAACGGCCCCCAGGGCGTCTCCAGCGTCGTGCTCATGGCCACGCCCTCGAGCACGTGGAGCAGGCCGCCGGGGCTCGCCTCGAAACCGCCGGCGGTGTGGTGGGTGTCCTCCGTCGCCCAGCCGTCGAGCACGTGCACGACCCGGTCGGCGCGGTCGTCGCCGTCGGTGTCCGCCAGCCAGAGCAGCCGTGGCTGGTCGATCACGAGGACGCCGCCGGCGAAGAATTGGAAGCCGGTGGGGCAGTGGAGCTCGTCGTAGAACACCGTGCTGGCATCCGCCTTGCCGTCTTGGTCGGTGTCCTCGAGGATCACGAGCTTGTCGGCGGGACGCGGGTCGCCGGGCCGCCACTGGGGGTAGCTCGGCATCGTCGCGACCCAGAGCCGTCCCTTGGAGTCGAAGGCCAGCTGCACCGGCTTGGCGATCTCGGGGAAGCGGCGCTCGTCGGCGAACAGCTCCACGGCGAATCCGGGGGGCACGGTGCAGGTCTCGATCAGCTCCTCGGGCGGGCGGATCACCGGCCCCCCCGTGGCGTTCTCGCTGTAGGCCAGCCGCGGCTCGCCGAACCGGGTCGCCGGCACGACGAGCGCGCCGGTCCCCGAGTCGTCGGGCACGGCCGGCACCGGCCTGCCCGCCGCGATGTCCCACACCCGCGCGTCGCGGACGGCCGCCATGGCCCGGAGCTTCACGTACTCCCGCGGAAAGGTCTCGGTGTCCCAGGTCCGGCGGCCGCCGTAGACGTACCAGCCGTTGACCATCCGGTAGTCCTGGAGGTGGACCCACGACTTGTCGTTGACCGCCGCGCGGAGCCGGGCGAAGCCCTCCGCCGGCAGCCGACCGGGCGGGGGCGGACCGAAGAGGGCCGCGTCGAGCAGCCGGCCGACGAGCGCGTCCCCCGCCTCGTCGACGTGGCAGCCGTTGATGGTGAACTGCATGCCGGCGTCGGCGGCGAAGGCCTGCCGCGTGGCGTCGAAGAGCTCGACGAATGCCAGCCCGCGTGCCGCGGCGACCTCGCGGGCAGCGTCGCGGTAGAGGGCCAGGTCCGCGTTCTGCGCCTCCGCGTCGGGCAGATGCGGATCGCCGGTCGCCTCGACGGCGATCGGCGAGACGATCACCAGCCGCGGCGCGGCCCCGGTGTCGTCGCGGGGATACCTCGCCGCCAGTTCGTCGAGGAGGGCGGCGTATGCGTCCTTGAACCGCCCGACCCCCGAGCTTCCCGCGAAGGACTCGTTGAACCCGAAGAACAGCAGGCACGTGTCGGCGCCGAAGGCCGCCAGCGGATCGTCGAGCTTCGTGTAGTCGCCGGGCCGCTGCCGAATCCCCACCTCGTCGGCAGGCCTGGCGAAGTTGCGGACCACCAGCTGCTTGCCGGGGAACCGCTGGTGGAGCAGCGA
>JBIIUP010000177.1:0-6519 GCA_044339885.1 Pirellulales bacterium | reverse complement strand
TTGGCGACGTCGATGTTGTGGACGTGCTGCTCGCAGATGTGGTCGCCGCAGAGCCAGTTGAAGTGGTACCAGTTGTGCACCTGGAACTGCATCTCGGTCATGCCCGGCTGCCGCTGGCGATGCCAGATGCTGCCGCCGTTCCAGTAGACCTGCCCGCCGACGATCTCGCCGAGCAGGCCCGCGCGGACCTGGCCCAGGGCCTCGCGGTAGTTCGCCTGGTACCGTCGCTGGAGGCCGACGACGACCTTGAGATTCTTCGCGTCGGCCTGCCGGGCCGTCTCCAGGCAGAGCCGGGCCCCGTGGCTGTCGACGCACACCGGCTTCTCGAGGAACACGTGCTTGCCCGCCGCGACGGCCGCCTCGAAGTGGAAGGGGCGGAAGCCCGGCGGCGTGGCGAGGATCACAAGATCGCAGTGGTCGAGCACCCGGCGGTAGGCGTCGAGGTCGTCGAACTGACGCTCCTCGGGGACGTCGACCTTCTCGGGTTGCCGCTCGAAGGCCCGCTGGACCTGCCGCACCGCACCCGTGACCCGGTCGCGGAACGCGTCGCCGACGGCCGTGAGCCTCACGTTCGAGCCCGGCACGGAGAGCGCCTGCACCGCCGCGCCGGTGCCGCGGCCGCCGGCCCCGACGAGGCCGATGCGGATGAGGTCGGACGCCGGCTGCCGATCCGGAGCGACTCCGGCTCCAGTGAGCAAACTGGCGGCGCCGGCGTTTGCGATCATCCCACGACGGGACACGCCGGCCCTGCAGGAATCGAATGATGCAAGCAACGGCGCGATCCCCGACGACGAGATGGTGCGAACGCTGTGTACGCTCCAGAGGATACACTGCCCGACTTTTCATCGAAAATGGTCAGCCGGATGCAGATCATGGGCGAGGCAAAAAGAAACGGGCGGCCGACGTAAACGCCGGCCGCCCGCATGATCATCACGCTAAGTGGCTCAACCGAGAAAGCTACTCAGTACTCCGCAATCGGCTCTCCCTGATTTCGGGTGTTCAGGGAGTTATAGATGTTGGAGTTGATGTCTGCGTTGATGAACTCGACGTGCCCATCGGCGAACAGATGCCCGACGATGCGGCCGGCATGGGCGCTCGATGGCCCCCAGTTAAGAGACACGTTCGTCGCGCCGACCGAGTTGTTCACAGCGGCCGGAGGATTCGAACTCGAAAAAGTCCCTGAGACCAGGGCAATTCGTGGGCTCGCTATGGAGGACCACGAGCCGCTTGTCAGCGTGGATGCGGTTGTCTCCGCAAGGTGCCAGAGTTCGCCATAGGCCCAACGATTCGGAATGCCTGTTGCGGCCGCGGGGCTCTGCAGGCTTTCCGAGACCATCACTGTCTTGCTCGTACCATCTGAGAAATCGCGAAAGCCGAGCCGACGAGCGAACGAAAGACCACCGTTGTCGGACCATGCGTTGCCCGAGGTTCCGGAAACGACGCCCCCGTTCCCACGGTAATTCGAAATACCCTCGACCCCACTGTTGATAGCTGTACCAGCAAAACTCGGGCAATTGGCAAACGCTAGTCGTGACTGCGTTCCTTGGGCCGTGTTTGCGGTGGACGGAACCGTGCCCGTTTCAACGGGTCTTGTCGTAGCTGTGGTGCCGGAAACCTGTCGCAGAAGCGTGGTTTCCTCCATGGCTCCAAGAATTTGTGCCATCCAACTGAAGCCTAGCGTCGGGTTGGTGGTTCCACCGGTGCTCAGCATAGGAAACAGGTTGTCGCCACCCTTCGGATTGCCGTCGGCGTAGACGTGAAGGCCCAGTCCGATCTGCTTGAGATTGTTGGTGCAACTGCTGCGGCGGGCCGCCTCACGGGCCGACTGGACTGCGGGAAGCAACAGGCCGATGAGCACACCGATGATCGCGATCACCACGAGCAGTTCGACGAGCGTGAAGCCCGCCTGCCGCGGCTTGGTCTCAAAAGTCTTCATGAATCACCTCCAGCCCTCGCGGGCGACATAAAAAATGAACCTGAACCCTCAGGAAACCATCGGGATGCCGGCCGCGAAGCCGCTTGAAAAATGATGAATGGCCTTCGCGGACGAGATCGACGAAGATGACCTGAAGAAGTTCCCCTCACACTTCTCTCATAGTATCGGCAGGGTCCCGGGTTCGTCAACGGTTTGGAACCCGTCGGCCCGCCATATTCCCGCCCCGCCCGCTCGCCCCTTTCCGCCGAGGATCGGTCTCCCCCATGCCAGGCCCGCCGTCCGACCCCGCTGCGGCCCGGGAATTCGCCGGGGAGGTCGTGGCTCGCCTCCGCGGAGCCGGCCACGAGGCCTACTGGGCCGGGGGCTGCGTGCGGGACGACCTCCTGGGGCGGACGCCCGCCGACTACGACGTCGCCACCTCCGGCCGACCCGAGCAGGTGCGTGCCCTGTTCGGGCACCGCCGGACCCTCGCCGTGGGGGCGGCCTTCGGAGTGATCACCGTGCTCGGGCCGCGGGGGGCCGGGCAGGTGGAGGTCGCGACCTTCCGCGCCGACGAGGCCTACACCGACGGCCGGCACCCCGCCCGGGTCACGTTCTGCTCGGCCCGGGAGGATGCCCGGCGCCGCGACTTCACGATCAACGGCCTGTTCCTCGATCCGGCCACGGGCGAGGTGCACGACTTCGTCGGCGGCCGGGACGACCTGGCCGCGGGCGTCGTGCGGGCGATCGGCGTGCCGGCACTGCGGTTCGGCGAGGACCACCTCCGCATGCTCCGCGCCGTCCGCTTCACCGCCTTCTTCGGGTTCGTGCTCGACGCCGACACGCGGGCCGCCATCGAGCAGATGACGCACCTCGTCGCCGGCGTGAGCCCCGAGCGGGTCGCCGCCGAACTGCGGACCATGGTCTCCCGCGTCGGCCGCCGCCGGGCCCTCGAGCTCCTCGAGGAGACGGGGCTCGCCCGGGAGGTGCTCGTGGAGGTCGCCCCCGGGCCGGGGCAGCCAGCCGCGCGGCGGGAGGCGTGGGCCGTCGCCGCGCGGGTGGTCGACGCCCTCGACGAGCCGGACCTGCCGCTGGCGCTGGCCGCGCTGGCCGCGGATGCCGCCGGGGACGTGATCCCGCGGATGGCCGCACGGCTGCGGCTCTCGACGCGGGAGGCGAAGAAGGCCGCCTGGCTCCACGGCGTGGTCGCCGAGATCGGCGGCGCGACGGCGGCCACGCTCCGCAGCCGGGCCTGGTCGCGCGTGCAGCCGCTGGTCGCGCACGAGCACGCCGCCGCCCTGGCCGATCTGCTCCGCGCCCGTGCCGACTGCGGCCGCGGGGACGCCGCGGCTGCCGCGTGGATCACGGCTCAGGTGTCGCGGCCGCGCGCCGAGCTCGATCCGCCATCGCTCGTCTCCGGCGACGACCTGCTGGCGGCCGGCATGCCCGGCGGCCCGGCGATCGGTGCGGCGCTGGCGCGCATCCGCGGCCTCCAGCTCGACGGCGTCATCGGCACGCGGGACGAGGCGCTGGCCGCGGCTAGGCAGTCCGCGTGCGATCGGACGTGAACACATCGCCGGCTCGCCGCCCGTCCGTGGGTGCGCCGACGCCGTCGGCGGGCTCGAGCGACATCGACCTCCGTGGACTGCCGGCTCGGGGGCGGCAAAAGTCTCGTCGCTGTGGGCCGCGGCGGCCCAAGGCTCCTCGAGCGTTCGCCGACCCCCTTCGCCTCGTCGGTTGGTTTACCGAGACGTCACTCCACGTATCCCAGCGTCGCTCTACGCCGGCGGGGCCGTGGGGTCGGGGAGGTCGGCGAGGCTCTCCAGCCGGAACAACTCCAGGAACTTCGGCGTCGTGCGGTAGAGCGGCGAGTCGCCCTCGGCCGCCGGCTTGTCCAGCTCGAGCAAACCGCGGCGGACGAGCTGGCGGAGCACGGCCGGCCGGGCGTCGCAGCCGAGCTCGACGAGGCGATCGCGGGGCACTGGCTGGTTCCACGCCACGAGGGCCAGCACGTCGAGCGCCTCCGCATCGAGCCGCAGGAGCTTCGCCCGGCCCTCCAGCACGCTGCCGAAGCGGGCGAACTCCGGCCGCAGCCGCATGATCCAGCCCGCTTCCACGAACACGACCTCATAGGGGCGGTTCTCGGCGAGGCACCGCCGCTGGAGCTCGGCGGCCAGCTCGTCGACCTCCTCGGGGGGCACGCCCCGGATCAGCCCGGCGACCGTGCCGCTGGAGACCGGACGCCCGCCGGGCTGGCCCACGAAGAGCACCGCCTCGAGGATGGACAGCGGGGTCACCGGACAGGGCGTATCGTCGTCCGTCGCGGCCTCGGCCTCGTCGAGGTCCGGCGAGGCGTCGACCCGCACCACGGTGTCGGCCGCCGCCGTGGCCGCTTCGCCGCCGCCCATCATGGCGGCGAACGCCTGGGCCAATCTGTCGATCGACAGGCCGCCGTCGGCGGGCTGGGAGGAGAATCCCGGCCGGGGCTGCGGCGGGTCGACGGGCTGCTTGCGGGCCATGGCCGTCCCCGCGAGATCAGGCCCAGCGCCGGCCCACGTGGGCCTTCATGAAGGCGAGGGCGTCGGTGGCGAGCTGGTCCTCGGACGGAAACATCTTCCGCCAGATCTTGGTCGCCGCGGCGATGCCCGGCAGCGCCAAGCCGAAGGCCTCGACCACCATCCAACCGTCGTAGCCGGCCGCGTGGAGCGCGTCGAACGCCTCGTCCCAGCGGACGTGCCCGGTGCCCGGGATGCTGCGGTCGTTCTCGGAGATGTGGACGAGCGCCGTCCAGGGCGCGGCGGCCCGGATCGCGGCGGCCTGGTCCTTCTCCTCGATGTTGGCGTGGAAGGTGTCGTACATCATCCGCACCTGAGGATGGTCGACGGCCTGCACGAACCGGACGGTCTGCTCGACGCTCGTGAGGAAGTAGTTCTCGAAGCGGTTGAGGTATTCCACCGCGATCGTCACCCCCGCCTGGGCCGCGTGCTCGGCGACCTGCCGCATGGTGTCGACCCCCCACTTGAACTCATCGGCGGTCGGCCCCTTGCCGGTGAACTCGCCGATCGCCGAGTGGGTCGGCCCGCTGAGGGTCCGCGCGCCGGCGGCCTGGCAGCAGTCGAGCGTTCGCCGCATCGCGTCGACGGCGGCGGCCCGGACCGAGGCCGAGGGACTGATCGGGTTGTCGCCGGCGTTGCGGACCGTCACCGCGGTGCGTTCCAGGCCCAGGCCGTCGAGCCGGCGGCCCCACTCGCGGTGGAGCGGCATGTCGGGGTCGAAAATGGGAATCTCGACGCCGTCGTAGCCGATCGCCTTGATCCGCTCGACGACGGGCACCAGGCCGTCGTGCAGGCGGTCGGTCCAAAGCAGCAGGTTGAGGCCGTATTTCACGCTGGGGTTCCCGAGGGTGCCGTCGGGGCCGGAGGCCCGAGACAGGCATTCAATCACGCGGTCGCGGCCGGGAGCAAGACGGACTGGGGAGTCTGGGCCGGCAGGCTCACGTCGCCCGGGGCCGGCGTTTCGCCGGCCGCCTTGGGGCCGCGCGCCGACGGCCGTCCTTCGTCGCGGGCACGCTCTTCAGCGGCTCGGCGGCACCGTCGAGCGGATCCCCCGGGCGAATCCCCCGCAGCCGCTCCCGGACCTTCGCGGCGTAGGCCGGCGACAGTTCGCAGCCGAGCATCGAGCGGCCGAGCTTCCGGGCCACCGCCAGCGTGGTTCCGCTGCCGGCGAACGGGTCGAGCACCGTCTCGCCCGGACGGCTCGAGACCCGGATGATCCGCCCTAGCAGCTGCTCGGGCATCTGGCACCCGTGCCAGCCCGACCGCTCCTTGAACGTGCCGCAGACCCGCGGGAAGTACCAGGTGTCGCCGTCCGCGGCGAATCCGTCGGGCAGGTCCTGGGGCCGCAGGACCCAGGTGTCGTCGGGCAGCCGCCCGCCGGGCGCCGCTCGCTTGTCGCCGTAGACGAGCTCCCGGGCGCTCGGCACGCGGACGGCCTCGTCGTTGAACGTGAAGGCGGCCGGATCCTTCACGAAGTGGAAGAGGTGGGCGTGCGAGCGGCTGAACTTCTGCCGGCAGTTGACGCCGAAGGTGTAGTACCAGACCACCCAGCTGCGGCACACGAGCCCCAGCTCGCGGGTCGCCAGCACCTTCAGCTCGGCCGCGTACTCGTCGCCGATTGCCAGCCAGAACGTGCCGTCGGGCCGCAGCACCCGCACGATCTCGCCCATCCAGCGGCGCGACCAGTCGAGATAGTCGTCGGCCGGCCGCGAGTCGTCGTAGCTGTCGTAGCGATAGCCGATGTTGAAGGGCGGATCAGCGAACGCCAGGTGCACGCTGGCGTCGGGCACCTGCGCCAGCAGCTCCAGGCAGTCACCCTCGTGGACCCTGTCGAGCGTCAGCGCCGCCCGCGAGGGCTGGCCGGAGGTCTTCCGGCTGGGCTGTTCCCGGCTGGGCTTCGCGATGGTCCCGGGGCGCGGCATGACGGAGGAGTCTACGCGGCACGGCCCGACCGCGCAAGGGCGGAGCCGATCACCCGGTTTCCGCGGTCGCCAGCCGCAGGGCGATGCGGCAGGCGGTCTCGAAGGCGGCGAGGTCGAGCTTCTCGTC
>JBIIUP010000176.1:0-6520 GCA_044339885.1 Pirellulales bacterium | reverse complement strand
CCGTGCGACCGAAATGCGGGCGACGCGACGCGGGGCAGGGCGGTGGCTTGCGGGCGGATTCCCGGTTGCACGGCAACCGGGCTACCACGTCGGCAGCTGGGCTACCGCAGCGGGCCTACGAGGCCGAGACGATGCCGCGGCGGGCCAGTTGCGGTAGGGCGACGGTGCGAAACGCAGTGCAGGATTCTTCGATGATCCGACCCCGCTCCGCCGGATCGGTCACGGGCTGTCCATTGCGGTTGAGCGTGCGACCGCTCGCCTCCAGGCGGGTGCCCACGCGGTCGGCGAGTCCCTCGACGCCGCCCTCCACGAGCTCGTGGAGGATGGCCGCCTCGAAGTCGCTGAGCGTGTGGCCACTCCGCGTCACCGTGCTGGCCAGCGCCACCGGGCGGCCGCCGAGAGCGTCGCTACCGAGCAACGCGCGGTTGAAGTCATGCGGCACCGTCACCCGGCCCGCGGGGAAGGGCTCCGCCGGCGGCAGCGGCCCGCCCGTGATGTCGAACATGCCCATCGCCACGCCGGCGTCGATCGCGCGGGCGACGTCCGCGGGAGGCAGGCCGGCCAGCCGCCGGTCGCGCAGGATCTCCGACAGTCGCAGGCCCGAGGTCGAGAGCACGTCCACGAGTGACTGGTAGAGCCCGCCCTGAGCCGTCGTGGTGACGATGCCGAGGTTGGCCTGGTACGGCAGCGTCAGGCCAGGACGGGCGAGGTGGAACCACGTGCCGTCGGCGTCGCGAAGCCGGGCCTCGACGTCGGGAATCGGCCGCGGGCTCTTGCCGTAGATGTCCCAGCGGAAGGCGGTGTTGGCGCAGAAGTCCTTGTGCGCCTCGGTCACGAGCCGGTCGTTCGTCGTGCGGAAGAGCTCCTGGAACTCCGGCCGCACGCAGAGGTCCCAGAAGTTCGTGAACACCGGCAGGCTGCCCACGAACCCCAGGCCGACGCGGGCGAACATCGCCGCCACCTCGGCGAAGTAGAAGCTCGTCCAGTGCTCGTTGAGGTATTCGTGGGCCAGGTAGCGGGCGTCCTGCTTGAGCAGCGCGTCGACGTAGGCGGCGGCCCGCGGGTTGTCCTCGAAGTAGCGGGCGTGCTTGTCCCGGATGAAGACCAGATAGGTCAGCGCGTCACGGATCCGCTGCACGCTGTCCCCCTGCCGCAGGGCCGCGTACTGCCGGAGGATGCCACGGATCGGCTGCAGGTGGGCCCAGCCCGGCATGGCGTTGTAGCTCACGATCAGGAGCCCGCCCGGCGCGAGATGCCGTTCGGCGATCGCCAGGATCTCCTCCCGCACGTGCTGGGCCACCCAGGAGAAGACTCCGTGCAGGGCGATGAACTGGAACTGGCCCAGGTCGGCGGGCAGCGCCCCGAAGCCGGCGGTCAGCACCCGGGCGTTGGTCAGGTTGCCGGCCTCGATGTCGCGGGTGGCGGCGGCGGTGTGTTCGGGATTCAGGTCGACGCCGACGAACTCGCCCCCCGGGTTCGCGGCGGCGAGCGTCGTGAGCGAACGGCCGAGACCGCAGCCGAGTTCGAGGTAGCGGAAGCCGTCGTCGAGCCGGGGAGCCGCCACGCGATTGATCGTGGCAGCGTAGCCGATGGCCAGCGGCGCGAGGTTGGAGTAGAAGCCGGGGATGTAGGCGACGTCGGTGATGTAGCCGTCGGAGTTGCTCATGGGGAGGTGGCTCGGAGGATGGAATCTCGGTTGCACGGCAACCGGGAATTGTAGACCGGTCGCCGTGCGACCGGATTGCCGGCGACGCGACGCGACGCGGGGCGGTGGCTTGCGGCCGGATTCCCGGTTGCACGGCAACCGGCTACCGGGCCGGGTGCAGGCCGGTCGGCTCGCCTGGGGTGACAGCCGGGGACGTCCCCGTGTCGTTGGCGAGCTTCCGCCACTTGCGGACGAGCCGGCGGCGCAGGCTCGCGGCGGCGTCCGGCAACCGGTCGATCCCCAGGGCGCGGGCCGGGCCGCGGCGGCGCGAGATCCGGTCGATCGGCGTCTCGACGATCCGCACGAACTGCGCGAGGATCGCTTCGGCGTCGGCACACCGCGGCACCCGATTGCCCGGATACCAGGGCCGCGCGAGCAGGCGGCGGTGGAGGTCCGGGTCGCGATCCACGGCCACGACGCGGTCGACCAGGTCGTCGAGCGATCGCGAGTCGTGGGCCGAAAGGAAGCTCCGGGTGTCGAAGTCGCGGCCCACGAGCGGATCTCCCCAGTAGATCGGGATCGAGTCGACGAGCATCGGATCGGCCAGCTTCTCGGTCGTGTAGCCGGGGTGCGACTCGTTCTCGAAGGCGATCGTGAACTTGTAGTCGGCGAGGAACGCCCGCTTGTCGGTGACGCGGCGGCCGAGCGTGTTGAAGACGCGGCCCCCGGAGTCCACCGGCTTGTACCGCGAGAGCCGGCGGAAGAACTCGTTCCGCACGCGTCCCAGGGGATTGGAGACCACGAACGCGCAGAACCGCGTCTTCCTGGCCAGCACGGCGGTCGGATCGTTGTCCGGCGGCTTCACCAGCCGCAGCGGATCGACGTAGAGGGGCCAATGGGGGAGGCGGAAGTGCCGCGGGTGGTCGGTGTATTCGAAGGTGAACGCCCAGTCGGTCGAGTGCCAGTCGGGGGCGATGTTCTCCGCGGTGTAGAAGATCCGCACGCAGTCGTGGCGGCGGTGGTCGTGACGGCCGCGGCCGATGCACGAATGGATGACGAAATCGGGCCGCGGCGACACGTCGACGGCGTAGCGGCGGGAGAGAAGCCGCGTGAAGAAGTTGTCCCGCTGGTCGAAGCCCGGCCAGAAGCCGGTGAAACCGAGCCGCAGCGGCGGGAGCGACGTGGGTGGCATGACGCGGCGCGGGGAGTCGGTAGACCGGTCGCCGTGCGACCGGAATCCCGGTTGCATGGCAACCGGGCTACCGAAGACTGCAACCGGGCTACCGAAGGCCGGGCTGTGGTTCAGCCGACCTTGATCTTCGGCGGCTTCGGACCGTCCTTCTTCGACTCCGGAGCGAGCACCGGCGGGAAGCCGTTGAGCCGCCGCCAGATCTCGTAGCCCAGCGTGACGCGGTTGAGGAACACCCAGCCCACGGCCTGGTTGCCCTGACGCAGGAACTCCGACGCCGGCCAGGCGTCGCCCTCCAGCCGCTCCTCGGGCTCCACGAGCACGCGGAACTTGCCGGAGCCGGTCGCCGCCGGGTCGATCTGCCGCACCATGCCCCCGAACGTGCCGATCGCCAGTTCCGGCCAGCCGGAGAACTGCACCGCCGGCCAGCCCTCGAACTGCAGCCGCACGTGCGGCATGCGGCCGGTCTTGTCGGCGTAGGCCAGCACCACAGGCGCGTCGAGGCCGTCGAGGAGAAGCTCGACCACCCGGTCGGTGGTGTCGGGGACGATCGTGCACAGCTCGTCTCCCTCCTTGACGTACTGCCCGCCCTGCCCGACGTTCGCCGCCACGCGGTAGACCGTGCCGTCGCTCGGGGCGACCACGTTGCGGGCCTTGAACCGCTCGATGCGGACGTCGATGTCCTGGATCTCGCGCTCGACCGAGAACTGGTTCTGCTCGGCCTTGCGGAGGTTGCTGCGGGCCACCGCGATCGACGAGAGCCCGCTGGCGTCGGCCTGCAGGAGCAGGGCCTCCTGCGTGAGCAGGGCCGCCTGGGACCGCTGGAGCTCCGCGTCTGCCTTGTCGATGTCGGTCTGGGCGCGGTCCGACCGCATCCGCGCCTCGTCCCGCGACAGCCGGCTCTCCAGGCCGCCGAACTCGGGGTTCGTGAACAGGTCGTCGAACACCTCGAAGCGGTTCTTCTCGAACTCCAGGGCGAATCCCGCGTTGGCCTTCGACTGCTCGGACACCTGGATCGCCCGCTTCGCCGCCTCGCGGTTGGCCTCGGCGGCTTTCACCGCCGCGTCGCGAGCCGACTCCTGCGCCTTGGCCGCGGCAGCAAGTTCCGTCACCTCCTGCTTCGCCGCCTCCAGGCGGTCGGCGAGGAAGGCCCGCTGGGCTTCGAGCCGCTCGGCCAGCTCGGGATCGTTGTCCTCGATGTCGACGATCGCGTCGCCCGCCTTGACGTGGGTCCCCTCCACGACGTGCCACTTCCGCACCTGCCCCGAGACCCGGGCGGTGAGTACCTGCATCCGCTCGACGGGCGAGTAGGCGACGATCGTGCCCCGCGACATCACAGTCTGCTGCCAGGGCACGAGTGCGAGGATGAACGGCGTCGCCAGGAAGAGCAGGAACAGCAGCCGCGCGAGGATCCGCACGCTCCGCGGCGTCGCGGCCCGCGCCATGGCCGTGCTCACCGGCCGTCCGCTCCCGGTCTTGGCTTCGCGCGCGGTCATGCCCACTCCACCACCTTGTCGCACCGCTGCTTGATGTCGTCGCGATTGGTGACGATCACGAGTGTCCAGGGAGCCTTCCGGTCGAAGAGCGCTGCGATCAGTTCGGGGCAGTCGCGGGTGTCGAGCGCGTCGAGAAGGCCGTTGATGAGCAGGAGCCGCGGCTTCGCCGCCAGGGCCCGGGCGATCGATAGCCGGGAGAGCTCGTTGGTCGACAGGGGACGGCCGTCGGACGCCAGGGGCGTGGCGATTCCCTGGGGCAGCCGGGCCACGTCGTCGGCCAGGCCGACCATCTCCAGGGCCCGACGGACGTCGGCCGCGGTGAGGTCCTCGCGGCCCACGCGGACGTTCTCGGCGACGGTGTCGGCGAAGGTCTCCGCCTGGCCGACGTAGGCCAGCTGGAGCCGCGTCTGGCCGCGATCGAGGGACCGGGCGTCGAGCCCGTCGAACTCCAAGAGACCCTCGCGGGGCACCCGGAGCAGGGCGAGCATCTCCAGGAGGAACGTCTTCCCGACCCCGGACAATCCATAGACGGCCACCCGCTCGCCGGGCGCGACCTCGAGCCGCCGGATCTGGCCGCTCCGCGCCTTCGTCTCGGCGACCACCCGCATCGGCTTGTCGTTCGGCGGCAGCAGCTCTCCCCCCTCGCGTTCCAGCGGCAGCGTGTCGAGCACGCCGAGCTTGTCGAGCGAAGCCTGGAGGTCGTAGAAGGTCTCGATGTACTTGCCGCTCTTGGAGAGGGCCGAGAGCACGAGCGCCACCAGCAGCTCGCCGGCGACGAGCTGGCCGAGCGTGAGTTGGCGGTTGAGCACGAGCCATCCGCCGAGGCCGAGGAGCACCGTGCTGCCCACGGCTTCCAGGAACAGGGCGAAGAGGGTCTGCCGCCAGACGACGCGGTAGTGCCGCTTGCGGGCGGTGACGTAGGCGTCGGCCAGCGCGTCCGCCCGCGCGTGGGCCAGGGCTGCACCGCGGCCGAAGCGGAAGGTGTGGGGGCACTTGGCCAGTTCCTCGAGCCAGCCGGCGACGTCGAACTTCGAGTAGCTCTCGGCGATGCTCGTGCGGACGCCCCCCACGCCGAGGACGAAGAGCAGGAAGAGCACGAGGGCCACGAGCACCGCCGCGTACGTGAGCAGGTAGGGGTGGTAGAACGCCAGCACCGCGAGGCCCACGATCGTGAGCATCGCCACGCCCACCCCGTCGACGAGGAGGGTGGAGAGCGACTTCTGCGCCGAGGCGATCTCGAAGAAGCGGTTGACGATGTCGGTGGGATTGCGACCGTCGAAGGCCTCGATCTCGGCCTTGGCGAAGTGGTCGGCGAAGTCGTTGGCCGTGCGGACGAACATCCTCCGCTGGAGGCACTCCGTCACGAAGAGCTGGGTCGCCCGCAGCATGGCCGACAGCGACAGGAAGCCGAGCATCACGAACGAGAGCACGATGACCGGCCAGAGCTGGACACCGAACTGGACGGTGTTGACCAGGGCCTCGATGGCGGCCGGCGTGGCGATCGAGAGCACGCCGACGGCCAACGCGAAGACGATGATCGTCGTGATGTCGGACCGCTCGAACCGCACGACGGCCATGAGCCGGGCCCAGGGCCGGGTCGTCGGGTGCGCGGAATGATGGGAGTGGTCTGACATGGCGTCGGAGGGCGTCCATGATGAATCGCCCGGTGCAGGGCCACAACACCAGATCGAAGCCGTGAAAACAGGCGTTCGGCGCGGTCCACCGGCGGGGCCCGGCAGCCGTGCAACCGGGAATCGGCGTTCGCAGCGGCAGGGGGCATCCGGTCGCACGGCGACCGGTCTACCGAAGCTGGATGTGGCAGCCGGTGGCCCGGTTTGGTAGCCCGGTTGCCGTGCAACCGGGAATCCACGTTGGCAGCGGCGGGGGGCATCCGGTCGCACGGCGACCGGTCTACCGAAGCCGGTGGCGGAGTGACGGTCGACGGTGCGAGCTGGATGTCGCGGCGGGACGACGGTCGACGGTGCGAGCTGGATGTCGTGGCGGGACGACGGTCGACGGTGCCGCGACTTCGTAGCCGGACGCGGAATTGGGTAGCCCGTCAGTCGACTGCCGGAGTCGGTTGCGGAATTGGGTAGCCCGGTTGCCGTGCAACCGGGAATCCACGTTGGCAGCGGCGGGGGGCATCCGGTCGCACGGCGACCGGTCTACCGAAGCCGGTGGCGGAGTGAC
>JBIIUP010000023.1:0-21290 GCA_044339885.1 Pirellulales bacterium | reverse complement strand
CGCGGCCACGACTCCTTCCGGCTTCGGGGCGACCCCGACCGAGCCGCCGCTGACGCCGCTGCCGTCGGCGGCTCCCGGAGGCTCGCCGCCGGGATCGCCCGGTCCGCGGGTGGCCGATGCCCGCGCTGCGTCGCCCGGTTGGACCGGCTCGGGGGCCGACGTGCTGCCCCCGTCCGCGGCCGACTCGCGGTACGCCGGCGGCAGCAGGTTCTCTGGCGGCCCGGCGGCGGCGGCACCGCAGGGCTTCCCATCCGCCGCGTCGCCATCCACCGCGGTTCCGGCTGAACTCCAGCCGCCGCAGTCGTTGCCCCCGATGGCGCCGCCGTCCGCACCGCCCGCCGCGTCCCCCGCGGCACCGATGCGTCGTCCCGATCCCGGGTATCGGCCGGGCGGAACCTCGAGCTATCGGCCGAGTCGCACGAGCATCGCCGCCGGCCCCGAGACGGGAGCCGTGCAGCCGGTCTCGTTCACCGAGTCGGGGACCGTCGGCGAGTGACGGAGACCTTCCTGCCGCGTGGTACAACGCGGCCATGGGAGCGGTCCGCGGGATCCTGGTGATGGTCATGGTCGGCCTGACCGGGGCGGGCCGCCAGGCACCGTCGGCGGCCGAGGTCGCGGGCCTCCCTGCCGTCGTGCAGGTCGGCGCGATCCCCTTCCCCGCGGAGGCCGCGGACGCGGAGGGCACGGCCGTCCGCGTCGGCGGCATCAGCGGGATCGCCTGGCTGGGCGACGACGGCTGGATCGCCGTCATGGACAACAGCGACCGGCTGTTGTCCTTCGGCCTCGACCTCGCCGTGGACGGGATGCCCCTGGCCGTGAGGGATCTGCGGGCGCTCAGGCTCTCCGCCCGCCACGATTACGAGGACGTGGCCGTCTGCCCCCCGGCGGTCGCCGCCCGCATCGCGCGGCGGTGGCGCACCGATGGCCGTGCGGACCCGCGGCCCTTCGTGTTCGTCTGCGAGGAGGACACGCCGGCGATCCGGGGCGTCTCGCTCGCGGACGGCAGCCTGCTGGGCCGCGTGCCGCTCCCGCCGATCCTCGGCAGCATGCGTCCGAATCGGGGGCTGGAGTCCCTGGCCACCGACCTGCAGCGGCGGCTGCTCTGGACGGCCAACGAGGAGGCGCTTCCGGAAGACGGGCCGCCGTCGACCGTCGGAGCCGGCACGGTCGTGCGGCTCGTCGCGATTCCCCTGCCGGCCGATGACGGAGCCGCCGCCGAGGCGGACACCGCGGACCCGCCCGGAACCGGGAGCGGCGTGCAACTGGCCTACGCTGTCGATCCGCCCCACGGTTTCGTGCAGGTGATGGATCGGGGCACGTGGTCCGGCGTGGTCGCGCTCGTCGTGCTGCCCGGTCCCGCCGGCGGCCTGCTCGTGCTCGAACGGTCCGGAGCGGCCGGCCTGCCCCCGTTCGAGAACCGCCTCTACTTCGTCGATCCGGCGGCGGGCGTCGACGTCGCCGGCACGACCGCCGGCCTCGCCGCGCGCGTCGATCGGCACGTCGCGAAGCGGTTGCTCTGGCGGGCGGCGCTCGGCTGCAACCTCGAAGGGCTGGCCCTCGGCCCCGAGCTGGCCTCCGGAGGCCGGGCCCTCGTCGCGGTCGCCGACGACGGCGGGCTGGACGCCACCGGCCGCATCGTCGTACTGCGGATCACCAGCCCATGACCATGTTCGACTCGATGACCTTGCGGGCCCGGTCGAGATCGTCGCCGGTCTCGTGCATGTAGAGCCGGATCGCGTGCAGCTTGTCGCCGGAGGCCTTGGCGAGGCATTCGCGGGCCGTGCTGCAGGGATTGACCCGCGAATCGGTCAGCCCCAGGGCCGACTTGGAGATGACCCAGGTATCACGGGGCCGCCGCGTCAGGCGGACGATGTCCTCCC
The DNA here is from genome assembly GCA_044339885.1 of Pirellulales bacterium. GTDB lineage: Bacteria > Planctomycetota > Planctomycetia > Pirellulales > UBA1268 > QWPN01. The sequence continues at coordinate 19,410 of JBIIUP010000023.1, read as the reverse complement.
CCGGGTAGGCCTGCCGGACCACGGCCTCGGCGGCGGCCTCGTCGGCCGCCCACGAGATGATGATGTGGCCGCTGGTCTCGACCTCGAAGAGCGGCATCGCGAACTCCTTCCCGTCTCGGGCGGTTCCCGGAAGATGCTCTGCCGGAGACTCGCCGGAGGGCCGCACGCGGGATAGCATGATCCTAGCGTACCGGGAAAAAACGCGGCAAGGGAACGCGGCCACCGTAGGTGCAGGTGCTCCGCATGCGTTACGACCGACTCGGTTTTCCCATCCCGCCGGAATTCGAGGTGCCCGCAGCCGACGGTGGCTTCGCCGCCGGCGGGAGTGGCGGCTCGGCGCCGCGTCCCGGCCGCCTCAAGCGGGCGATCCTCGTCGCGATCCTCGGCTGTGCGGTCGTGCCGGCCGTGCTCGGGCCCGCGGTTCTGCCCGCGGTCCGCGAGGCGGTCGTGCAGTGGTCCGTGGAACGGGCGGTCGACCACGAGGCCCGCGGTCGGATCGCCGCGGCGATCGGTGACGTCGGCAGGGCCGTGCGGTGGGGCAGCGGCGATGCCGACCGCGACGCCAGCCTCCTCTGCTGGCGGGCGATGCTCCGCATCGAGAACCGCGACCCCGCGGGCGCTCTCGCCGACGCCGAGACCGCCGCGGCGATCGCCCCGACGGCGACGCGGCCGCGGCGGGTGCGGGCGCTGGCCAACGTGATGCTCGAGCGGCCGGAGGAAGCTCTCGCCGACGCCCACGCGGCCGTGGAGATCGCGGCTCAGGGCGATCCCGACGCCCTCAACCACCGGGCCTACATCCGCGCGCTCGTCGGCCGTGAGCTTCCCGAGGCTCTCCGCGACATCGATGCGGCGCTCGCCGGCAGCGATCCCCAGCCGCCCGAACTGCTCGACACGCGGGGCTTCGTCCTGCACCTCCTCGGCCGGCACGCGGAGGCGATCGACGACCTGAACCTGGCGATCGCGGGCGGCATGCGGCAGCGGCGCGAACTGGCGGTCCTCGCGGGGCGGGCGGACGCCACGGAGCTGGCGTATCGGCTGCGGGCCGTCGACCACGGTCTGGCCGTCATGCATCATCATCGGGGCCTGGCGTGCCGGGCCGCCGGACTCGAGGGTCAGGCCAGGCAGGACCTCGAGATCGCCGTGCGCAAGGGCTTCGCGCCCGATCGCGGCGTCTTTTGAAGCCTGCTCGCAAATCGGCCGACGGTGTCCTATACTCTCGCGTCCACGAGGTGGCACGGCCCCGATCCCGTTGGCGGTTTCCGGGGGTGTAGCTCAGTTGGTTAGAGCGCCAGCCTGTCACGTTGGAGGCCGCGGGTTCGAGTCCCGTCACCCTCGCTTGCCACCCTCGCCGCGGGTCTCGCCCGCACTCCGGCCGTCCGGCGCCGTCTCGTGAGCGTCCGCCCCCTGCGTCCCGGCTGCGCGATCGTCACCGGCGCGGCCAGCGGCCTCGGCCGGGCCCTCGCCGACGCCCTCGCCGATGATGGCTGGCGGGTGGTCCGCATCGACCTGCCGGGACCCGGGTGGCCGGGCGCGGACCCCGGCGACCCGGCCGCCCCGGGAGGCTGCCGCGTCGCCGCCGACGTGCGGGACGCCGCCGCCTGGCAGGCCCTGCACGACCGGCTGCGGAACGCCTGGCCGACCCTCGATCTCCTCGTCAACGCCGCCGGTGTCGGCGCCGCGGGAGAAGTGGGCACGATGCCGGAGGCCCAGTGGCGGCGGGTCGTGGAGACGAATCTGCTGGGCACCGCCCTGGGCTGCGAGGTGTTCGTCCCGTGGCTGCGGGAGCACCCGCAGCGGGCCCACGTGGTGAACATCGCGTCGATCGCCGCGATCCTGGCGCCCCCCGCCCTCGCCGCCTACTCCGCGAGCAAGGCGGGCGTGGTCGCCCTGTCGGAGGCGATCGCCGCGGAATGCCCCCGGGGCCGCCCGGGAGTGACGGTCGTCTGCCCAGGTTTCTTCCGCTCCGGCCTGCTGGAATCGTTCCACTTCACCTCGGCGGCGGCGTCGCGGGAGGCACGCCGGCGCATGGACGGCTCATGGTGGACGAGCGAACGGGTGGCGCGACGGGTGCTGGCGGCCGTGCGCCGCAATCGCCGCTACGTGGTCGTCGGCCTGCAGGCTCGCTGGCTGTGGCGGCTGAAGCGGCTGGCGCCGCGGTTCACGACCGCGGTGGTGCGTGGCGTCTACCGCCGGCTGCGGTAGGACCGGTCACTCCAGCTGTTCCAGCCAGGCGCGGACCTCGTTCTCGTACTCGCTCGCCAGTCCGCCCACGATGAGCTGCCGGTGGAAGCTCGCGGCGCCCCCCTTCTCGAGGTCGGCGTCCTCGGCGCTGGCGAACCTCTTGGCCGGGTCGGGAGCGATGAGGCGACGGCAGAAGTCCATGAGGAGCTGGTTGCAGGTGACGTCGGCCGGGAGCAGCTGCGGCAGCCGCTGGGGCAGTGAGCGCTTGGCCTCGAGCAGATCGCGGAGCGACGAGAGCCCCGCGAACGAGGGCTGGCCGGAGAGCATCTCCACCAGGACGTAGCCGAGGCCGGCGAGATCTGAGCGGGGCGTGTGCTCGCGGCCCTCGAGAACCTCGGGCGCGGCGTACGACGGGGTGCAGGTCCGCGTCGGCGGCAGGTCGTCGACGGCGTGCGCGGAGCCGATGTCGATGATCTTCGCGTTGCCCGTCCGCTTGACCATGATGTTCGCCGACTTCACGTCGCCGTGGACGATGCCCTCGCGATGGAGCGCGGCCAGCGCCGCCAGACACTCCCGCACGATCGCGATCGCCACGCCGGGCTTGAGCCGCGACTGCCTCGGGCCGGCGGTCACGATGACGTTGTTGAGGTATTTCCAGCGTTCGTCGTCGACCTTCCGGCGGGTCTCGTCGAGCAGTTCCGGGGCCAGCAGCCGCGACAGGTCGTACCCGTCGATCCACTCCATCTGCATGATCCGGATCCGCCGCTGCTCGACGAAGTTCTGCACGTCGAGGAGGTTGTCCTGCTGGATCTGGGCCACGCGCGAGGCGACCGTGGCGATCCGGGTCATCGCTTCGATGTAGGCCTGTTCGGATTCGTACCGCTCCGGCGAGAAGACCTTGAGGGCCACCGGCAGGGTGAAGCTGTCGCTGCCGCGGCGCTCGGTGAGGAACACGACCCCCTGGCCGCCGGAGCCGAGCCGCCGCTGGAGCGTGTGATATTCCGACCAGTTGAGCCGGCCGGCGGAGAGGATCTCGCCGTAGCGGGCCAACAGGTCCTCGGGGCACTGGCTGCCGACGTCGCCGGCGGCCGAGACCGTGGGCCGCTCGTCGTGCAGGATCGTGGTGCTCATGGGGCGTCCGCTTCCGATCCGTTCGGGGGCTCGGGAAACCCCAGCCGTTTGTCGACCAGGTTTCGCAGCGGCAGCCCGGACAGGTGCCTCCGCAGATTGTCGCAGAAGAAGTCGGTCATTGCATCGATTCGGCGGCGGGACTGCCCGCCCACGTGGGGCGTGATCACCAGCCGCGGTGCGGTCCACAGGGGACTGTCCGGCGCCGGCGGCTCGTCGGGGGTGACGTCGAGGCCGGCGGAATCCAGGTGCCCCGACGCCAGCGCGGCGGCCAGGGCGTGTTCGTCGACGAGCGGACCGCGGCCGACGTTCACGAGGATGGCCCCGGGCTTCATCCGGGCCAGGGCCGCTCCGTCGATCATGCCCCGCGTGTGGGGCGTCAGCGGCGGGCAGAGGTAGAGGACGTCGCACTCCCCGAGGATTCCGGGCAGCGACTCGGGCGGCCCGAGGAACTCGACGGCGGCGGGCTTCCGCACCGGGAACCAGTCGGTCGCCAGGATGCGCACCCGGAACGGGGCGAGGACCTCCACGAGCCTGCGGCCATTGCCCCCGAGGCCCACGATGCCGACGGTGGCGCCGGTGAGGTCGCGGGTGGGCCGTCGCACGAACTCGCGCCGGGCCTGCTGCTCGAGGAACAGGGGAATCCGGCGGGTGCAGGCGAGCGTCAGGGCGAGGGCGTGCTCCGCCACCTGGTCGGCCAGCACCCCCGAAGCGCTCGTGACGACGATGCCGGACTCGATGACGGCGGGCACCAGGCAGTGGTCGAGGCCGGCGGCCGAGGACTGGATCCACCGCAGCCGGCCGCGGGCGACGACCCGCTCCCAGGGCACGGGCACCTTGGGGTGACCGCAGAAGATGTCGGCCTCGGGAAGTTCGGTGGCCACCCGCTCCTGTCCGGCGTCGACGACCTCGGCGGACGGTGCCGCCGCGCGAATCCTGGCCACGTGCACCGGGTCGACGGGATAGCAGAGGACGATCCGCATGACCGCGGTTTTCGCAGGCCGGCGGCCTGGGTGGCAAGCGCGGTTGGCGGGCTCGGCACCACCCCCTCGGGATCGCGGGTCGCACGCTCGGCTTGCCACGCGGCCGGTTGTGGTTTCAATTGAGTGTGGTCCTGCGGTTCCCCGGGCCCATTCCCAGCCTTCCGGGCATCCCCATGCGTCCGACGACTCTCGCCGTGGTTGCGCTGGCCTTCCTCCGCATCGTGGTGGGGCTGCATTTCTTCCTCGAGGGGCTTAGCCACCTCCGCGATCCGGGCTGGTCGAGCGTCGGCTTCCGCAAGACGGCCGTCGGACCGCTCGGCGACTGGTATCGAGGCAGCCTGCCGCAGACCGGCGACTGGTCGGGCACCGTCGCCTCCGCCGACGGGCGAACCGCGGCCGAGGCCGCCGCCGCCTGGAAGGGGAGCGTGGTCGAATCCTGGCGGCGACTGCTCGAGCGCCGCGCGGAGAAGGTGCCGCTGGATGCCGAGGGCAGGGCCGCCGCCGAACGCGCTCTCGATGCGGCCGCGGCCGAACTCGACGACTGGTTGGCCTCGATCGACGACGATCTCGTGGCCTACCGGCTGGAAATCGCCCGGCTGGGCGGCATGCGCGACCGGCCGGGAGCCGACGAGATTCCGTTCGAGCGGAACAGGGTCGTCAAGAAGCGGAACGAGCTGGCCGGCCAGGCCGCCGGCTGGATGGCCGACGCCGCCGGGATCGGCAGCCGGCTCGTGGACCGGTGGGATCGGTCCCTGGGATCGGAGGAGCTCCGCCGCCGGGCGGCGGCGGCTCGGGAGCCCGACTCGCTCTGGAAGGCCGATCGGTTCGTGAGCTGGTCGCTCCTCACGATCGGGGCGTGCCTCGTGCTCGGCATCTTCGTCTCGTTCAACGCCATGGGTGGGGCGATCTTCCTGCTGTCGGTGGTCGCCAGCCAGCCGTTCTGGGTGGCCGGCGCCCAGCCCACCTACGATCAGTGGGTGGAACTGGCGGCGCTCCTGGCGATCGCCGCCCTGCCGATCGGCGGCTGGAGCGGGCTCGACTACTTTCGCGACAAATACTGTCTGCTGACGGCGTGGTGCCGCGGCATGTGCCGGGGAACGAAGGGGTGACGCGATGAATCTCACCGAGCAGCAGAAGCGGATTGGCCGGGAAAACTTCACGGATGCGGTGAACATCACCCGCCGCGACTTTCTCGGGGGTGCTGTGGCCGCTGGCCTCGCCAGCGGTGCCGGGCTGGGCTCCATCTACTTCGGCTACGGCAAGAGCGTGGGCGACCCGCTCCGCGTGGGCGTCCTCGGCACCGGCGACGAGGGGAGCGTGCTCATCGGGGCCCACAACCCCGAGTATCTCAACGTCGTCGCGATCGCCGACATCCGGCCCTACAACGTCTTCCGCGCCTTCCACGGGGACGTCTCCAGCCCCAGCGCCAATACGGCCCGCCCGGGGCTCATGGCGAAGTACCAGTGGGCCACGGAGGACGCGGCCCGGCGGAAGGTGAAGGTCTACGACGGCTACGAGGAGATGCTCGCCGACGACGACGTCGAGGCGGTGATCATCGCCCTGCCGCTGCACCTCCACGCCGAGGCCTCCATCCGGGCGATGCGGGCGGGCAAGCACGTCCTGACCGAGAAGCTCATGGGCCACAGCGTCCACGAGTGCAAGGAGATGGGCCGGGTCGCCCGCGAGACCGGCCGGATTTTGGCCACGGGCCACCAGCGGCACTACAGCATCCTTTACGACGATGCCGTGCACACCATCGGCACGGCGCGGCTGCTCGGCGATCTGCATTCGATCCGCGCCCAGTGGCACCGGGGCAATCTCCCGGGCAAGGACTCCTGGAAGCCGCCGCTGCCTGGCGACGAGAAACTCGCCAAGCAACTCGCCGGCTGGAAGAAGGATCTCGCGAGCGCCCGACCCGCCGACATCGAAGCCCTGGGGCGGAAGATCGCCCAACTGGAGGCGCAGATCTCCGACGCCGCCGTCGATGCCGCCCGGCACGGGTACACGCAGATGACGCTCACCGACGGGACTCCCCGCACTCCCCTGGAGGAGCTCATCCGGTGGCGGCTCTGGAACCGCACCGGCGGCGGCCTGATGGCCGAGCTCGGCAGCCACCAGCTCGACGCCGCGGGCATCTTCGTCTCGGCGATGCACGGCGTGGGCAAGAAGGTGAAGCCGCTCACGGTCACCGCCGTCGGCAACCGGAGCATCTTCCCGGCCGATCGGGAGATCGACGACCACGTCTACTGCATGTACGAGTATCCGGCCCCCGGCTACTTCGACGACGCCGGGGCGGTCGCCGACCCGAACAAGAAGGTCGTGGTCACCTACTCGTCGATCAACGGCAACGGCTTCGGCGAGTACGGCGAGGTGGTGATGGGCACCAAGGGCACGCTCGTGCTGGAGCGCGAGCAGGACGTCATGCTCTACAAGGACTCCGCCAAGGACACGCGGGTGACCGTGGCCAAGGCGAAGGACGGCACGCCCACCCTCGACACCACCGAGAGTGGCGGGGGCAGCTACGCCGCCGGCGCCGGCGGCGCGGCCGGGGCGCCCCCCTCCCGCGGCTACACCGAGGAGATGGAGCACTGGGCCTGGTGCATCCGCAATCCGGCCCCCGACCACCAGCCGCGGTGCAAGCCCGAGGTGGCGATCGCCGACGCCGTGATCGCCCTGGTGAGCAACATCGCCCTGGCGAATCCGTCCACGCAGGCCCGGATCGAATTCAAGCCCGAGTGGTTCGACATTGCCAGCGACGAGACGCCCGAGGGCGTGAAGCCCGACGTGAACCGCGACCGCTACAAGGTCTGACGCGGCTCACACTTGATCCACGGACGACGCGCACGCCGCGGGGGCCGGGTGTGCCCGTGCCGTCTCGCCCGGACGTTCCCTCCGGCCCTCCGGGCCTGCGCTCACTCGATGCTGCCCTCGCTTGAGCATCCTGGTTTCGCTCGGCCAGCAACGCCGGCTCGCCGGCACGGGCAACCCCTCGCGCGATCCATGATCTGGGCTCTCGAACGCGCGAGGATCAGGTGGCACCCGTCTGATGCGGCGAGCGGCTCGCATCGGGCGTGCCTGCAAGTCGAGGCCGCGGGCGGCCTTCACCGCGTCCAGCGGCGGAAGGGCTCGTAGACCCGCAGCGTGAGCAGAAGCTCACTGGCCGAGAAGGCGCTCCAGGCGTCGGCGATCGCCAGCGGCGGGGAGACGCCGTCCTCGACCAGCGCGGTCGTCCGCCCCGCCTGGACCGTGAAGAACCGGTAGCCGACGTCGATCGTCAGGCGGTCGCTCACCGCGTAGATCGCGCCGCCGCCGACCTGGCCCGCCAGTCCGCCGACCGCCGCGGATCCGGTGAGGGACTCGCCCGGCAGGAAGCTCGCGGTTTCCCGGAAGCCGTACCGGTAGCCTCCGGCGCCGACGCCTCCGCCCAGGTAGCCGCCGAGCCGGTCGGTCAGGAACCAGTCCCGCCAGACGTTCACCATGGTCGACCAGCCGTCGGTGACCGACTGGTCGAGGCTGACCACGTCGGCGCCGAACGTCTCGGTCGCCGTGTCCCCGATCGGGCCGCGGGCCCGGGCCTCGAACTCGACCCGCAGGAGCCCGGTCGGCCGGTCGATCGCCACGCCGACGGCGCCGCCGCCGGTGAAGCCCGTGTCGGCGAACCGCGAGGCCGCCTCGTCGACCAAAAAGATGTTCCCGTCCCCGGCGAGCCATCCGAAATTCGCCCCGACGATGGCACTGGCGTACCAGCGACGACCCGGACCGTTCGCCGTGGAGTCCGCCGCCGCGCAGGGAACGACGTCGTCGGTCCGGACGGAGCCGTCGCCGGCCGGCGCGATCCCGGAGAGGTCGAGGGCCGCGGGCTGGTCCGCGGACGCCGTCGCCGACACGACGAGGCATGCCCCCAGCAGCATCGCGGTCCACCGTGCTTGCCGTCCCACGTCAGCGCCTCACGGACAGTGCCACCCGAACGCAACGAGCATCGGCGGTCGCGGGCGGGTCGGCCGGCTCCGGCAGCGTTGGGCGGCAGGACCGGCATGGCCTGCACGGTCCGCGGCCGCCGGGTCGGCGCAGACGGCACGGTGCGGCGACCGCCCTTCGCGGGACTGGGGGGATCGCGGTGGCCGGGGAACGTGGCTCGACGGCCCCCTCCGGTCGTGCGTTGACTTTGGCCCCTCGGGGCTGGTATCCGCCCCACGTCGGTCGAGTCCTGACCCCGTGCGAGTGCCCGCCATGCGATTGAGCAACCACCCCGCAGCCCACCGCGTCCGGTTCGTCCTCGGATTCCTCGTGGCGGCGTCGGGAGCCGGCGCCGTCGCCGACGGGACCGCGGACCACCATCCGCTGGAGCCCGCCGACCTGTCGAGCCCGCGGGCCGCGGTCCGCAGCTTCATCGACCGCTCGGACGCCGTGTTCGCGGCGATTCGCGACCAGCCGAAGTCCGTGGCCCAGGCGACGCGGACGCGGCGGATGATCGAGGGCGTCGTCGGCTGCCTCGACCTCCGCGCGGTGGCCCCGTCGCTGGCGGAATCAAAGGGCCGGCAGGCGGCGGTGTGCCTCAAGGAGATCTTCGACCGGATCGAGATGCCCGCCGACGCGGAGGTCCCGGACACAGCCGCCGTCGAGAAGGAGGGCCTCGTCCACTGGCGGATGCCGCACACGGAGATCGCCCTGGTGCGGATCGCCGACGGACCGCGCCAGGGGGAGTGGCTCTTCAGCGGCGACACCGTCGAGCGGGCCGAGGAGTTCCACCGCCGGGTCCACGACCTTCCCTACAGGCCCGACGCCGGCAGCCCCGGCTTCTACGACCTCTACGTCCGCGCCTGCGGCTGGATGATCCCCGACGCCTGGGTTCGCGGCCTGCCCGCCTGGGCGAAGGCGCAGGTCTTCGGGGAGACGGCGTGGCGCTGGCTGGCGGTCGCGGCGCTGGCGGCCGCTGGCGCCGCCTGCGTGGCCGCCCTGTTCCGCCTGGCCCGGCGGGCGGCCGCCGCCGACCCGCACGGCCTGGTCACGCACGCCCTGGCCTGCGCGGCCCCGGCCGGCATGATCGCGGCCGCGGTCGTCATCGACTACCTCTTCACCTACCAGATCCGGCTCACCGGCGGCCTGCTGTTCACGACGAAGGCGTCCCTCCGGGTCGTCGCGATCGTCGGTGGGATCCTGCTGGTGCTCGCCCTCCTGCGGCACCTCGCCGACCTGGTCATCCACTCCCGCGGCCTCCGGCCCGGCACGATCGACACGCAGCTCGTGCGGCTGGGGTTCAAGATCGTGACGGTGCTCGTCGTGGCCTGGATGGTGATCGTGGGGGCCGGCTACCTCGGCATCTCCGTCGCCCCCCTGCTCGCCGGCCTCGGCGTCAGCGGCCTGGCCGTGGCCCTCGCCGCGCAGCACACCGTCGAGAACGTGATCGCCGGCCTCGTGCTGTTCGCCGACAAGCCGGTGCGGATCGGCGACGTCTGCCGCTTCGGCGACGTCCGCGGCACGGTCGAGCAGATCGGCCTGCGTTCGACCCGGATTCGCTGCCCGGACCGCACGCTCGTCACGATCCCCAACTCGGAGTTCGCCAAGCTCCAGCTCGCGAACTTCTCCCGCCGCGACCGCATCCTGCTGCAGACGGTGCTGACGCTGCGGTACGAGACCACGGCCGACCAGCTCCGGTATGTGCTGGCGGCCCTCCGGCAGCTGCTCGCCGGCCATCCGCGGATCGTGGCCGATTCCGTCCGGGTGCGGTTCACGGGCTACGGCGAGTGGTCGCTCAACGTGGAGCTCTTCGCCCTGGCCGACACGACGGCCCATGACGAGTTCCTCGCCATCCAGGAGGACGTCTACCTCCAGGTCATGGGCGTCGTGCAGGACGCCGGGTGCGACTTCGCCTTTCCCTCGCAGACGCAGTACCAGCCGGCCGATTCCTCGGCCGACGCCGACCGCTGCCGGCGGGCCGAGGAGCTGGTGCGGTCCTGGCGGCAGCAGGGCGCCCTGCGGGCCGCGGGGTTTCTCGACGGCCGCGGGCCCGGAGAGCAGCCGGGACCATGGTCGCTCCAGATGCCGACCCGGGCCGCAGCCGCCTGAGCGTCAGTCCGCCTGCCAGAAGGCGAGCCGCGGGGAGCGGTGCCGCAGGGCGATCGCCTGGGAGTCGGTCGTGCCCGTCCTGGCGTCGACGAGCTCGAGGACGAGCCGCCGATCGGCGGCGACCCGCGGCCGGAGGAGGTAGTCGACGTCGGTGCCCCGCTCCTGGAAGGCCCGGGCGAGGGCCCGGCTGCCCGTCCGGTCGCCGAGATCGTCGGGGGAGAGGCTCGCGGCTTCGATCGCCGCGGCGACCTCGGCATCGGAGACCCGCTCGAAGAGCTGGGATTCGTCGAGTCGCGCGGCGATGGTCGCCCCGAGCCGGCCGGCGAGGCCGTCCTCCGCCGCCGTCGCGGCGTCGACCTCGGCGGGCAGGATCGCGATCCGCTTGCCCAAGGCGGGTGACACCGCGGCGTCCTCGGCCGACGCCTGGATGACGGTCGGACCGACGTGGCGGGCCAGGAGCGTCGCGACGGCCTCGTCGACGTTCGACATGCGGGCGGCGGCGGCTGCGGTGCCGGCGGTCGTCATCGCGGCGGGCGCCGAGGATCCCAGCTGCGCGAATCGGGCCGTGCGACAGCCCGGCACCGCGGTCATGGCGCACGCGATCGTGACGACCACGAGCGGCCTGGCGGGGCCGAGGAGCATGGGGCGGGCCATGGCGATCCCTCTGCGTCGTGCGGAGCGGAAGCGGTCCGGGACTTGCGGGATGGTAGCGACCGCCCCGGAAGAGCTCCGAGGCCAATGCGCCCGGCGGAAACGCGGCGCCGGGGGCTCAGCCGACGTCGAGCCAGCGGGGCAGCTGGGCAGCGGCGGGGAGGCCGAGGATCCGCCGCAGTTCCGCGAGGTCTGCCTCGTCGAGCGGCACGAGGACCACCGGATCTTGGACCTGCTCGGGATCGACGAGCCGCCAGCCGGTCACGGCGCCGTCGTCCACGATCGGCGCCCGGCCGTAGCCGTACATCATGCCGTCGACCCGGTCGAAGAAGTCGCGGAGCGTGACGGCCTCGGGATGCGGCCGGCGGACGTAGCAGAGCTCGATGACGTCGCGCCAGAAGTGCGGCACGAAGATCTCGCCGACGTCGGCGTGGCCGACGCGGTCGCGGTTGGTGCCGGCGATGCAGGCGGGCAGCGAAGCCAGGCCGCGGTCGCGGCACCGCGCCTCGATCGCGGTGCAGAGGTTGACGAGGAAGTCGGTGCTGAAGCAGTCGTCGCAGATGACGACGAGGTGGCCGAGGTCGACGTCCCGGCCCGCCCCGGCGCGGTCGACCGCGCCGGCGACGAGCGTGTCGGCGAGCCGCTCGAACGGGATCGAGTAGCTCTGGATCTCGGTCGGCAGTCCGTGGCCGAGCACGACGATCGTGCAGCCGGCCGGGTCGGCGGCGGCGGCGCGGACGGCCGCGAGGAAGGCGGCGGCGACGCCGTCGATCGTCTCGCCGTCGGCATCCCGCTTGAAGACGCGGGGCGTTCCGCCGTAGGCGTCGGCGATCGTGGTGATCTCCCTGGCGTCGAGGCCGCGGGCGGGATCGAGCAGCCCGATGACGGTGCGGCCGCGGGCGAGCACGGGCCTGGCCCCGGCGGCCGCCCGCTTCTCGTCGATGAAGTCGGCGAGTGCCGCCAGGGTGGCGATCCGGTCGGCGGCGGACAGTGCGGCGATCCGATCGGCGTGCTGCAGGGCGAGGTGATGGACGGCCGGCTCGATCTGCCGCCAGTGCTTCGCGTCCACCGGGCGTCGGGCCGTGATCAGGGGCGACAGGTCCCGTTGGAAGTCGGCGAAGTCGGTGGGAACCGCGGCCGCCTGCTCGGCGCGGGCCGGAGTGGCCTGCTCGGCCCAGGCCAGCAGGGCGATGGCGACGAGGACTGCGGACGCGTGGGCGCGTGGCACGGTCGGCTCTCCTGGCTGTTCGACTGGGGGGCGTGGCGGACGCCGGGGCGCGGCCGGCGGGATTGTCGCTGGCGGCGGCGGGGCAGGCGAGCCCCGTGCCGGAATGGATGCCGAAGCCGTTCGTTGACAGGACGGTCGCCCACGGGTAGTGTACATGCGTTCATTTTTGGCGGCATGCCGACGGAATGGAGGATCGCGATGGTGACGTTCGGACAGGGTTTTTCTGGGCTGGCCGGGCTGCGGGAGGCCGGCCTGGTCAGTGCCGTGGCCCTCCAGGGGCGGGAACAGTCCCGGGAGGCCGTGTCGAGCGGCTGGCCGGCGATCGATGCCCTGCTGCCGGCGGGCGGCGTGCGGCGCGGCAGCCTGATCGAGTGGCTCGCCGGCGACGCGGGGGACGCGACCGCGGAGACCGCCGTGGGCGGAGGGGCGGCGACACTCGCCTGCGCGGTCGCCTGCCGGCTGGCGGCGGCTGGCAGTGCGCGAGGCGGCATGATCGTCGTGGTCGACCGCGCCGGATGGTTTCACCCGCCGGCCGTTCTGCCGTGGCTGACCGCGGCCCGCGCCGGCCTCCCCCGTGCCGGCGCGGGGGAGGCCGGCCGGATCAGGCTGGTGGTGGCGCGTCCATCGCGCGACGACGACGAGATCTGGGCGATCGAACAGTCGCTCCGCTGCGCCGGCGTGGCGGCGGTCGTGGCCTGGCCGCGGCTGGCGGCGTGGACGGTCGAATCCGGCCGCCCCCACGACCGGTGGCTGTCGGGCCGCAACGGCCTGCAGCAATGGACGACGGCGCTGCGTCGCTGGCAGCTGGCGGCGCGATCGGGCGGTGCGGTGGGCCTCTTCGTGCGCTCCCCGGCCGCGATCCGTGAGCCCTCGTGGGCCGAGGCACGATTCGCCGTGACGTCGCTCGCCGGCGGCACGCCGTTCGAGCGCCGGCTGCGGCTGAAGCGGGTGGGGGGCGGCTGGAACGGGGGCGACCAGGCCGCCGGGCGGCCGGTCGAGATCGCCATCGACCTGGCGCGCGGGCAGGCGATCCCGCGGCCGGCCGGGGGGGCGTCGTCCGGCCGCCGCGCGGGCGCGACGGCTGGGTCGCGTTTCCTTCCGCAGGGAGGTGCGACATGCCGCGCATCATGACGATCTGGCTGCCGCGCTGGCCCGTGCAGCGGCGGCTGATCGAACGGCCGGCGGCGCGGAAGGTGCCGGTGTTCGTCTGCCGCCGCGAACGACGCGGCGTGATGACGATCGTGTCGTGGGCCTGGGCCGAGCCGCCGCGGCCGGCCGACGGTGGCGGCCGCGGTGGCCGCTGTCCCGGGATTCCCGCCGGCATGTCACTCGCCGAGGGCATGGCCGTGCTGGCGGCCGTCCACGGCTCGCGGGCCTGCCACATCGCCGAGGTCGAGGCCGACGATCCCGCCGCGGACTCCGCCGCGCTTCAGCGGCTTGCCCGCTGGTGCCGCAGGTTCTCCCCGACGGTCGGCATCGAGGCCGCGGGGGGCGTGCGGCCCGCGGCGCCGGAGTGCATCCATGTCGACGTCGGCGGCACTGCCGGCTTCTTCGGCGGCGAGGCGGCGCTGGCCCGCACGGCCGTGTGGACGCTGGCCGCCCGGGGCCTGCACGCCCGCGTGGCCGTCGCCGACACCTGCGGAGCCGCGTGGGCCGCCGCCCACCACACCGATCTGCTCGCACCGTCGTCCGGCGGGCGGGGGCGTGGGTGCCCGTTCCGGAGGAGGCGGTGGGCGGTCGTGCCGCCCGGTGAGGCCGCAGCGGCGCTCGCCGGCCTGCCCGTGACGGCCTTGCGGCTGGACGCCGCCTCGCTCGCCGCGCTCGGCGAGGTGGGGATCGACTCGATCGGGGGCGTGCTGCGGCTGCCGGCGCGCAGTCTGGCCTCACGGTTTTCCGACCTGCTCGTCCGTCGGCGGGCGGAATTCCTGGGAACGCTGGCCGAACCTCCCGTGCCGCCGTCGGACCACGAGCTTCCACGCGCGGCCCATGCCTTCGACGTGCCGCTCGTGACGACCGACGCCGTCGCCGACACGATCGGGGCCGTGCTCGACCGGCTCGTGGGGCAGTGCACCGCCGCGCTCGCCGCGCGGGGTGAAGGCGTGCTCGCGCTGCAGGTGCGGCTGGAGCCGGCCATCACGGCGGGCGCCGCGTCCGCTCCGCGGTTCGGGGCCGCCGTGCCGACGGTGATCGACGTGGGCGTGTTCCGGCCGAGCGGCTCGGCCCGTCATCTCGTGGAGCTCGTGCACTTGCGGCTGGGCCGCTGCCACCTGCCGCGCGAGATCGAAGTGATCGCCGTCGAGGTCGTGGCGGCCGGCGCGGCCGCGTGCCGGCAGCGGTCGCTGTTCGCCGCGCCGGGCGCCGGTGGCGGCGACGAAGCCGAGGTCGAGGCAGGCGGTCTCCTCGATCGGTTGGCCGGACGGCTGGGCCGGGCGGCGGTGTTCGAGCCGCAGCCGGTGGTCGATCCGCAGCCGGAGCACGCCTGGGCCGCTGCGCCGCCGGGGACCGTGGCGAACGGCGCCGGGGCGGCCGGGCGGCGGCATGGCGGCTTGGTGGCCGCCGCCGGATTGCGGCCGGTCTGGCTGGCAGCCCGGCCGCTGCGGCTCGACGCCGTGCGGGGCGTGGCCTTGGCGGGCGCGACCGACGGACCACCGGCGCGGTTCCGGCTCGGCGGCCGCCTGCACGCCGTCGCCGCTGCCCACGGGCCGGAGCGGATCGAGACGGCCTGGTGGCGCGGGCCGACCGTGCGGCGCGACTACTACGTGGTGGAGACGGAGTCGGGGGAGCGATTCTGGATGTTCCGCAGATTGCGGGACAGGGCCTGGTTCCTGCACGGGGTGTTCGCATGAGAGCGTGCCCGCCCCCGCGGTATGCGGAGCTCCACTGCACGAGCAACTTCTCGTTCCTCGAGGGCGGATCGCATCCGGAGGAGCTCGTGCGGCGGTCGCAGGAGCTCGGTTACGACGCGGTCGCGATCACCGACCGCGGCACGCTCGCCGGCATCGTGCGGGCCCACGGTGCCGCGAAGCAGGCGGGCATCAGGCTCGTGGTCGGCGCGTCCCTGGAGCCGCGCGACGCCCTGCCGCTCGTCGTCTGGGTCGTCGATCGCACGGGGTATGCCAACCTCTGCCGGCTCGTCACGCGGTGCCACGAGCGGGCGGCGGAGGCGGGGCCGGCCGATCCCGACGCCGGCTGTCGGCTCACGTTCGACGACGTGGCCTCCCGGACCGCGGGGCTCGTGGCCGGCGTGTCCCTGGCCCGGATCCTGGGGGGTGGATGGCGGGACGAGCGGCGGGTGGCGGAGGCGGTCGAGGCGGTGCGCCGCTGGCGCGGCGTGTTCGACGACCGGTTGCGCGTGCTCGCCGAGGTGGCGCTGGAGGGCGACGATGCCGGCCGCCTGGCGTGCTTCGCCGACGTGGCGCGGCGCGCCGGCGCGCCCGTCGTGGCGGCAGGCGACGTCCGTTACCACGAGCGGTCGCGGCTGCCGCTCCACGACGTGCTGGCGGCCGTGCGGCACGGCGCCACCGTGGACGCCATCCGCGGGCGGCTGCTCGCCAACGGCGAACGGCATCTCCACGAGCGGTGGCGGATCGCCGAGCGGTTCGCGGCGCTGCCCGGCGCGATCGACGGGGCCGTCGAGATCGCTGCCGCCTGCCGCTTCTCGCTCGACGAGCTGCGGTACGACTACCCGGATGCCATCGTGCCGCCGGGCTGCCGGCCGCGGGACCACCTCGCCGATCTCGTCTGGCAGGGCGCCCACAAGCGGTATCCGCAGGGCATCCCGGCGAAGGTCCGGCAGCTCGTCGAGCACGAGCTCGGGCTTGTCGCCGAGCTCGGCTACGAGGCCTACTTCCTCACGGTGTTCGACATCGTGAGGTTCGCGCGGCGGCGCGGCATCCTCTGCCAGGGCCGCGGCTCGGCCGCCAATTCGGCGATCTGCTACTGCCTGGGCATCACGTCGGTCGATCCCGCGCGGATGAACGTGCTCTTCGAGCGGTTCGTGAGCCGCGAGCGGCGCGAGGCGCCCGACATCGACGTCGACTTCGAGCACCACCGCCGCGAGGAGGTGATCCAGTACGTCTACGAGACCTACGGCCGCCACCGCGCGGCGATGACGTCCGAGGTCATCTCCTACCGGTTGCGGTCGGCCGTCCGCGACGTGGCCAAGGCGCTCGGATTCTCGCTCGACCGGGTCGGCCAGCTGGCCACGGTGCTCGACGTGGGCGACGGGCCGGAGGATCTCCCCGCGCGGCTCACCGAGGCGGGGCTCGATCCGGCGAGCGACGCCTGCACGCGGCTGGTGACGCTCGTCGGCCAGCTCGTCGGCTTCCCCCGCCACCTCGGCCAGCACGTGGGGGGCATGGTGATGGCGAAAGACGACCTCCGCGACCTCGTGCCGATCCAGCCGGCGGCGATGCCGGGCCGCACGATCGTGCAGTGGGACAAGAACGACCTCGACGAGCTCGGCATCCTGAAGGTCGACTGCCTCGCGCTCGGCATGCTCTCCGCGATCCATCGCGCCTTCGACCTGGTGGCGGAGTCGGGCGGCCCGCGGCTCACGCTGGCCACGGTGCCCGCGGAAGACCCGGTCGTCTACGAGATGATCTCGCGGGCCGACACGGTGGGCGTGTTCCAGATCGAGAGCCGGGCGCAGATGAGCATGCTGCCGCGGCTGAAGCCCCGCTGCTTCTACGATCTCGTGATCGAGGTGGCGATCGTGCGGCCGGGTCCGATCCAGGGGGACATGGTCCATCCCTACCTGAGGCGCCGGGCCGGCGAGGAGCCCGTCACCTATCCCAACGACGCGATCCGCGCGGTGCTGGAGAAGACGCTCGGCGTGCCGCTCTTCCAGGAGCAGGCGATGCGGTTGGCGGTGGTGGCGGCGGGCTTCACGCCGGGCGAGGCGGACCAGCTGCGCCGGGCGATGGGCGCCTGGCGCAGGCCGGGAGTGATCGACGAATTCCATCGGCGGCTCGTCGACGGCATGCTCGCCCGGGGGCTCGCCCGCGAGTTCGCCGAGCAGGTCTTCAACCAGATCCGCGGCTTCGGCGAATACGGCTTTCCCGAGTCGCATGCGGCGAGCTTCGCGCTGCTGGTCTACGTGTCGGCGTGGCTGAAGTGCCACCATCCCGCGGCCTTCGCCGCGGCGCTCCTCGGCAGCCAGCCGATGGGGTTCTACGCCCCGGCACAGCTCGTCCGTGACGCCCGGGCGCACGGCGTCGCGGTGCTGCCGGTGGACGTCAACGCGAGCCGCTGGCACGCGACGCTCGAGACCGCATCCCCGGGGAGCGGACGGAAGCCGGTGCGGCGGGGGCCACGGGCCGCGGGCCCCGCGATCCGCTTGGGTCTCGAGCAGGTGCACGGGCTGGGCGAGGCCGCAGGCCTGCGGATCGAGGCCGCCCGGCGGGACGGCCCCTTCGTCCTGCCCCGCGACCTCGTCCTCCGGGCGGGGCTCGACCGCCAGTCGCTGCTCCATCTGGCCCGCGCCGGCGGACTGGCCTCGCTGGGGCTCGACCGGCGGCGGGCGGTGTGGGAGGCGTTGCAGGTTCGCGAGCGGTCGGGCATCCGCCCGCTCCTCGACCCGCTCGCCGACGATGACGACGACGGCGGCGGACTCCTGCCGGAGGCCTCGCCGCAGGAGGAGGTGATCGCCGACTACAGGACCGGCGGCCTTTCGCTCACGGCTCATCCGCTCCAGTTCGTGCGCTCGGCGCTGGAGTCGGACGGCGTCGTCACCGCGGCCGCGGCGACGGCGGCGGCCGAGGGTCGCCGCGTCAAAGTGGCGGGCATCGTGCTCACGCGGCAGCGGCCGATGACGGCCCGGGGGATGATATTCCTCACGATCGAGGACGAGACGGCCGCGGCCAACGTCGTGGTGCGGCCGGACGTCTGGGGGGCGGCCGACCAGGCGGCCCGCCGCGCGGCGGTGCTCGTGGTCCACGGCCGCATCCAGCGCCGCGGCGCCGTCGTCCACATCCTGGCGATGCGGCTGGAGGCGGCGGCCGTCGGCCCCGCCGGCGGAGACGCCCCGCCCCCCTGTCCCGGCCTCGCCGCCCTCCCGAGGATGTCGCGGGATTTCTGCTGACGCTCGCCCCGCCCGCTGGCCGCGACATCCGGATCGCGGGTTCCGCCGCTGGCCGCCGCGTGCTCGCCGGCCGGGCGCCGCTGGACCGCGTGGCGAAACTCCGTAGAACAGTCTCCATGAGCGTCGCAGCGGGCCGGCCCGTCACCACCACGAACCTGCCCCTCGGCACGCCCGTGCGCGGGAAGGTGCGGGACTGCTACCGGTTCGAGCATCCCCGGTTCGGCGACACGATGCTCATCGTGAGCACCGACCGGCTGAGCGCCTTCGACTGGGTGCTGCCCACGCCGATCCCCGACAAGGGCCGCGTGCTCACCGCGATCTCGGCGTTCTGGTTCGACCTGCTGGCGCGGGGCCCGGAGCCCGTCGCCCACCACCTGTTGACGACCGACGTCGACGCGATGGGGCTGCCTGCCGACATCGACCGCGGTCCGCTCCGCGGCCGCACGATGCTCGTGCGCCGGGCAACCGTCGTCCCCTTCGAGTGCGTCGTCCGCGGCTGGCTGGCCGGCTCGGGGCTGGCCGAGTACCGCCGCACCGGCACCGTCTGCGGCGTGCCGCTGCCCCCGGGCCTCGCCCCGGGCTCGCGGCTGCCGGAACCGATCTTCACGCCGGCCACGAAGGCGGAGAGCGGCCACGACGAGAACGTGAGCTTCGCCGCGATGGCCTCGGCGCTCGGCGTCGATCTCGCGGCCGAGCTCCGCGACCGGAGCCTCGGCGTCTACCGCCGTGGCGTCGAGCACGCCTCCGGCCGCGGCATCGTCGTGGCCGACACGAAGTTCGAGTGGGGCCGGCTGCCGGATGGGTCGGTGATCCTCGTCGACGAGGTGCTCACGCCGGACAGCTCACGGTTCTGGCCGGCCGGCGGGGCCGGTGCCGGCCGCGTGCCCGATTCGTTCGAC
Source organism: Pirellulales bacterium (assembly GCA_044339885.1). Lineage (GTDB taxonomy): Bacteria > Planctomycetota > Planctomycetia > Pirellulales > UBA1268 > QWPN01. Next base: position 192 of record JBIIUP010000023.1, on the reverse strand, counting down.
AAGCAGTTCGTCCGCGACTGGCTGGAGTCGAGCGGCTGGGACAAGGCCAGCGCGCCCCCTCCGCTGCCCGGCGACGTCGTCGACCGGACCCGAAAGAAGTACCTCGAGGCCTGCCGGCTGCTCACGGGCCGGCTGCCCGAGGGCGTCGCCTGAAGGCCTGCCTTACGGCCCCCGTCCCGGCCCTGCTTCCCG
>JBIIUP010000175.1:0-6544 GCA_044339885.1 Pirellulales bacterium | reverse complement strand
CGCTGCCCGCCGTGGCGGCGGCCATGATCGCCTGCGGCCGCTCGACCGCGGCGACGCCCGACGACGTCCGCGTGCCGCGGAAGGAGCATGCGCCGTTTCCGGCGACGTATGCCGGCGCGGCGATGCGGTTCGCCGTCGGCCCGGCGGTCGCGCCGGCCCGCGAGGTAGTCGCGATCGATGCGGCCGGCGATCCGCTGCCGGTGGAGGCGACGTTCCTCGAGGGGCCGGCCGGCTGGGCGGTGACGCTCGCCAACTGGAGTGGGACGCCGCTCGAGCGGGTCACCGTGCGGATCCGCCCCGGCCGGCCGAGCGGCCCGGTGGCCTCGGCCCGACTCGGCCCGCTGGCGGCGGCCAGGGAGGGGGGGGAGATCATGGTGGAACTGGCCCTGGAATCGACCGACACGGCCTTCGCGGCCTGGGAGAAGCCATGAACCGGCAGCCACGGCAGTCGACCCTCTTCATTCCGCATGATGGAAAGCCCGGAACGGGCGTCCGCGCGGGTTGCAGACAGGGTTGTCATTTGGTAGAACGCTTCCTTCGGGGAGTTTCCGGGGTCGTACCACTCATGACTGACTCTTCGCTGGACGTGACTTCGATGTACATAGGCCACAAAGCCGGGCGTTCATACGGGCTTTGGCTGCGTGGGGCGATCGTCGCCGGCCTGATGGCAGGCGGTTTGCTGATCGGCTCCCGTGCGGCCGTCGCCCAGGTGTCCTGGATCTCGACCGGCAGCACCGGCAACTGGGCGACCGGCACGAACTGGTCGGGGGGTGTCGTGCCTGCCGCGGGTTCAGTGGTCGCCTTGAACCGGACGCTTCCTTCCGGCACGTCGATTCCCTACGTCGTCACCTACGACTCTGTGCAACCCACGATCAGTTCCCTCACGATCAACACAGGCAATCAAACGAGGACCGCCACGGTCGACGTGACTTCGACGCTCACCCTTTCGAGCACGTCCACCGCGATCAGCCTGAATCAAGGCGGTCGCATGAATATCGGCGCGGGGGGCAGCGTGGTCGTCACGGCGACCGGTGCGGCTGCCAGTCGTGGCTCGATCGCCCTGGCCGGTGGCTCCGTTCTCCAACTCGACGGTGGCCGCGTCGAGCAAAACGGATCGTCCACGATCACGGCCTTGACCATGGTAGGTGGCGCGGAAGTCAGGATCAACAGCGGCACGTTCACCCGCGTGTCCGGAGCCGCGACTACGGTGGGTGCCAGCGGCGGCGGCACGTTCACGATGAACGGAGGGCGATTCGAGGCCGACACGGCGTTTGCGCAGTCCGCCACGACCGTGTCCAGCACCTCCCGGATCGCCGTCAACGCGGGCTCTCTGGTGCTCGCGACCGCCTCGTCCGCCAGCGTGGCGACGGTCCTGCGGCTCGGGGAAAATAGCGGCGTCGGTACTTACGTGATGACGATCGGCGGCACGGCTGGGACACCGTTCGTGAGCGTCACGAACGTGAGCAACAACGCCGAGGTTCGGGTGGGTGCCCAAAGCGCCACGTTCACCGGCACGGCGTCGCTGGCGCTCCTGAGCGGCACGCTGACGACGAACAATCTCAACCTCGCGCCACGGTCGGGGTTCACCTTCGCCGGTGGTGTCCTGAACGCGCGGATCATCTCCTCCACCAACGGCAACACCTTCGTCGTCGGCTCGGGCACGCAGGCGGCGGCGCTCAATCTGCTCCTGGCCAACGGGTCCACGAGCGTGGCCACGTTCGGCAGCGGGCTGACGATCAGCGAGATGGCCGCGCTCACCACGGCTGCGGGCACGACGACCATCACGTCGACGGCCGCGCCGCTGACGAACCTCGGCACGTTCCTGCCGGGAGGTGACGGCTCGGTCGGGCGGCTGGCCGTCACCGGCAACGTGGCGCTGGGTTCCTCGTCGCTGTTGTCCCTCGACGTCTCCGGCACGAATGCCTTCGATACCATCACGTCGAGCGGCAGTTTCGCGTTCGGTGGCACGCTCCAGCTCAACGCCCTGGATGGCTTCCAGTTCGCGGTGGGGCAGTCGTTCAAGCTGTTCGATTTCGCCCCGGGACAAGCGACCGGGTCCTTGACGGTCAGCGGCCCGAACCAGTGGGACACCAGCACGCTGCTCAGCAACGGCACGATCACGCTGCTCGCGGTGCCGGAGCCGTCCGGCTGCGTGCTCGCTGCGGCAGGCGTTGGTCTTTTGATCGTATGGCGCCGCCGCCGGCGGAGACTCGCGGCGCCGTCGTTGCAGCCGCGGGATCAGGTCTGAGGGCGGGCCTCCCTGCACCGTCTCCCGCCGCCGTCACCGGCCGCCGGGGGTGAACGTCACCTCCACGACCGCGCGGGTTGAGGTCACGACGATCTCGCGAGAGTCCTTGTTGGGGTTCTGGCCGGCCGGCTCGGCGAAGGTGTCGCGAATTCGGACGTGCCCGCTGTCGGGTCTCGCCCGGTTCCCGATGCGAGCCGGTTCGGTACGGGCCACCGACTCAGCGGTAGGCCGGCGTTCCCCAGGGCTGCGTCGCCGGCGGCGACTGGTAGGCGGGCTGCTGATACGACTGCTGGGCAGGCTGATACGACTGCTGATACGCCGGTTGTCCCTGCCATGACGAGGGCTGGGAGTTGCCCGGCGCTGACTGCGTCCCGGCTGCGGCCTGCCGCTGGCGCGCATCCCGCGCGACCCGCACGGCTTCCTGCTCGACCTGGCGGCCCACCTGCTGGCCCACGAACCAGGCCCGTGCCCGGTCGAAGTTCACGGTCGGGATCCCGTTGTTCCAGCTGATCGTGAGGATGCCGGTGGCGAACAGGAACGGCAGCATGAGCAGGAACAGCCGCGCCCCCCACCGCGTGCCCACGACCTTCGCCACGGGCGCCGGCATCACCGGTGACGCGAGGCCCAGGGCCTGCTGTGCGATCGTCTTCTTTTTCCTGGCCATCGAACGCTCCTCTGCTGGCTCTGGTCCCCGACCGCGGGCGGTTCGTTCACCGCTGAGATCGGCTGGCGGTGGCGACAGCGTCCACCTTGAAGAGCCGGGCCCGCCGGCGCCCCGCCCAGCCTTCCCAGGTTCCGCAGGCCGGCGAGGCGATCAGGGTCACAAATGGCCCGGCGGCCGCCAAGTCCGGCGCGTGGGGCGAAGGAGCCTGCAGTGTGAACACGCCTTCACCGCTCACTGAGCGGGCTGTACAAGCCCGTCCCACATCGGCGGGCAAGCCGCCGGGTCACGTGCCAGGAGCTGCGTTTATGAGCGTTGTCGATCCTGATGCGAACGCGTTGGCCGCGGAGCTCGGTGACCCCGATCCGCGGGTCCGCGAGGCGGCAGCCGAACGCCTCGCCCGCCTGGGTGAGGCCGCCGCCCCGGCCGCGGTGGCGCTCGTGCGGGCCTGTGCCGACGCGGACGATCGGGTGCGCGAGCAGGTCGTGGCGGCGCTCGAGGATCTCGGGCCGCCGCCAGCGGAAGCCATCGGCCAGCTCGTCGACTTCGTCGCCCACGACGATCCGCTCACGGCCTATTGGGCGACGACGCTGCTGGGGCGGGCCGGGCAGGATGCGGCAACTGCGGTGCCGGTGCTGGTGCGCTGCCTGGCATCGCCGGCCGACGCGGCGGTGCGGCAGCGGGCGGCATGGGCCCTCGGGAAGATCGGTCCTGCGGCCGCAGCGGCCCGCGAGACCCTCGGCCGGGCCGCGAGCGACGCCGATCCCCGGCTGGCCCGTCTCGCGACCGAGGCGCTTGCGGCGATCGGCCGCTAGGGATTGCCGGTAAGTCCTGCGGGATCGGCCGTTCCCGGCGAACAAGCCGGCCCATTTTGGCCGAAAACCCTGGCACGGGCTGCGGCGATCCGGCTGCCACGGCAGGCAGCCAGGGCGGGGGGCGTCGCACTGGCCGCGCCCGCGGTGCGGCATGGAGGGGGTGGCGGTGGCGGTGCGTCCACGAACACCGTCGCCTGGCTTTGCCGCCGTCCGGCGCGGCATCGCCGTCGCGCTCGTGCTCGGTGCGATCGGCGGGGCGCGGGGCGGCGAACTCGTGCCGATCCAGGGCCCGGGCGCGAGCCGTGCCCCGGTCGCCGGCATGCCGACGCTCGTGCCGATCATTGCGGCGCCGGCAACACCCGCTCCCGGTCCGCCGCCCTCGACCACAGGACTGCCGCCGCTGCGACCCATCGCGCTGGCTCCGGCACCCCCGGCGGCGGTGCGGCTGCCGCAGCCTGCCCGGCCAGCGACGGTCGCCCCGCTGTCGTCTCCGATCGCGATCGGCACGATCCCGGTGGCACCCGTCGTGGTGCAACGACCCGTCCCCACGATCCTGCCGAATCCCACGGCCATTCAGCGGCCGCCCGTGGCGATGGTGGCGCCTCCTCCACCCGTGGCGGTGAGGCCTGCTCCCATCGCGGCGGTGACTCCGCCTTCCGTTGCGCCGGTCGCGCCTGCCCCCGTTGCGGCGGTGGCGCCGCCTCGTCCCATGGCCCCGCCCCCGCTGCCGGCACCGGTCACGGCCCCGCCCGTCGCTGCCGCACCGCCGCCGCTGGCATCGGGAAAGCCGGCCGACGCCGTTCTGATCGCCAGCTTTAACATCCAGGTGTTCGGTGAATCGAAGCTCGCCAAGCCCCAGGTGGTCGACGTGCTCACGCATGTCGTGAGGCGGTTCGACGTCGTGGCCGTGCAGGAGGTCAGGGCCAAGTCAGACAGCATCGTGCCAAGCTTCGTCGCCGCCATCAATGCCGACGGCAGCCGCTACAGCTACGTCATCGGGCCGCGACTGGGCCGCACGGTGAGCAAGGAGCAGTACACGTTCATCTACGACACCACCCGCGTCGAGATCGACCCGTCGTCGGTGGCGACGCTGCCGAATCCCGGAGACAAGCTCCATCGCCCGCCGCTGCGGGCCCGGTTCCGCGTGCGGACGAACCCGCCCGAGGCCGGCTTCAGTTTCTGGCTCGTCGACATCCACACGGACCCCGACGAGGTGCCGCAGGAAGTCGATGCGTTGGCGGACGTGTTCGTCGCGATGCGGTCGCTGACCCCCGAAGAGGACGACGTCATCCTGCTCGGCGACCTCAACGCGGCCCCGCCCCAGTTCGGCCGGATCAAGCAGATTCCCGGCATCGGCTGGGCCGTGTCGGGCGCGACGACCAACACGCGGCGCACGAAGACCTACGACAACCTGATCTTCAGCCGAACCGCGACCAGCGAATACACCGGCCGCTGGGGCGTGCTGGATCTGCAGGAGACGTTCGGGCTCCCGCTGGAGAAGGCGCTGGAGGTCTCGGACCACAACCCCGTCTGGGCGGCCTTCAGCCCCTGGGAAATGCAACGCATGGCCGGCCGCTGACGGGATGTGCGGCGCGGTGAGCCCTCCGAAGGCCCGACTCGGGGAAGTCTGCGCTGACGATCAAAAAGGCTCGTGGCGGGGTCGTTTCGCGGGCAGTTGAGCGATCGCCACACAGCCTTCGGTGCCGCGAAGGGCCCGGGACGGCACCCCTCGACCACCCGCCACCGGTCACGCGGTTGTGGAAGTGCCGTTGACCGTCCTATTCTTGGAGGTCGGTGAGGCGCATCCGCCATGCAACACTCTTGGCGATCCGGGCAACTCGGGTGGTACCTCGTCGCCGTGACCGTGGCGGGGGCGGGCCTGCTTGTGCGCTGGCTGCTCGACCCGATCCTCGGCGACAGCCTGCCGTTTTCCCTCGCGACGATCACCGGTGTCGTGCTGTCGCGGTTCTCCGGATTCTGGCCGGGGGCGGTCGGCATCGTCCTGGGAGTCGTCGCCAGTCGCTTCCTCTTCGTCGAGCCGCGGGGTGCGTTCTCCTTCACGGAGATGGCCGACCTCTTGGGCATGTCGATCCCCGCCGCCGGCGGCCTGTTCATCGCCTGGCTCATGGGGCAGCTCAAGATCTCGCAGGAGCGGGCCGAGCGACAGGCACGGGAACTTCTTCAGAAGCAGCGGGACCACGAGCGGGAGATCGCGGAGCGACGCCGGGTCGAGGCGCACCTGATCGCCACGAAGGCCGATCTCCGTCTGGGCCGGGAGGAATTCAGGACGCTCGCGGAGAAGTCGCCGGTGGGAATCTTTCGCACCGATCGGAATGGGGCGTGCACGTTCGTGAACGAATACTGGTGCCGCCTCGCCGGCATCACCGCCGAGGAGACGATGGGCACCGGCTGGGCACGGGTGATCCATCCCGACGACGTCGAGCAATTCGTTGGCCGGTGGCAGGAGGCCCTGCGCGAGGGGCGGACCTTCGTGGGAGAGTACCGCGTCCTCCGGCCCGACGGTGACATCCGCCGGGCGATCACTGCGGCCCAGCCGGTGCACGACGAGCAGGGAAACCTGGCCCACTACGTCGGCATGGTGTTCGACGTGACGGAGCAGAAGGATGCGTTCGACTCGCTGGCCCGGAAGCAGTCGCTGCTCCGCAGCCTGATCGAGGCCCAGGAGCGGGAAAAGTCGCTCCTCTGCCACGAGTTCCACGACGGGCTCATCCAGTACGCCGTGGCATCGCTGATGGTGCTGGAGAGCTGCCGCCACGGCGACCGGGAGCCGCCGTCGCCCGAGTTCGCCGAGTCGATCGA
>JBIIUP010000174.1:0-6603 GCA_044339885.1 Pirellulales bacterium | reverse complement strand
GAATTCGGTAGCCCGGTTGCCGTGCAACCGGGATTCCGGTCGCACGGCGACCGGTCTACCAGCCGGTCGCGCGGCGACCGGTCTACCAGCCGGTCGCACGGCGACCGGCCTCCCGGCGGAGTCCCCTGTCTTTCCGCCGAGCCTCCGGCCCACGCGGTGGGAACGGGCCGCCGCACCGGGGGGCGTCGCGTGGCGATTCCGCGTACCCGACGGACGCACGATCGAATTCCACGACGCCATCGAGGGCACCGTCCGGCGCACGGCCGGCGTCGACTTCGGCGACTTCGTCGTCTGGAGGCGGGACGACCTGGCCGCCTACGAACTTGCGGTCGTGGCCGACGACCACGCCATGGAGATCGCCGAGGTGGTCCGCGGCGCCGACCTGCTGACGAGCACCGCCCGGCAGATCCTCGTCTCCGAGGCGCTGGGCTGGACGCCGCCGGCCTTCTGCCACGCCCCGCTCGTCCGCGACGCCGCCGGCCAACGGCTCGCCAAACGCGCCGGCGGCCTCGCGATCCGTCAGCTGCGGGCCCGGGGGCTCTCCCCGACGCAGGTGCTCCAGCTTGTGCCCGACGCAGGCGGCTGACCACCAGCCGCCCCAGCCAAGGCGGTCTGGGCGGTCCAGGGAACACGCGATCCGCTCACATTCGGCCTTCTCCCGGCCCGCCGCCGCCCGCTACCATCTTGGCGTCCCCTTCACAAGAGGGGGTGGCGGCAGTCTCCGGGCGCGGCGACCGACAACGGCAGTCCAAACACCGTGAACGACACCTCAGGCGTGGCCATCGCGATCATCGTCTCGACCTTCGAGCGACCCGGGCACCTCGAACGCTGCCTGGCATCGCTGGAGGCACAGCAGGGCGTCGACGGACTCTTCGAGGTCGTCGTCACCGACGACGGCTCCCGCGATGGCACGCTGCGGATGCTCGCCGACTGGGCCCGCAACGCCTCCTTCCCGCTCACCTTCACGACGCACGACCACGGCGGCTTCCGGCTGGCCCGCTGCCGCAACGAGGGCGTCGAGGCGTCCACGGCGCCCTACATCCTGTTCACCGACGGCGACTGTATCCTGCCCCCCGACCACGTCCGCATCCACCTCGACGAGCGGCGGCCGGGGCGGGTGGTCGGCAGCGACTGCCTGCGGCTCGACGAGGCCACCACCGCCCGCATCGACTGCGGCCTCATCCGGGACGGCGGCTTCGGGGCCCTCGTGCCCCGCGCGGAACGCCGCCGCATGCGGGGCAAGGCCGTCCGCGCCAAGCTTTACGAGTGGGCCCGGCTCTCCATGCTGCCGCGGCTCTCCGGCAACAACATCGCCCTCTGGCGGAGCGACTTCGAACGGGTCAACGGCTTCGACGAGCAGTTCGTCGGCTGGGGCCTGGAAGACCGCGACTTCCAGTGGCGGCTCGAACGGGTCGGGCTGCGGGTGAAGTCGATCCTCGGGCGGACGGCGCCGATCCACCTCTGGCACCCCCCGGCCCCGAGCTTCGCCCGCAACAACGTCGGCACCCGCAACGGCGACTACTTCGCGTCGCTCAAGCAGCGGCCCGCCTACTGCGTCGACGGCCTCGTGAAGAGCGGGTACGCACCCCGGGTCGCTGTCCCGCAGCCCCGCGACCGACGGTTCGCCGCCTGATCGGCTCCCGCTCGCTCCTCGCGAGTAGAAGAGCCCAAACCCTCGATTGTGCGCGGGGTTGCCCGTGCCGGCGAGCCGGCGTTGCTGGCCGAGCGCAACCAGGATGGTGAAGCGAGGGCAGCATCGAGTGAGCTCAGGGCACGATGCCCTGAGCGAACGTCCGGGCGAGACGGCACGGGCAACCCCGGCGTCTGCGGATCAAGCGGGAGCCGCCTGATCGGCTCGCGTGCGGCGGCCGGCCTTCAGGCCCGTGCGGCCGCGTCGGTGAGGTCGACCGCCTCCTCGCGGCGGATGGCCTCGAGCATCGCCAGCCGCCGCGGTGTGCCCAGGTCGGCCTGGGGATCCCGCGGCGACCCCGACCGCCGGAGCGTCGTGAAGAACTCGAAGGCGTCGGTCCGCGTGACCGTTCCCACCTCGAGGTCGATGAAGCCCAGGTGGAACAGATCGTGGACGATGAGCTCGAACGACGCCGGCACGAACACCCAGCGGTGGATGTCGACGTAGTCGGCGGTGCCGGCGACGCGGTCGATGGTCTCCCGCACGCCCCGCCACGCGCAGTGCGCCAGCTGAAGGCCGTCGTCCGTGCGGCGGTCCCAGGTGTTGTCCCGGCCCCCGCGCTGGACGGTGTAGAGGTGGGTGTCGACGAACGAGGCCGCGCCGTGGCGGTTGTCGCCGCGGAGGTGGGCCTCCACCGTCGCCCCCACGGAGGTCAGGGGCCGCATCTTGTCGAAGCAGAACCGCTTGTCGGGGATCGCCAGCGACAGGACCCCGCCAGGGGCGAGCAGCCGCGAGCACTCGGTCAGGAAGCCGATGAGGTCGGGCGTGTGCTCGATGACGTGGGCCGCGATGACCCACGAAAACAGCCCCTCGCCGCCGACGAGCTGCGACAGTGGCTCGCCGTGCCAGACGTAGTCGATCTCCTCGATGGCGTCGAGTTGCGGCTGGGAGAGGCCCAGGGCCCGGTACTTCGCCACCAGCGCCCCGCGGTCGGCGTGGTCCAGGATCCGGACGTCGTAGCCGGCCGACTTCGGGGCGATCGGGTTGTACGCGGGGCCGATCTCCAGGCCCGGCCCGGCGGCGTCGACGTGGGCCAGGGCGAGGGCGGCCCGGGCGTGGATCGGCTGCGGTGCCCTGCGTCCGTCGTGGCCCATGAATGAGTCCCGGGGATTCCTCGTGATCGACGGCGGAGATCATCCCGCAGCCTCCCGAAGTTGCCCAGCCCGGTCGGCCGCTCGACCTGGCTGGCCGGGAGATCCGGGGAATCCGGGCGGTCCCGTGACCGTGCCGGGGAATGCCCTTGAAACACCAGGAAATACCTGCGATTTCCCCCGCCATGATGAGCACACACATCCGTCGCGTGAGGGGATATCTGCGGGAGCTCGAACGGGGCTTCCGCCGCTGGCGCAGGCGACACCGCGCCCATGCCGCCGCGGTGGCCGGGCCGCCCGCCCCGCTGCCGGCGATCCTTACCGAGCGGGTGAGCAGGCCGGCCCCCGAGACGCTCGCACCGCGGGTGCTCATCATCGCCGAGACGAGCATCCCGCAGTGCACGAAGTACCGCGTCCGCCAGCGGCAGGAGGCCTGCGAGCGGCTCGGCGTCGACTGCACCTGGCTGTCGTGGACCGACCCCGCGGCCTGCCGCGACGCGCTGCAGACCCACAGCCTGGCGATCTTCTACCGCGTGCCCGCCTACGAGTCCGTCCTCGGCCTGATCGCCGAGGCGCGGCGGCTCCGGGTGCCGAGCTACTGGGAGTCCGACGACCTGGTCTTCGATCCCGAGACGATCGCCACCAGCCGTCTCTTCTCCACGCTCGACCAGGCGACCCGCGAGAGCCTCGTGCGGGGCGCCGAGATCTACCGCCAGGCCATGCTCGCCTGCGACGCCGCCATCGCCTCCACGCCGGGGCTGGCCGACGAGATGCGGCGGGCCGGGGTGGCGGAGGTCCACGTCGTGGAGAACGGACTCGACGGCGAGACGCTCTCGATCGCCGACCGCCTCGGCGCCGAGCGGCGGCGGCCCGCCGCCGACGGCACGGTGCGGATCGTCTACGGCTCCGGCACGAACACCCACGACATCGACTTCCAGCAGGCCGCTCCCGCGATCGTCCGGGTGCTCGACCGGTTCCCCCAGGCCCGCTTCCGGCTCATTGGCCCGGTCGCACTGCCGGAGGCCCTTGAACGGCTCTCCGACCGCGTCGAGCGGCTGCCGCTGGCCGACTACGAGACCTACCTCGGCCTGCTCGCCGAGTGCGACATCAGCATCGCGCCGCTGGAGAAGGAAGTCTTCAACGAGTGCAAAAGCAACATCAAGTACCTCGAGGCCGCGGCCCTGGGCATCCCCTCGGTCTGCTCGCCGCGGGCCGCCTTCGCCGGGGCGATCGAGCACGGCAGAAACGGCTTCCTCTGCGAGACGGACGACGCCTGGGAGGAGGCCCTGTCCTCCCTCGTGGCCGATGCCGAGCTGCGGCAGCGGGTCGGCCAGGCGGCCCGGGCCCACGTCCGCGACCGCTACGCCCCGGCCCCCGCCGCCCGGCGGCAGGTGGCCCCGCTGCTCCGCGGGCACCAGCGTGCCGACGCGCCGCTGCGGATCCTCTCCGTCAACACGTTCTACGCCCCGCGGTCGTTCGGCGGTGCCACCATCGTCGCCGAGAACGTCAACGCCCTGCTGGCCAAGGAGCACGGCTTCGACGTCCACGTCTTCACCTCGCTCCCCGTCGTGGTGACGCCCCCCTACACGCTCTACCGCTACGACGTCGACGGCGTCGACACCCTGGCGATCGGCCTGCCGGACAACATCCACGAGACCACGGCCGGCTTCGACAACCCCGAGGTGCTGCGGTCCTTCGGCGCGGTGCTGGCGGCGGTGAAGCCCGACGTCGTCCACTTCCACTGCCTCCAGGGCCTGGGCGTGGGCATGCTCGACCTCTGCCGGCAGATGGACGTGCCCTACGCCGTCACGCTCCACGACGCCTGGTGGCTGTGCAGCCGCCAGTTCATGATCGACCGTGACGGCCGCTACTGCGACCAGAAGAAGATCGACCACGACGTGTGCAGCAGCTGCATCCAGTCGCGGTCGTTCCACACCTGGCGGAGCGGCCGGGCCCGCGAGGCCCTCGCGGGGGCGGCGATGCTCCTCACCCCGAGCCGGTTCTTCGCCGACTTCCACATCGCCAACGGCTTTCCGGGGGTCCGGGTCAACCGCAACGGCATCACGCCCCCCGCCAACCCGCGGCGGTTCCGCCGGCAGGGGCCCGTGCGGTTCGGCTACGTCGGCGGCAACACGAAGATCAAGGGGATCCACCTCGTCCGCAAGGTGTTCTCCGAGCTGGGCGACGCGCCGGCCACGCTTGTGATGGTCGACAACACGATGAACCTCGGCTTCTCGTCGATCGGCGCCCACGAGACCCGCGGCATCAAGAACGTCGAGGTGGTGCCGGCCTACAAGCACGACACGATCGACGAGTTCTTCGCCGGCATCGACGTGCTGCTGTTCCCCACGCAGTGGAAGGAGAGCTTCGGCCTCACCGTGCGCGAGGCGCTCGCCCGCAACGTGTGGGTGATCACGACCGACGCCGGCGGCGTGGTCGAGGACATCCAGCCCGACGTCAACGGCACGATCATCCCCTTCCTCGACACCGGGGCCGCCCTCAAGCAGGCCGTGCTCGACGCCATCGACCGCTACGGGCGGATCGAGCCGGGCGAGCCGGTCGACCTCGGGGCGACCGGCATCCGCTTCTGGGACGAGCAGGCGGCCGAGCTGGCCGGCATGCTCCAGGAGTGCGCCGGCGGCGGCCGCGGCACGATCACCCTGCGGAAGTGCGGATGAGATCCCTGCCCAGCGTCGTGCCGTTCCCGACGCGGACCTCGCAGGCGGAGGCGGACGATCGCGGTGCCGGGGATGCCCGCTGGCGGCGGTTCGCGCTGGTGGTCTTCGGCTGCTTCGGCACGCTGTACGCCCTGCTGACGCCCCCGTGCCAGTTCCCGGACGAGGGGCCGCACTTCATGCGGGTCTGGGCGCTCTCCACGGGCGCCGTCCTCCCGGACACCTCCGGCCCGCGGCCGGCGGCGCTGGTGCCGAGTTCGCTGGCGGAGTTCTGCCGCAAGAGCCTGGCGGCGCGGAAGGAGAAGGCCTCCTATCGGGCCTGGTACGCCGAGTCGCGGCTGCCGCTGCCGAAGGCCAAGGACGACCCGCTCGTGCCGGCGTTCCACCTCGGCGCCCGGCACTCGCCGGTGCTCTACGCGCCGCAGGTGCTCGCCCAGTGGATCGGCCGGGCCCTCTTCATCCCCAAGCTGCGGTACTACAACTGGCAGAACCGGCTGCTCATGGCCCGCCTGGGGTCGCTGGCCTGCGGCCTGGCAGTGGCCGCCTGGTGCCTCCGCCGGCTGCCGGCGCTGCGGCTGTCGATCGTGGCGATCGTGCTTTTGCCGATGACGGTCATGATCTCCAGCGCCGTCACCGCCGACACCGTCCTGGCCTTCGCGAGCCTGGCCTTCGTCACCGCGGCCGTCGGCTGCCGGATCGACGGCCGCATCGGTCGGGCCGACCGGATCGCGATGCTCCTGGCGGCCCTCTGTCTGGCCAGCGGCAAGATCGTCTACCTGCCGGTGCTCTGCACCGTCGGCGTGCTCTGGCGGCGCGTCCCGGGGGCCGATTTCCGGCGGCTGGTGGCGGAGGTGGCGGTCGTCGCCGGCGTCGGTCTGGCCCTGACGATCGGCCTCTTCATGCCGCTGACGCCGTCGCCGGCGAAAGAGGCGGCCCAGGTGGCGCACCTGACGGCCAATTGGCAGGAGTTCATTCTCGTTCCCCTGCGGACGCTCGACGAGCAGCGGCTGACCTACATCAACGGCATGTGCATGTGCTTCGGGCTGCTCGACACCTCGCTGCCGCTGCCGGCCATCTTCATCGTGCTCTGGACGCTCCTGGGGATCTTCGTGCTCGAGGGGGCCGCGTCGGGGATCCGGCTGTCGCG
>JBIIUP010000209.1:0-5276 GCA_044339885.1 Pirellulales bacterium | reverse complement strand
GCAGGCTGCCCGGAGCGAACGTCCGAGCGAGAGGACACGGGCAGCCCCGAGCCCGTACTCAGCCGACGTCGGCCACGACGTCCGACAGCCCTGATTTCTGCAGGCCGTCCCAGGTGCTCATCGTGAAGGCCGACACGCGGCCGGCAGCGGTGGCCGACGGCGTCCAGCGGAGCCGGCCGCCGGGGGCCAGAAGCGGCATCGCGAACCGCTGCGGCAGCACCTTCACCCACAGGCCGTCGTTCCAGACCTCGAGCACGCCGTTCCGCAGCGACTCCAGCATGAACTGGATGCTCCGGGTGGCCGTCTGGGTGGCGCTCGAGGCCGCCACGAGGCTGTCGTATGAGAACTCCAGCGGGCGGCCGCTGCTGGCCGCCCCGAGGAGCGTGACCGCGGCGAGGGCCGGCGCGACCGACGGAGCCGCGGGCCGCACGCCCACCACGCCCGACGCGAGCCCCGCCAGCTCGCCGTCGCCGGCCGAGAGTTCCAGCGTCCGCGGCCGCAGGTCGCCGGCCACGGGGGTGTAGGTGACCGCGCCCGCCGTCGCCAGGAAGGCGGTGATCGCCTGTGGCGTTCCGGTGAGGGTCAGCTCTCCGGAGCCGCCCGCGACCGTCACGCCCCCGCGGCTGGCGGCCTGCAGGCTGCCGGCCCCACCCGTGACCACGAGCGTGGCGGATATCGCGGATGAATCGGCATCGACGAGCGCCGGCATCCCGGCCGGCCAGACGAGGTTCCCGGCGCGGCCCTCCGGCGCCCAGAAGAAGTTCGGCATCCGCACGATCGGGGCGGACGCCCGGTCGATCGTGTAGACCTGGCCGACGAAGGGCAGTCCCTGGACCGACCGGCCCACCGCGTCGGTGATGCCCTTGGCGTTCACGAGGTCGAGGCCCAGGGTGCCTTTGCCGCTGCCGGTGAGCACCGTCACGGTCCAGGTCGTGCCGAAGCCCTGGACGTCGGTGATCCGGGCGCCCGTCAGGCCGGCCGCCGCCACGGCGAAGTTCTCCGCGGCCACGCCCTGCACCGGCTCGCTGAACACGACCGCGAACCGCACCGACGTCAGGCCCGTCGGGCTGGCGTCGATCCGGTCGATGGCCCGCGTCTGCGGACGGACGCGGTCCACCATGACGTCGGTTCCGGCGAAGGGCGTGTTCACGACCGGCCTGCCCTCGCCGTCCCGGACGCCGAGCGAGTTGGCCATGCGGATCCCGAGGGTGCCGCTGCCGGTGCCCGTGGACGCGGTCACGGTCCAGGAGGCACCGCTGCCGGTGACGTTGGTGATCGCCGCCCCCGAGATGCCGTTGGCCACCGGGGCGAAGTTCACCGCGCGGAGGCCGGTCACCGGCTCGCTGAAGGTGACTGTGTACCGCGTGAGCACGGCCCCGGTCGGGCTCGGCCCGGCGGGACGGATGCCGGAGACTCTGGGCGGCCTGCCTGCGACGCTCCTGTCCAGTCGGTAGGTCGCGACGGTCGGCGGCAGCTCCGTGAGCGCGGGCGCGACCCCGCCGCCGCTCGCCAGCCGCAGCCCGAGGGTGCCGCTCCCGGTGCCGGTGGCGACGTTCACCGTCCAGGTGCGGCCCGACCCGGTGACCGACCCGATCGTGGCCCCCGTGACACCGTCGGCGACCAGCTCGAAGTTCGCGGCCGACAGGCCCGCGACCGGCTCCGAGAAGGTCACGGTGAACGGCACGGTCGCCGCGGCCGTCGGGCTGGCGGCTCCCAGGGCGATCGTCGCCCCGACCCCCTGCCGCTGCACGTCGTAGGCCTGGCCGTACTTCGGCAGGTGGGCCACGCGGACTCCCTTGCGGTTGGTCACGCCGCTGCTGTCGACCATGTTCAGCCGGAGTTCTCCCTGACCCTTGCCGGTCGTCGCCCGCACCCGCCAGTGGAGGCTGTATTCGCCTCCGGAGACCGGGGTGACGTCGGTGATGTGCGGGGCGTTGACGAGCCCCGGATGCGTGAGCCGGAAGTTGGCCGCGGTGACGCCCTTCACCGCCTCGTTGAATCGCACGATCCAATCGACCGCCGCCGCGGTCGTCGGGCTCGCCCCTTCGCGGGCGATCGCCGTCACGACCGGCGCCGCCGACGTGGCCGCCTTCCAGGGGCCGAACGTGATCGTCCCCGAGCCACCGCCGGTGAGGGTCACGCTGCCACCGTTCACGGCCGCGGACGCGGGCCAGGTGTTGTTCGGAAACTTGAGGGCCGGATTCGTGTTGATGCTCGGGGATTCGTCGAGGCTGAAGCCGTAGGCCATGCCGAAATAACCGTCGGTATTTTTCCCGAACAGCGTCGCGCCGCCGTTGCGGCCGTCGGTGCCGTCCTTCGTCGAATAGTGGAGGAACTTGGCGTAGACGTCGTACTTCCGCGGCGCGGCGTCGTACGTGTTGGCGCCGGGGCTGTACCAGGTGCGGTAGTCCGTCCAGACGTTGCTCGAGAAGCCGGCCGGCATGGTGCCCTGCCGGCCCGCCTTCCAGACGCCGTCGAGGGCGACGCCCCGCGAGAACGACTCGATCACCGCGTCCTTCAGTCCGCCTTGGACCGTGCTGTCGTCCGGCTGCAGCTGGTTCCACGGATCCTGGAACGGGACCGTGCCGTCGAGAAGCGACTTCGGCACGACGGCGCCGCCGTTGAACGCGTACTGGGTGCCGTCCGAGGTCGCGGTGTAGGTCGTCCCGCTGAGCGTGATGCTCAGCGAGTTGCCCGACGCGAAGAACTTGTTCACCGTGTCCGTCCAGTAGCCGACCAGCGGAGAACCGGTGTAGATCGCGATCCAGTCCTTCGGCGCGACGATCGCCGTGAACTGGCCGTCGATCACCGCCGGCGGGGGTCCGACCGTCGACGTCCACAGCAGCGGCTTGAAATCGGCCCCCAGCGGATCGTTGGCCACGAACTTCGCGAAGGCGCCGGAGGCGCCGGAGATGTCCTCCCGGGCGTATTGGGGGAGCATCCCGTAGACGACCTGCGGTGCCGAGTCGTCGACGAACGACCAGTTGAGGCCGAAGTTGTCGACCTGCGTGGTGTCGAACTGCGCGTTGTAGCCGAATTCCAGAAAGCCGAACGGCCCCGGGGGCACGGTCGTCGTGTCGGCGGGGAGCACGGTGACGGGGAAGTTCCCCCACTGTGTCGCCGAACTGGTGTCGACGGGCTTCGTCGGCGACACCACGAACAGCATCCGGTCGTTGCCGGTCGTCGCGGTCGCGAGGCTGACCTGCTTCATCGACGAAACGGGATAGAAGGGCACCATGGGGGCGGCGGCGGTGGCGAAGGTGCCGTCGGCCTGCAGGGGCAGGCACCACGTGCTCGTCACCCGTGCGTAGAGCGGCTTGCCGATGGTCGGGCCCTGGTTGACGCCGAACGCGACCGTGATCGACGTCGACGTGGCCGCGGTCAGCGAGAACTTGGCTGGGGACGGATTCGTTCCGGCCGCATCCTCGAAGAAGGCGACGGTGTTGGCCGTCGCGATCGTGCTGAACCCCGTTCCCTGGATGACGAAGGGGGCGGGCTGCTGCGCGTTGAACCCGTAGTTGGCCGTGTTCTGCGTGACGGTGAGCGTTTGGGCGCCGAGGGCCGGCCCCGCCGGCGGCGTCGGCGGGGCCCCGCCGACGCCCGACGACGCGACCACGTTCGCCACCTGGACGACGCCGCTGGAAACGGCCTGGCCGCCGTTGATCCAGCCGCCGATCCAGACCTTCCCCACCTGCGGCTCGAGGTTGGTGAGGTCGTTGAAGTTGAGGGTGATCGGCGTCAGGGCGAGCAGCGCCCGCGGCTCCAGCCGCTCGACGTCCAGCCGCCGGTCGACGGCCCCGCGCTGGCGGGACCCCCGGCTCGACTTGACCGAGCCGCCCAGCCGCCCGGGGCGTGTCCACGGGTATCGATGGACGACCATGACCGGCTCTCCGAGAGTTCGTTCAGCCGGCCACCTGCCGACATAGTCGAGGGTAGTGTGCGGCTGCGCGGGGGGCAATCAGGCGGTACGTCTGGGTCCCGAAAGCCGGCGTTTACCGCCAGCCCCGGAACGGCTCGTGGACGCGGATCGCGAAAAACAGCTCGCTGGCGCTGAAACCGGAGTCCACGTCCACGGTGGACCACGGCACGCCCCCCTGGGCCACGTCGGCCACGATCGGACCGGATGCCAGCGAGAAGAACCGGTAGCCGAGGTCGAGCGTCACCCGCTCGGTGAGGGCGTGGGCCAGGCCGCCGCCCACCTGCCAGGCGAATCCTCCGACCGTGCCCAGCCCGGTGACCGACAGGTTCTGGACGGGGAATTCCTGGTCCACGCCCAGACGGTAGCCGCCGCCTCCGATGCCACCGCCGACGTAGAAGTCGAGCCGGTCGGTGAGTTCGTAGTCCCGCCACAGGTTGACTGTCGCCGACCAGCAGCCGCTGCCCGTGAGGGACGACGTCGACACGCCGTCGCCGAGGGGCAGCGTCTCGGCGAGGGGATCACGGGCCCGGCCCTCGACCTCGAGCCGCCAGTCGCGGTCGAGCATGTCGAACGCGATGCCCGCGGCACCGCCGGAGGTGAAGAGCGGGTCGGTGGCGGCGGGAGCGTCCGTGGCGGTGAGCGTGGCGAACGACGCCCCCATGATGCCGGCGAGGTAGAACCGGTTGCCGTCTCCCTCGACGCCACGGAGGCTCACCGGCTGCAGCGAATCCTCCCCGAGGCATGCCGCCGCGAACGCCACCAGCGGCACGACGAGCAGGATCGAAAGGCGACGAGGCATCGCGGGTCTCCTTGTTGGCCCGGCGTTCACGGCAGAGCGGCCGGGCCGGCGGTGGCGGCGGTCAGCCCTGGGAAAGGATCGTCCGGCCCGTCCGGCCGACGCCCATCCTCGGGGAGCCTGCGGCATGGATTCGCCACCCCCCCCGGCTTCCGCGCGTCACAGCTTCCGCAGCCTGCCGAAGCCGCCTACCAGCTGTGCCGCCAGAAGGTCACGGCCTCGCTGTTCGGGAACAGCGCCCGGCTCTCCTCCACGGTCGGGGCCCGCATCGGCGTGCCGACCGCCGCGTGGAGCCACGCGGGCAGGAGGCTCGCCCAGCCGCGACCCTTGAGGAGCCGGCGGCGGATGGCGGCGTTGCGGTCGTCCCGCCAGTCGAACGGGAACCAGACGTGCGGCGGATGGACGACGACGGGCCCGGGCGCCGGATCCGGCTCCGGCAGGCCCGCGAACTCGCCGCGAAACGCGGCCACCAGATCGGCCGCCGCCGGCGCCCCGTGCAGGCCGCAGGCCTCGTGGAGGACGGCCGGGCCGGTGACGTATTCCACCTTCCGCTCGCGGCGG
>JBIIUP010000173.1:0-6639 GCA_044339885.1 Pirellulales bacterium | reverse complement strand
AAGAGATCGAGCCGCAGTTCCGCCGCGGCGACCGGCTGCTCGAGGGCGAAGCGGCCGCGGACGGCCGGTGCCACCTCCCCCACAACGCCGATCCGCTCCGCGGCCCGGCCCGTCCGGTGAAGCACGATCTCCGCCACCCGGCCGGCCGCGAACAGGTCGCTCGCCAGGGGCACGTACTCCACCCGCGACTCGCCGCCGATGCCCAGCCGAGCGAGCACGGCGGCGACGATTCCCTTGGCGCGGAAAAAATCGCCGCCGGTGACGAACGACAGCAGCAGGGGCTCCTCCACCGGCGTCACCCCGGCGGCTCCGGCAGGGCGGGCCACGTAGGCCCTGGCGATCTCGAAGAGCTCGCCGTGGGGAGCCCCGGCCGCGACGTTCCCCGCGCGGGCCTCCAGCAGGCTCGGCACGAGCGTCCGCCGCAGGCGGTCGGCGCCGCGGACCAGCGGCGGCGAAATCACCAGGGGCTCCGTGTCACCCCAGGGGCTCGCCGTCGCCTCCAGCGCTGCGGCGACCACGCTGCGGGTCATCGCCTCGCAGAAGCCGGCCGCCACGAGCACGCTGCCTGCGTCGCGGACCGTCCGTTCGCGGGCCGACCACTCGACCGGCCGGGCCGCGATCGCCACGTCCTCGGGCACGCGGTCGTAGCCCTCGATCCGCGCGATCTCCTCCACGAGGTCGATCTCCCGCCAGGCGTCGCGCCGCCAGGTGGGCGCCCGCCACGCCGACGCTCCGGATGCCGCCGCGGTGGGCTCCTCGATGAAGCCCAGGCCGGTGAGGATCTCTCGCTGGCGGTCCGCCTCCACGTCGGCGCCGAGCACCGCCGCCACGCGGCCGGCCCGCAGCGGAATGGTCGCCGGCGCAGAGGCGAGCCGGCCGCCCGTGGCCGCGCCCCGCTCGAGCGTGCCCCCCGCGATCTTCAGGATGAAGGCCGCCGCGCGGCGGCTCGCCCAGTCGACCATGGCCGGATCGGGCCCGCGCTCGAAGCGGTACGACGACGGGCTCGCCAGCTGCAGCCCGCGGGCCGCGGCCCGCACCGGCAGCGGGGCGAACTGGGCCGACTCCAGGAGGATGTCGGTCGTGCCCGCGCCGACCTCGGTGTCGGCGCCCCCCATGACGCCGGCGATCGCCACCGGCCGCTCGGCGTCGGCGATCACGCACATCCGGTCGTCGAGGTCGTAGGTCTTGTGGTTGATGGCCTCGAAGCGCTCGCCGGGGACACCCCGCCGCACGACGATCCGCCCGCCGCGGATCCTGCCCAGGTCGAAGGCGTGCAGCGGCTGCCCGGTCTCGAGCATCACGTAGTTCGTGACGTCCACGACGTTGTTGACGCTCGCCACGCCCACCGTCCGCAGCCGCTCGACGAGCCAGGCGGGGCTCGGGCCGACCCTCACGCCCCGGAGGACGCGGGCCGAGTAGAAGGGGCAGATGTCGCCGGCGGTGATGTCGACGGCCAGGCTGCCGCACGCCTCCGCCCCCGCTTCCGCCGGCCGCGGGTCGGGAATCCGCAGCGGCTGGCCGTAGAGCACGCCCACCTCGCGGGCGACGCCGATGTGGCCGAGACAGTCGGGCCTGTTGCTCGTGACCTCGATCTCGATCGCCGTGTCGTCACCGACCTCGGCCGTCGACTCGTGGTTGAGCCCCGCCAGCGCGAGCCGGTCGACGAGCTCCGCCGTCGCGGCGGGCAGCGTCACGTAGTCGGCGAGCCACTTCTTCGAGAGGAGCATGCGGGGGCCTCGCCGTCGGATCAGAACTGCTGCAGGAACCGCACGTCGTTGCGGTAGAAGTCGCGGATGTCGGCCACGCCGTACCGCCGGGCGGCGATCCGCTCGACGCCCAGCCCGAAGGCGAAGCCCGAGACCTCCGCCGGGTCGTAGCCCACGGCCTCCAGCACCGCCGGGTCCACCATGCCCGCGCCTCCCATCTCCACCCACCGGCCGCCCCACTCCATGTCGACCTCCACGCTCGGCTCGGTGAACGGGAAAAACGACGGCCGGAAGCGGACGTGCACGTCGCCGCCGAGGAAGCTCGAGGCGAACAACCGCAGCACGCTCTTGAGGTGGGCCATCGTCGTGCCCGCCTCGACGAGCAGCCCCTCGACCTGGTGGAACATCGGGTAGTGCGTGGCGTCGGCGGTGTCGGGGCGGTAGACCCGCCCCAGGGAGACGATCCGCAGCGGCGGCCGGCGGGCCTCCATGACGCGGATCTGCACGGTGCTCGTCTGCGAACGGAGCAGCAGCGGGTCGGATCCGCGGGCCACGGCCAGGTAGAAGTTGTCCAGCGGGTCACGGGCCGGGTGCGCGGCGGGGATGGCCAGGGCCTCGAAGTTGTGCCACTGATCCTCCACCTCGGGACCGTCGACCGTCTCGAAGCCGAGCCGCCCCATGATCTCCTGCACGCGGCGGATGGTCTGCGTGAGCGGGTGGAGGTGGCCGAGCGGCACCGCCGCTCCCGGCAGCGTGACGTCGACCGCGGGCCCGGACGCGGGGCCGGACGCGGCGACGACCCGCGCCTGCGCCGCGGCGAGGAGGTCGGCGACCGCCGTTTTGGCGTCGTTGAAGTGCCGGCCGCCCGCCGGCTTGTCGGCCGGGGAGAGGGCCCCGAGCGACTTCTGGATCGACTTGAGCCTGCCCCCGCGGGCGCCCAGGAACTCGATCCGCGCCGCTTCGACGGCCGCGGCATCCGCCGACGCTCCCAGGGCCGCCTCGGCGGCGGCGCGGAACCGCTCCAGTTCGGCGAGGAACGAGTCGAGCGGGACGGCTGTCACGGCGTCACGCCACCGCGGCCGGCTCCGGGACGCCGAGCGCCTTGCGGACCGCGGCGGCGACCGCGTCGAACCCGGTCGGGTCGAGGACGGCCATCTCCGAGAGCGTCCGGCGGTCGAGTTCGCAGCCGATCTTCTCGAGGCCGGCGATCAGCTGGCTGTACCGCAGGCCGCGCTCGCGGCAGGCCGCGTTGAGCCGCACGATCCAGAGCCGACGGAAGTCCCGTTTCTTGCGGCGCCGGTCGCGGCGGGCGTACACGCCCGCGCGGATGATCGATTCCTTGGCCGTGCGGAGCAGCCGCCGGCGGCCTCCCACGGATCCCTTGACCCGCTTGAACAGCCGCTTCTTGGCCCGCAGACGGGGGACAACGCTCTTGGTACGCATGACGAATCAGCCTCGTGGTTCGAGCCTTTGAATGTCGCTTCAATCCGCGGAAATGCAAGGGCGACCCTGTGCAGGGGCCGGGTCACCCGCCCGGGCGCTCCCCGCGGGGGACGCCCCGACCGTCCTTCAGCCCGAGTAGCGGCCCAGGGCCTCGTGGATCTTCGGGGTGTCGACCTCGGCGAGCACGCCGGTGCCGCGGAGGTCCCGCTTCCGCTTGCTCGTCAGCCGCACCTGGAGGTGGCTCGTGCCGGCGCGACGGTGCTTGACCTTGCCGTTGGCGGTGATCCGGAATCGCTTCTTGACGCCCTTGTGGGTCTTCTGTTTCGGCATGGTATCGGCTCCTGATGTCGGGGTGCGGTCGGGTCGGGGTGGATTCGGCGGTTGTGTCGGGGGAATGTCGGCGATGCGGGGGCCGGGTGGGGGTCTCAGCGGGGGCTCAGTGTGCAGACCAGTCGGCGTCCCATCTGCTGCGGCGGCGCCTCGACCTTGGCGATGGGATCGAGGACGGCGAGCACGCCCTTCATCACCCGCTGGCCCTCGTCGATGTGCGCCAGTTCGCGGCCACGGAACACGACCGAGACGACCACCTTGTCCTTGTGCAACAGGAACGCCTTCGCCTGGTTGACCTTGAACTCGATGTCGTGCTCGCCCGTCTTGGGCCGGAGGCGGATCTCCTTGATCTTGGTGTGGTGGACGTGGGTCTTGTGGTGCTTCTTCTTCTGCTGGTACTTGAACTTGCCGAAGTCCATGATCCGGCAGACGGGGGGCTTCTCGTTCGGCGCGACCTCGACGAGATCGAGGCCGGCATCCCGGGCCAGGCTCATGGCCTCCTCGGTCGGGATGATTCCCAACTGGCCACCGTCGGCGCCGATCACGCGAATGGGCGTGATGCGGATCTGCTCGTTGATGCGGTGTTGCTTCTCGATGGCTCGCTACTCCCGGGCCCGGCCGCATGCCGACGCGCGGGCGCGGTTGCGGTGCGTGATCACGACGCAAGTCCGGCGACCGGGCCTCCCACGTGCGGCGGGAAGATGGCCCGGCCGACTGGTGGACGCCCCGGGGGAGGGCGGCCCCCGGCCGGCGGTTCGCGTGCGAAGGCACGATAATCCCAGCGGCGTCGAGGGCCGTCAAGGCATCGCGGTCGGCGCGGGGCCATCTGCGTGAGAGGCCGGGGGGCGACCGGTGCCGGCGGGCGGCGGCCCGCCGCCGGGCCGGATCGGGGAGGCTCAATACCAGGTGTCCGGCTGCATTCTCGACCCTGTTTGCCAGAACGGCCGTCCGCCGCTTCGGCGAAAATGAGACTGGTCAAGTGGCCTTCACCATGCCCAACCACATGGCCGGCAAGGGTTTGCGATCGGGCGCGGTCGCGCCGATCGCTCCGGGGATGCCAAAAAAGCTCAAGGAACGCGAACCGCCGGCGGGCGGGTGGCGTATAACTCTCGCGACCTCGAGCGAACGACGGAGGGGGGGTTACGGAAGACCCCGGAGATCGTCGTCCGACGCGTGCGGCATCAAAGCCTCAAACGCGGCGGACGGGTGGCGAGACCTTCGGTCGGCTGGCGGTTGATGCCCTATGACGGGGCATCGATCGACGGCCGCCCGGCAACGAACCCGGCACGGATAGCCCGGGAGGAGAACACTCATGCGTTCGAACCTGTCGGATCCCCTCGTGCGGTTGTTCACGGTCGAGGACCATCCCCGTGATTCCGGCGCGGCTGTCGAGGCCGGTGCCCCGGCCTCCGAGCCGACCCCGGCTCCGGCCATCGACGTGGCCTCGGGCGAGCAGGTGCTCTCCATCGAGGACCTCGCGCGGCAGTTCAACGTCTCCACCAAGACGATCTCGCGGTGGCGGGATCACGGCCTGGTCGCCCAGCGGTTCGACGTGGGGGGCCGCCGTCGGGTCGGATTCCTCGCCAGCACCGTCGAACAGTTCATCCACCGCAACCCCATGCGAATCGAGCGCGGCAGCCGGTTCAGCCAGCTGTCGGCCGAGGAGCACGACAAGATCGTCTCCTGGGCCCGGAGGCTCGCGGTCGCAGGCGCCTGCCCGGCCGACGTCCACCGGCGGATCGCGCAGCGGCTCGGCCGGAGCGTGGAGACGGTCCGCTACACGATCAAGCGGCACGACCAGGAGCATCCCGAGGAGGCCGTGTTCCCCGCGGCCGACGGGCGGCTGCGGCCCGAGAGCCGCGTTCGGATCTACCAGCACCACCTCCGCGGCGAGTCGGTGGAGTCGATCGCCCGCCGGTACCACCGTTCGAAGGCCAGCATCTACCGGGTGATCCTCGCGCAGCGGGCCGAGCACGTCCTCCAGCTGCCGCTGGACCACATGCCCAACGCCCTGTTCGCCCGGAAGAGTGCCGAGAAGGTGGTGGACCAGGCCTACCCGCACGCCGACGTGAAGCGGGTGCGGCGTCCGGGAGGGCTGCCGGCCTATCTCGCCAGCCTCTACGAGGTGCCGCTGCTGACGCGGGAGCAGGAGGTCTGGCTGTTCCGGAAGTTCAACTTCCTGAAGTACAAGGCGTCGCAGCTCCGTGAGCAGCTCGATCCCGAGCGGCCGAGCGCCCGGCTCATGGACCAGATCGAGCGACTCTACGACGAGGTCGTGGATCTCAAGAATCGCATCGTCCGGGCCAACCTCCGGCTCGTGGTCTCGATCGCGAAGCGCAGGGTCTCGCCCGGCGACAGCTTCTTCGACCTGGTCAGTGACGGCAACATGTCGCTGATCCGCGCGGTCGAGAAGTTCGACTACGCCCGGGGCAACAAGTTCAGCACCTACGCCTCGTGGGCGATCATGAAGAACTACGCCCGGACGATTCCCGACGAGCACCGCCGCCGTGACCGGTTCCGCGCCGCCGACACGGAACTGCTCCACGCGGCCGCCGACCGGCGGGCCGACGAGTACCAGCAGCGGATGGCGGCGAACGACCGGCTGATGCAGGTGGGCCGGTTCCTCGACCGGCTCGACCAGCGGGAGCAGACGATCATCATCCGCCGCTACGGGCTGGACCACCAGCACGAGCCCCAGACCCTCAAGGAGGTGGGCTCGGCACTGGGGGTGACGAAGGAGCGGGTGCGGCAGATCGAGGCCAAGGCGCTGGAGAAGCTCCGCGAGGCCGCCGCCACCGAAGCCATGCTTCCCGAGCTGGAGTGAGGCACGCCGCGAGGGGCTGCCCGTGTCCTCGAGCCGGCGTTGCTGGCCAGCGCAGCCGGGACGGCGAAGCGCAGGCAGCACCGAGTGAGCGCAGGGCAGGCTGCCCGGAGCGAACGTCCGAGCGAGAGGACACGGGCAGCCCCGAGCCGGCGTTGCTGGCCAGCGCAGCCGGGACGGCGAAGCGCAGGCAGCACCGAGTGAGCGCAGGGTAGGCTGCCCGGAGCGAACGTCCGAGCGAGAGGACACGGGCAGCCCCGAGCCCGTACTCAGCCGACGTCGGCCACGACGTCCGACAGCCCTGATTTCTGCAGGCCGTCCCAGGTGCTCATCGTGAAG
>JBIIUP010000172.1:0-6658 GCA_044339885.1 Pirellulales bacterium | reverse complement strand
GCACCGCCACAACGCTCCGCGTCGGTCTCGTGGGCTGCGGCGCGTTCGCCCGATTCTCAATGGGCCGGTACAAGCTCCTGCCGGGGGTCACGATCCAGGCCGTGGCCGACGTCGATCCCGCCGCGGCCCGCCGGGCCGCCGCGGAGCTCGAGGCGGGCGTGCTCGACCCCGATGCCCTGCTGACGGCGCCGGACGTCGACCTCGTCTACATCGCGACGCCGCCGGCGGCGCACTTCCCGCAGGCCCACCGGGCGCTCGCGGCCGGCAAGCACGTGCTCGTGGAGAAGCCGCTCGCCACGACCGTCGCCGACGCCGAGGCCCTCGCCGGGCTCGCCCGCCGGGAGGGCCGCTGCTGCGTGGCGAACCTCGTGGAGCGGTACAACCCGCTGGCCGACGCCGTGCGGCGGGTGATCGACTCGCGGCTGCTCGGGAACCTCGTGCACGGGCTGTTCGTGAACGACGCCGCCGACGAGGGGCTCGGGGCGGGCCACTGGTTCTGGGACCGCGGCATCAGCGGGGGCATCTTCGTGGAGCACGGCGTGCATTTTTTCGACCTCGTGGCCTCGTGGCTCGGCCCCGGAGAGGTGGTGGCGGCCGCCCGGAGCGTGCGGCCCCCCGCCCCCGGCGGCGGCCGGTCCGGCGTCGAGGAGCAGGTGATGTGCACCTGCCGCTACCCGGCGCCGGGGGCGGCCGCATCCGCCGCGGCGGCGGCCGGCGCCGGTCGCCACGCCGGGGTGCTTTTCCACTTCGAGCACGGCTTCCACCAGCCGTCGCGGATGGATCGCCAGGAGATGCGGCTGGTCTTCGAACGGGGCGAACTGCGGCTCTTCGACTGGGTTCCCACCCATGGCGAATTGCGGGCGCTGCTCGACGAGGAGGCGGCCCGCGCGATCGCCGACCTCTTGCCCTCCGGCACCGTGCGGACGCTCGACCGCTACGAGGGAGCGTCGCGGCACGTCCGGGGACGATTCCGCGACTTCGAAGCCGCGGGGCTCGTCGAGGTCACCTTCGGCGTCGGCAAGGACAAGCTCGGCATCTACGGCGACGTCGTCGGCGACCTGGCCGCCGATCAGATCGCCTGGATCCGCGACCCCGCCCATCGGCGGCGGCTCATGGAGTCCGACGGCGTGGCCGCGGTCGCCATGGCCTGCGCGGCCGACCGGATGGCGCAGGCCGCCGGCTGACCGCGGGCGGCTCCCGCGCCGGGCTACAGGTAGCAGTTCACGAGGTTCTCGAAGAGCTCTTGGCGGCCGCTGATGTTGGCCGCGGCCTCGCCCTTGGCGAGCATCTCCTTCTCGAGCGACGCGAACGACTCGGTGCCGGCCTCGATCCGCTGGCCGAGCGGGCCGGCCCAGGAGGCGTACCGCTCCTCGACGAGCTTCTGGAGGCGGCCGTCGGCCCGCATCGCGGCGGCGATCTTCAGGCCCCGGGCGAAGGTGTCCATGCCGCCGATGTGGGCGTGGAACAGGTCCACCGGCTCGAAGCTCTCCCGGCGGACCTTGGCGTCGAAGTTGATGCCGCCCGGCGCGAGGCCGCCGTACTTGAGGATCGTCCACATCATCTGGGTGGTCATGGTGACGCTCGTGGGGAACTGGTCGGTGTCCCAGCCCACGAGCGTGTCGCCGGTGTTGGCGTCGACCGAGCCCAGGAAGCCCTGCATGCCGGCGTATTCAAGTTCGTGCTGGATCTCGTGGCCGGCGAGCGTGGCGTGGTTGGTCTCGAGGTTCATCTTCACGTGCTTCTCGAGGCCGTAGGTCCGCAGGAAGTTGATGCAGGTGGCGGCGTCGAAGTCGTACTGGTGCTTCATCGGCTCGCGCGGCTTGGGCTCGAAGTAGAACTGGCCGGTGAAGCCGATCGACTTGGCATGGTCGACCGCCATGTGCATGAAGGTCGCGAGGTGGTCCATCTCCCGCTTCATGTCGGTGTTCCACAGGCACTGGTAGCCCTCGCGGCCGCCCCAGAACGTGTAGCCCGAGCCGCCGAGGCGGTGGGTGACCTCGATCGCCTTCTTCACCTGCGCGGCGGCGTAGGCGAAGACCTCGGCGTTGGGACTCGTGGCGGCGCCGTGGACGTAGCGGGGATTGCTGAACAGGTTCGCCGTGCCCCAGAGGAGCTTCTTGCCCGTCCGCTGCTGCGCCTTCTCCAGGGCGTCGGCGACGACGTCGAGATTGCGGTTGCTCTCGGCGAGCGTGGCCCCCTCCGGCGCCACGTCGCGGTCGTGGAAGCAGTAGAAGTCGATGCCCATCTTGTCCAGGAACTCGAAGGCCACGTCGACCCGCTTGACGGCCATCTTCAGCGGGTCGGCCTCGTTCTCCCAGGGCCGGACCATCGTGCCTGGCCCGAACGGGTCGGCGCCGGTGCCGCGGAAGGCGTGCCAGTAGGAGACGGCGAACCGCAGGTGGTCGCGCATCGGCTTGCCTTCCACGAGCGCGTCGGCGTCGTAGTGGCGGAAGGCGAGCATGTTCTTCGTGCCCGGGCCCTCGTAGCGGATCTTCCCGATGCCCGTGAACGCCTCGTTGCCGCCGCTGATCGCCATGGAATCCGCTCCCGGGGTGTGTCCGCCGCCCGCGCACCCGGACGGCTGCGACATGTATAGCGGGTCCGGCGTCCGCCCGCATCTCCATCGCAGCTCCGGCCGGGGGGCCGACGCCGCGCGACGCGAGCCGCGGCCGTGACTCGCGGCCGGTTGTCGCGGGCCTTCATCGTCGCGCCGTGACCCGCGCGAGCAGGCTGCGGCCGGCGTCGGGAAACCATTCGACGAGGCCCGCCAGGAGCCGGGCCTTCGCCGGCACGACGAGCTCGCTCGTGCGGCGGCGGCAGGCGTCGAGGACGCGGTCGGCGAGGCGGTCGGGGTCGAGTTGCTTCAGGCTCGTGGTGCCGCCCGGCGCGGTCGCCTCGACGGGCAGGCCGGCGGCGGCGGCCTCGGCGGCGTAGCGGTCGAGGGCCCGGTCGGCCGCGGGATCGTCGGCGGCGCGGCGGATCGGGCCGGGCGAGACGAGCAGCACGTGCGCCCCGCGCGGGGCGATCTCCACGCGGACGGCGTCGACGTAGGCCGCGAGCGCCGACTTGGCGACGCTGTAGGGCCCCATGAACGGCAGCACGAACTTTCCCGCCAGGCTCCCGACGTAGACGAGGTGGCCCCGGGCCGCGGCGACGTCGTCGGCCGCGGCCCGCGTGAGTTCCACCGCGGCCAGCAGGTTCGCGTCGAGATACTCGCGGAGCGTCGCGACGTTCGTGTCGAGGATCCGCGCGCGGCCCGAGCGGCCGACGCAGAAGAAGACGTCGTCGAGGCCGCCGAGGATCCGCAGGGCTTCGCCGACGACGCGGCCCCCCTCCCCCGGCGCGGCGAGGTCGGCCGCGAGGCCGCGGACGCGGTCGCCGCCGGGGCCGCGCTCGCAGGCCTCCAGCGCCCGCCGCACGCCCTCGCCGGAGCGGCCCACGACGAGGGGCCTGGCACCGGCCGCCGCGAGGTGCCGCGCGAGCACGAGGCCGAAGCCGGCCGTGCCGCCCGCCACCATCACCCGTCGATCAAGCCACATCGCTCGCCGCTCTCCTGTCGGGAACTTCGCAGAGTGTAGTCTGGAGCCTCCGCCGATCCCGCCGCCCGCCCGAGGACGTCTCCATGCCCCCCACCCCGCCCCCCGCGATCGTCCGCACCAAGATCGTGGCCACGGTCGGGCCGGCCTCGCGGGACGAGGCCGCCCTCGCCGGGCTGGTGGAGTCCGGGGTCGACGTGTTCCGGCTCAACATGGCCCACGGCTCGATCGCCGAGCACCAGGAGACGTTCGACCGGATCCGCCGCGTGGCCGAGGCCGCGGGCCGGCCGATCGGCGTGCTCGTCGACCTCGCCGGGCCGAAGATCCGGCTCGGCGAGCTGCCGGGCGGCGCCGTCGAGTGCGTCGAGGGGGGCGTGGTCCGGTTCGTTCGCGGCCGCGAGAGCCCCGGGGGCGACGGCTTCACCGTCACCTACGAGCGGCTCATCGACGAGCTCGCCGCCGGCGATTCGGTGATGCTCGCCGACGGCACGATCAGCCTGGTGGTCGAGTCCCGGTCGGCCGACGAGGTCCGCTGCCGCGTCGTGCAGGGGGGCGTCGTCCGCAGCCGCCAGGGGGTGAACCTGCCGGGCGTGAAGCTGTCGGTCGCCGCGATGAGCGCCGCAGACTGGCAGCACGCCGAGTGGGCGGCCGCCGTCGGGGCCGACTTCGTCAGCCTGTCGTTCGTGCGCAGCCCCGTGGAGGTGAAGCTGCTCCAGGAGCTGCTGCGGACCCGCGGCTCGCGGGCCCGCGTCGTGGCGAAGATCGAGAAGCGGGAGGCGCTCGACGACCTCGACGCGATCGTCGCCGCCGCCGACTGCGTCATGGTGGCCCGCGGCGACCTCGGCGTCGAGATCGACGTGGCGGGCATGCCGATGGTGCAGAAGCGGATCATCCGCACCTGCCAGCGGTACCAGAAGCCGGTCATCGTGGCGACGCAGATGCTCGACAGCATGCAGCACGCCCGCCGGCCGACACGGGCCGAGACGACCGACGTCGCCAATGCGATCCTCGACGGTGCCGATGCCTGCATGCTCTCCGGCGAGACGGCGATCGGCGCCCATCCCCGCCTGGCCGTGGAGATGATGAGGAGGATCGCCAGCGCGACCGAGAAGCAGTACCTCGAGGATCGCTGGCAGTACCTGGAGGGGAGGTTCGGCCGCGACCGGTACGGGGCGGCCGTGGCGTCGCTGGAGTTTCCGCCGCCGCCGGAGTTTCTCGTCGACGGCCTTCATCCGATCACCCAGGCGGTGGTCGACGGGGCCGGACGGATCGCGGCGGAGCTCGACGCGAAGCTCGTCGTGGTGGCCAGCCGCAGCGGGGTCACCGCCATCGCGCGGTCGAAGCGCCGCGGAGCCGTACCCACCGTGGGCGTCAGCGACGACCCGGCGACGCTGCGGCAGATGGCCCTCTACTGGGGCGTCACGCCGCTGGCCGCCGTTGAAGCGGCCGACCTCGGAGCGCTCCTGGAGCAGGTCTCGGCGTGGGGGCTGCAGGCGGGCCGGCTCCGCCGGGGAGACCGGATTTTGCTGGTGGCGGGTATCGGTTTCGGCGCGGGCGGTCACAATATGGCTCTGGTGCACGAGGTCTAGCCGCCGCCGCGGTGCGCGGCGGGCCGTCGTGTGGGCGGCCGGATCGAGGCCGCGTCAAAGAAGCGTGTCCCTCGGAGAAGGCAGGAGAAGAGCGAATGAAGAAGCGGTGCGTGCTGGCGTATTCCGGCGGCCTGGACACGTCGGTGATCCTCGGGTGGCTGATCGAACGCGGCTACGACGTGGTCGCCGTGTACGTCGACCTTGGGCAGCCCTGCGAGGACCGCCAGGCGACCCTGGCGAAGGCCCGCGACTGCGGGGCCGTCGAGGCGCTGCTCGTCGACGTCCGCGAGGACCTGTGCCGTGAGTTCGCCTTCCCGGTGATGCAGTGGCAGGCCCGCTACGAGGGGACCTACCTGCTGGGCACGTCGATCGCCCGGCCGCTCATCAGCAAGGTGTGCGTCGACGTCGCCCACCGCGAGGGCTGCAGCGTCTTCGCCCACGGCGCCACGGGCAAGGGCAACGACCAGTGCCGCTTCCAGCTGGCCGCCGAGGCGCTCGACCCGTCGATCACCGTCCTGGCCCCCTGGCGGATCGCCGAGTTCCGCGCGCGGTTCCCGGGCCGCACCGAGCTCATCGATTTCTGCGCGGCCAAGCGGATCCCGGTCAAGGCGTCGCAGGGCAAGCCCTACAGCTCCGACGAGAACTGCCTGCACACCAGCTACGAGGCCGGCAAGCTCGAGGAGCTCACCACCGACGGCTTCGGCCTCGTCGAGTTCGGGATGACCGTGTCGCCGCAGCAGGCCCCAGACGCGGTCGAGACGGTGCGGATCGACTTCGAATCGGGCGTGCCGGTGCGGGTCGACGGCAAGAGCCTGGCGCCGCACGAGGTGGTGCTGGCCCTCAACGCCATCGGCGGCCGCAACGGCATCGGCCGCACCGACATCGTGGAGAACCGGCTCGTCGGCATGAAGAGCCGCGGCGTCTACGAGGCGCCGGGCATGACGCTGCTCTACGAGGCCCACCGGCTCGTCGAGCAGCTCACGCTCGACCGCGACCTGGTGCACCTCCGCGACCGGCTGTCGCCGGAGGTCGCCGAGATGGTGTACTACGGCTTCTGGTACTGCGCGAAGATGGACGCCCTGCTCGCCTTCATCCGCGAGGCGCAGAAGCCCGTGACGGGCAGCGTGGAGCTCGCCCTCTACAAGGGCAACGTCCTCGTGAGGAGCCGGGAGAGCCGGCAGAGCCTCTACGACGCGGCCATCGCGTCGATGGAGGGGGGTGGTTCCTACGACCAGACCGACGCCGAGGGCTTCCTGAGGATCCTCGGCCTGCCGCTGAGGGTCCAGGGGCAGGTGCGTCCGCGGCGGTCGTGAGGCCGTGTCCGGCGTCGCCCTCCCCACCGTGCTGATTCGCATCGAGCGGCGTCGAGCCGCCGCGTGGCTGGGTCTCTCGGCAGGCGCCGGCGCCGCCTGGTGGCTCGGTCGCGAGGTGTCGGCCGGAGGCCTCGCGGCGACGTGGCCGGCCGTCGCGATCGGGGCCGGCGCGGTCGCGGCCGGGGCAGCCCTCGGCGGCCTGCCCTCCGGCGCGGCCCCG
>JBIIUP010000171.1:0-6683 GCA_044339885.1 Pirellulales bacterium | reverse complement strand
CTCCTCGAGCGTTCGCCGACCCCCTTCGCCTCGTCACCTGGTTTGCCAGGGCGCCGCTCCGCGGAGGTCGAATGCGCTCGAGAGGCCCATCCCCGCCGGCACCATGCGGCCGTCGAGCCACGTCCAGGAGTTTCCGCCGCCGTGGATGACGCCGACGCGGCGGTCGCCGTGCCACTCCCAGCGGCTGCCCGTCTCGAGGTCGTAGACGTGTCCCTTGTTGGACACGCCATGGAGCACCCAGCGTCCGTCGGGCTCCAGCCGCACGGCCGGCCGGGCTCCCTGCACGCGATAGAGCTGCGCCATCTCGCGGGGGGCCCGCGCCTCGATTTCGCGCCGCCGCTCTTCGGCGGTGAGGGCGAGGTCGAAGAGCCACACCTGTTGGACGGAGCCGGGGCCCATCGAATAGGCGAGGCTCTTGTCGGCGTTCGCCTTGCTCCACACCCAGCGGCCGAGCCCTGGGTTGTAGCGATGGTAGACGTGACCGGGCTTGAGATCCCGGCGGTCGATGGGGGCGAACGTTTCGACGAGCGGATCGAAGCGGTAGATGCGGGCGGGATCCAGCGTCGCGGCGGCTTCGGGGCGGGCATCGTCCCCCGGAGCAGACTGGACGGCGACCGCCGCCGGGCAGGCGACGGCCCAGCAGACGACGACGCACAGGGGCCGCAAGGCTCGGAGGGGCATGGGCGGGGTCCGCATTGACGATCGGCCGCCACCGGCTGGGAGCGGCCCGGAAAGCTTCCGCAAAGCCTAGCTCGAAAATTCGCCACCGGTCGCCGGCCGGGAAAAACCGGCCCGGGACGCCCGTGCCGGGGGACTTTGGCTCCGGCGGCCTCACTTCCGGGGCTTCTGCAGGAAGACGAAGCCCCCCTTCTTGTTGCCCACGACGATGTCCGGCCGCCGGTCGCCGTCGAGGTCGCCGACGGCCAGCTGCGTGCCGACCCCCGAGGCGTCGTCGACGAGGTGTGGCTCCCAGGAGACCTTGCCGTCCCGGCGGTCGAGCCGGAACCAGTAGAGCACGGGCGTCCCGCCCGGGTCGGGATCGCCGTCGGGGCCGTGCGCCCAGAACCGCTTGCCGGTCACGATGTCGCGGAGTCCGTCGCCGTCGATGTCGACGAGTTCCACCGCATGCACCTGGGAGAACTGCACGCCGTCGAGCGTCTCCTCGGGACGGCGGGGGAGGATCGGATGCTCGACGAACCCGATCCGGCCGTCGGTCGGGACGTTCTCGAACCACGAGAGGCCGTAGCCGTGGCCCGCCAGGCTCGTGACCACGTCGCCGTCGCCGTCACCGTCGACGTCGAAAACGTGCATCTGCGCGCCCCCCGTGCCGAAGTCGGCCGCATGCTTCGTCCAGGGGGGCGGCGTGCGGCCGGCCGGGGAGGCCGGCGGCTGATCCCACCAGCCGTCGTTCATGAGGAGGTCGGGCCGCCCGTCGCCGTTGACGTCGCCGACACCGAGGCCGTGCTGGTAGCAACCCCATCCCTGCCGCGCCGAACAGGGGTGGAACGCCCACCGCTCGGTGGCCGACTGCTCCGTCGGGGCGGCGAAGCCGAGGACGCCGCCGGTGTGGAAGACGAGTTCGGGCTTCCCGTCGCCCGTGACGTCGAGCCAGTTCGGCGACTCGTTGTCGACGACCGGATGGGCGAGATGCTTGGCCCAGGCGGCCGTCCTGCTGCCGGGATTCCGGAACCAGTGCACCGCCTTGCCCGGCCACTCGTTGACGAGCACGTCGAGGCGGCCGTCGCCGTCGACGTCGGCGACGGCGGTCATGAAGTTGTCGGAATACCGCAGCGGGTCGTGGTCCTTCGCCGGATAGATCTCGAAGCGGTCGCTGAAGTCCGGGCCGGCGTACCAGTGGGGCCCGTATATGGCATCGGCATGGCCGTCGGCGTCGATGTCGCCGATCCCGGCGGCTTCAGCGTGGAAGCTCGTGGTGAGCACCCGCTTCTCGAACCGCACGGGGGACTCGGCGCCGGCCGCCGCGGCCGTGCACGCCGCCATGAGCACTGCGGAGACACGCCGGAGCAGGGGGACGCGCGGCATCGGGCACCTCGTGGGGGATCACCGACCGTAGACCCCGAGTCTATCGGATGCTCCACCCCGCGGGCCGCGCGGGCGGCCTGGCGCTGGCGGCGCCGCCGGTCAGCCGCCGTAGGCGGTCGCCGTCGGGCTGCGGGCGAGGTCGGCCTCGAGCGGCCGGTGCGGCCGCAGCCCGAGCTTCGCCAGCTCCGCATGGTAGGCCCGGACGGCCTCCTCGGCCGGCAGTTCGTCGTCGGCCACCGCCCGCAGGAACCGCACGAAGGCGAGCTGGTCCTCGGCCGCGTTGATCTTGCGGCCGAAGAGGGCGACCCGGGCACCGTGCCGCTTGGCCTCGGCGATCAGGCCGAAGGCGTCGTGCGTGGTGCCCGCGCCGCCGCCGAGGATGCCGACGACGAGCGACCGGTCGTAGGCCGCGAGCATCTCGGTGACCTCGGGGCCGAGGTAGGGGATCTTGAGGAACACCGGCCGCCCCGCCCGCGGCACGCCGGCCAGGGCCCGCACGACGTGATCGGCGAGGAAGCGGGCGACGTCGCGGGGCTTCTCGGCCGACTCCCGGCCCGGCACGCGGCCGAGCGCGTTGGGAAAGAAGACCTCGAGGAAGTGGCGGAAGGAGGCCCGTTCAGCGGCGATGCGGAACTCGCGGTAGGCGGTGAGCATGTCCCGGTCGAGCCGCGGGTCGTCGTTGAGCGTCAGCGAGAACAGGCCGAGGTCGGCCCCGCGGGCCCCGCCGGCACCGGCCGGATCGACCCGTCCGCAGCGGGCCTGCTCGATCGTGACGGTGGAGAAGGGCAGCGCCGGCTCGCGGGCGTAGCCGCCGGTGCCGGAGGCCAGCCAGATGTCGGAGGTGTCGTTCATCCGCACCGCCGGCGTCACGGCCGACCCGGCGAACAGCCCCTCGTCGATCGCGAGCACCTCGCTGGTGCTGGCGCTCATGAGCATGATGTCGACGAGCCCCTGGCGGACGATCTCCCGGATCCGGTCGCGGTAGTCGTGGATCGAGCGGAAGGGGCCGCGGGCCGGGTCGCCCCCCGGCGCCGTCCCCGGAGCGGCGAGGCCGAACGCCATGTCGGCGTCCTTGGCATCGGCGAGGATGAACTCGCGGCAGCCCGGATCGGCGGCGAGGCGGGCGAGCTTGCGGTCGAGCGTCTTCCCGGGGGGCTGAGAGGAAGTCATGGTGGCCGGTCCTGGGAGCGTCGTCGCAGCCGGCGACGTCGGTGCGGTGGAATGTCGTTCGGTGAGGCGATATCGTAATCGGCCCGCGTGCGGTTGGGTATCGTCGCCAGCCCGCTGCACCGCCATCCTCCGGGGACTTCGCCCTCGATGAATGCATCCGTGCATCGGTGCTCGCTCGGCCCCTGGAACATCGGCACCGGCGGCGATCCGTTCGGGCCGCCCGTGCGGCTTGTCGTGGAGCACCTCCTCGGTGGATGAGGTGGCCGAACTGTCCATGTCTGCGACCAGCCCGTTCCCCCTGCCACCGGCCGCCGCGCGGCCGATCGACTGCCTCATTCTCGGCACCTGCGTCGCCGACATCCTCGTGCGCCCGGTGCCCCTCGGCACGCCGATCGGCGGAGACCGCCTGTTCCACGTCGAGCCGATCGGGGTCACGACCGGCGGCATCACCTGCAACACCGGCATCGCCATGCGCCGGCTGGGAATGCGGATCGGCGTCGCGAGCCTCGTGGGCCGCGACCAGTGGGGCGGCCTGGTGAGGGCGCAGCTTGAGGCCGAGGGCATCGAAGTCGGGGCGCTGGAACCCCATCCGACGCTCGCGACGAGCACGACGGCGGTGCTCATCGACCCGGGCGGCGAGCGGAGCTTCGCGCACCACGTCGGCGCCCCGCACGCGATCGACCTCGACTTCATCGGCCGGATGGCGCCGCAGTTCCGGCGGAGCCGCGTGACGCTCGTGGGCTACGTCGGGCTGCTGCCGTCGCTGGAGCCGGTGCTGGCCGCGGCGCTGGCGGCCGTTCGGCGGGAGGGCTCCGCGGTCGCGCTGGAGACGGCCGGCAGCGGCGGCACGCTCGCGGAGGTCGCCCCCGCGCTCCCCTGCGTCGATCTCTACGTGCCCAGCCTCGACGAGGCGCGGCGGCAGACCGGACTGGACGACCCGCGGAGCATCGTCGACTGCTACCGCGGGCACGGTGCGGCGGGCATCGTGGGCGTGAAGCTGGGCACGCGGGGCGTGCTCCTCAGCCCGGCCGCCGGGGCGTTCGTCGAGATTCCGTGCGCCACGCCCCCCGGGCCGGTCGCCGACACGACCGGTGCCGGCGACTCGTTCCTGGGCGGCCTGCTGACGGGCCTGCTCCGCGGGATGCCGCTCGTCGAGGCCGGCCGGCTCGGCGCCGCGACGGCCGCCTGCTGCGTGACCGGCATCGGCGCGACGGCCGGTCTCCGCTCCCTCGAGGAGACCCTGCGGATCGCGGCGGGGTGAGCCTCGGGCGGCCGCGGCCGGCACCCCTGCTCCGCCCCGGCGGGGTCAGTCGAGGTGGGCCGTGGCGTTGAACGACACCAGCTCGGGCCCGGGCCACTCCAGCACGCTCACCGCCGCGTTGGCCATCGCGGGCCGCCGGCCGTCCTCGCCTCCGCCGAGCGCGGCGTCGAGGTTCGCGATCCGGCGCAGCGCGTGGGTGAGGATCCCGCCGTGGGCCACGACGATCACGCCGGCGACCGGCCGGGCCGCGATCTCCGTGAGTACCTCGGCGCCCCGCTCGGCCAGCGACCGCCGCGACTCGCCGCCGGGGATCGCGTAGTCGGGATCGCCCGACACCCACCGCGCGTGGGCCTCCGGATGGATCCGGTGGAGTTCCGCCCAGAGCAGGCCCTGGAAGATGCCCGCGTCGAGTTCCTTGAGCCGCTCGTCGAGCCGCAGCGGCAGGCCGAGCGCGGCTGCGACGATCCCGGCCGTTCGTCGGGCCCGCAGGAGCGGGCTCGACCAGACCTCGTCGATCGCGGGTCCTGCCGCGGAGGCGAACCACCGGCCGACGCGGACGGCCTGGTCGACGCCCAGGGGTGTGAGATCGACGTCGAGTTGCCCCTGCACGCGGCCCTCGACGTTCGAGACGCTCTCGCCGTGTCGCACCAGGTATTGCAGCATGCCGCGAGTCTACCGGCCCGCCGGCCCGACGACGGCCGCGGCCGTGGGCAGCCGGCGCGACGGCACCTCCAGCGCGAGCAGGTGGAGCGCCGTCACGTAGATCCGCCCGCCGTACCGGCCCCAGCGGTCAGGGCGGACGCCGAGCGGATCCCAGCTGCCCTGCGTGGGGCCCGACCGCGACTGCTCCTGCGCGAGCGTGTTCAACAGCGCGGCATACCAGGCCTTCCATCCGTCGCCACCGGTGTGGACGAGCACCTGCGAGGCGTAGTACCAGAGGTAGGAGTCGCGGAGCTTGCGGCCGGCCGTACCGTACGACGGCGGGAACGCCTCGAGCGCCCGCGCGGCCGCGACGACCTGCGGGTCGTTCGGCTGGGTGCCCGTGTGCAGCCGCATGAGCGTGCCCACGGCCGTCATGCACGCGATCGAGAGCTCCGAGCGGCGCTGGTCGGCGTTCCACGGGTTGTAGGCGAAGCGGGCCGGAGCCTCCGGCGACCACGAGGCGTCGAGCAGCCTCCGCACGCCGGCGAACGCCCGCGGTTCGGTCTCGACGCCGGCGAGCGTTCCCGCCCGCAGGGCCACGAGCATCCAGCCGCTCACGGAGAGATCGGCGTCGCTCCGCGGCGTGTACCGCCAGCCGCCGCGGTCGGGATGCTGGCTGGAGGCGATGAAGCGGCAGGCGCGGGCGGCGGCCGGCTTCACGAGGGGGTCGCCCGTCATGCCCACCACCTCGCAGAGCGCCATCGACGCGATGCCGTGGCTGTAGAGCCAGGCACAGCTGTTGGAGAGGTCGTCGGCGGGGACGTAGAGGTCGCCGTCGGGCTTCTGGACGGCGAGCAGGAACTCCACGCCGCGGCGGACCGTGTCGCGGTGCGGCCCGTCGAAGTGGTCGTGGCCGGCGCCGAGGAAGGCGAGCAGCGCCAGCCCCGTCGCCGCGGTGTCGGAGGCCAGTTGCGGCACGTCGGCGGCCGTCGAGCCGGCGAACCGGCCGAGGCACCAGCGTCCGTCCTCCTGCTGGGCCCGCGCGAGGAACGCCAGGCCGTCAGCGACGACGGCCGTCGCCCGGGCGGCGGTGGCCGCGTCGGCGTCGGCCGGCGGGATCGCGTCGGCCGCCGAGCGGCCCGCCGGGTTGCGGCCGCGGAAGGCCGCGGCCACGTCGCGTACGCGTCCCTCGACCGGCAGCGACGAGGCTGCGACCCGCTCCAGCGCCGTCGGCCCGGCCGGAGCCGACGCATCGGCATCCCCGCGGCGCGGCACGACGTCGGCCCCGCTCACCGCGGCAATCGCGGGCGTCGACAGTCCCTCGTCGCCGGCGCCGGGATCCGAGCCGGTGGCGGCGCGGCCAACGGCCGCGCCGAGGGCCGCTGCCGCGGTGCCGCGACCGGCGCGGCGGCCCACGGCGGCGGGCAGCGGGCCGGAGGCGGCGACGCTCGTCGCGGCGGGCTCGGCCTGTGTTCCGCCCGGGGCTACTCCGGGAATGCCGTCGACCGGGCCTGCGCCGCTGCCGGATGTGACACCGCCAGCGACACCGGCACGCGTCAACGGCGCG
>JBIIUP010000170.1:0-6712 GCA_044339885.1 Pirellulales bacterium | reverse complement strand
TCTCAATTTCAGGAAAGGTTTTTTCCCACCGTTCCCCAAAAATCCTGTAGGAATCTTACAGCTTCGGTCCCACGGATCCAAGCCCCGGGAATGACCGCTGGCACGGTCTGGGGCGGTGCTCGGAGGAGGCTTTCAACCGAAGAACTTGTTTGGCAATCGAGAGACGAGCCCGCAAGAAAAGAAAATCCAGCGCGAAAAAATGCAAGATTTCTTGGCCGCCGACCTCGGCCGGCTAAGCTGTTGGAAGCGTTCGGTCAGCTCGTGATTGCCCGGGCACAGCCCGACGCCCCTGTCCGAATCCCCCTCCGAAGAGGTCAGCGGATGAACCGTGACTTCAGGCGTGCCTGCGGTTTGCAAGGTGTCGACGGCCCCTCGGCGGGCGTGCGGTGCCTCCTTGTCGCGACCCTCGCGCTCGCGGTCTGGGCAACGGCCGCCCGGGCCGACCAGCCTGTCGACTACGCGGCCCAGCTGCCGCGGATCCCGGCGACGGAACCTTCCGCCGCGCTGGCCGCCTTCACCGTCGCCCCCGGGTTTCGGCTGGAGCAGGTGGCCGCCGAGCCGTTGGTGACCAGTCCGGTCGCCTGCGAGTGGGACGAGAACGGGCGGCTCTTCGTCTGCGAGATGCGCGGCTATGGCGAGCACCGTGACGACGGCCTCTCGCGCATCACCGTCCTCGACGACGACGACGGTGACGGTCGCTACGACCGGCGGTCCGTCTTCGCCGAGGGGCTGCTCTGGCCGACGGCGGTGTTTCCCTACGACGGCGGCCTGTTCGTCGTCGACGCTCCCGAGCTGTTGTTCCTGCGGGACACCGACGGGGACGGCAGGGCGGACCACCGGCAGGTCGTGCTCACGGGCTTCGGCACGGCGAACGTGCAGGGCTTGCCGAACTGCTTTCGCTGGGGCCTCGACAATCGCCTCCATCTGGCGACCGGCAACAACGGCGGCAGGATCGCGCACGTCGGCGGCCCCGCCGGGCCGGTCGCGGGGCCGGCGGCGAGCGCACCGGTCGACATCGGCGGCCGCGACCTGGCGATCGACCCGCGGACCGGCGCCTTCCGGCTCACCAGCGGGGCCCTCCAGCACGGCATGTCATTCGATGACTGGGGTCGCAAGTTCGTCTCGGGCAACTCCAACCACATCCAGCAGGTGATGTACGAGGACCGCTACGTGGCCCGCAACCCGTTCCTCAAGCCGCCGGCCGCCCGGATCGACATCGCCGCCGACGGTCCCCAGGCCGAGGTCTTTCGCACCAGCCCCGTGGAGCCGTGGCGGGAGATCCGCACGCAACTGCGGGTCGCCGGCAAGGTGCCGGGCCCCGTCGAAGGGGGCGGCCGGGCGGCGGGCTACTTCACCGGCGCCACCGGGGTCACGATCTACCGCGGCGACTCCTGGCCCGCGGAATGGCGGGGCATCGCGGTGGTCGGCGACGCCGGCGGCAACCTCGTGCATCGCAAGCGGCTGGAGCCCGAGGGGCTCCGCTTCATCGCCCGCCGCATCGATCCCGACAGCGAGTTCGTCACCTCGAGCGACAACTGGTTCCGGCCGGTCCAGTTCGCCAACTCTCCCGACGGCAGCCTCCACCTGCTCGACATGTGCCGCGAGGTGATCGAGCACCCGCGGTCGATCCCGCCGGAACTCAAACGGCACCTCGACCTCGCCAGCGGCCGCGACCGGGGCCGCATCTACCGCATCCTGCCGACCGCGTTCCGGCAGCGGCCCACGCCCCGGCTCGCCGCGGCGACGACGCCGGAACTGGTCGCGCTCCTGGAGCACCCCAACGCCTGGCACCGCGAGACGGCCGCCCGCCTGCTCTTTATCCGACAGGATCCTGCGGCCGCGGCTCCGCTGGCGAAGCTGGCCGCGGGCTCGGCCGCGCCGGTCGGCCGGCTCCACGCGCTGCGGGCGCTGGAGGGGCTCGGAGCCCTCGAGGAAGCCCACGTCCTGGCCGCCCTGGCCGACCCGGAGCCCGGCGTGAGGCGGCACGCCGTTCAATTGTCCGAGGCCTTCGCCGGTTCCTCCACCGTGGTCGAACAGCTCGTGGCGCTGGTCGACGACCCGGCGGTCGAGGTCCGCTACCAACTCGCCTTCACCCTCGGCGAGCGGGCGGGCATGCCGGAAGCGTCGGTGCCGGCGGTCCGCGACGCGCTGGTGCGGATCGCCGCGCGGGACGGCGACGACCCATGGATGCAGGTCGCGATCCAAAGCTCCCTCGCCGGCGAGGCGGCCGCAATGCTCGGGGCCCTCGTGGAGGGCCGGGTCGCCGGCAGGATCCCCCCGCGGCCGGAGCTCGTCGAGTCGCTGGCGGCCGAGGTCGCCGCCCGGGACGGCGAGGCCGACATCCGCGGCGTCGTCGCCCTCTTCGGCAAGCTCCCGGAGGCCGACGCCGCGACGGCGCTGGCCCTGACCCGCGGCCTGGCGGGCGGACTGGGCCGAGCCGACGGGGTGCTCCCGCGGATGCGGGCCGCGGGTGAACTGGAGGCGATGGCCGCGATCGTGTCGCAGCTGCTCGCCAAGGCGATCGCCACCGCGACCGATTCCTCCGCGGACACCGCCGGCCGCGTCGCGGCGATCGAGGGCCTGCGCATGGGCGGCTTCGCGGACGTGGGACCGACCCTCGAGCGGCTGCTGGACCCCCGCGAACCCCGGGAGGTGCAGGCTGCGGCGATCGACGTGCTCGGCCGGCTGACGGATCCGGCGGCGGCCGACGTCCTGATCGCGGCCTGGTCGACGTTCGCCCCGCGGCCGAAGGAGGCGGCGATCGAGGCGCTCTGCTCCCGAAGCACCAGCACGCTGCGGCTCTTCGAGGCGGTCGCGGCGGGCCGCGTGCCGGCCGGCGACCTGCCCTCGGCCCGGCTCGGCCTCTTGGCCAAGGCCCGCAATATGGACGTCGCCACCGCCGCCCAGAAGCTCCTGGCGGCGTCCGGCACGAGGCTGCGGCAGAGCGTGATCGACTCCTACCGCGACTGCCTCGAGATGCCCGGCGACGTCGAGCGGGGCCGCTCCGCGTTCCGCTCGGCGTGCGCGTCGTGCCACCGGGTGGAGGGCACGGGACACGAGATCGGGCCGAACCTCGCGGCGATGAAGACCCGCGGCGCCGAGGCGATCCTCGTCAACGTGCTCGATCCGAACCGCGAGGTGAACCCGTCGTACGTCAACTACGTCTGCCTCACCGACGACGGCCGCGCCGTGACCGGCATGCTCGCCGCGGAGACCGCGGGGAGCGTCACGCTCCGCCGCGCCGAGGGGGCGGAGGACACCGTCCTGCGGTCCGACATCGACGAGCTGCAATCCACGGGACAGTCGGTGATGCCGGAGGGCCTGGAGAAGCAGCTCGATCGGCAGTCGATGGCCGATCTGATCGCCTACCTCATGCAGGTGCCGTGAGGCCGGGAGGCTGACCGCGGCGGCTCGTCACTTCGCCCGGGCGAGGAAGGCGACGAGGTCGGCGAGTTCCTGGGGCGTGA
This sequence comes from Pirellulales bacterium, assembly GCA_044339885.1. Lineage (GTDB taxonomy): Bacteria > Planctomycetota > Planctomycetia > Pirellulales > UBA1268 > QWPN01. Next base: position 3,245 of record JBIIUP010000170.1, on the reverse strand, counting down.
GGAGCGTGTCGTAGCCCTTGGGCATGAGCGACACGGAGCCCGGCTCGACGCTCTCGACCTCATCCCGCGGGATCCGTTCGGCCGTGGCCGCGCCGGTCTGCACGACGATTTCGGTCGGCGTCTCGTCGCGGACGATTCCGCTCACCGCCCGGCCGTCCTCGGTGACCACCGTCACCGGCTCGTAGGATCGCACGAAGCTCGCGCTCGGCATGACGATCGCCTCGAGCAGGTCGCGGGGGGTGCGGATGCCGCCGACCTTGGAGAGATCGGGGCCGACGCGGCCGCCGACGTAGGCCATCGCGTGGCAGGTCGTGCAGGCGGCCTTGGCCGACGCGAAGACGCGGTGGCCGCGGGACGGGTCGCCCGGCGGCAGCGACTTCGCCAGCCGCTCGAAGTCCTCGCGTTCGGCCGCGCGTTCCGCATCGATCCTCGACAGAAGCGCCGCGCCGGCGGCCGCCGACTCCGGCGGCAGGGCCGCCACGGCGGAGGCCACGAGGTCGCGGCCGACCGCCGCGGGGCGGGCCGAGCGGGACAGGGCGTCGACGCCCCGCACGAGCGGCGGTCCGCCGCGTGCCGCCAGCGGCTGCAGGAGGACCGCCACGTCGTGGGGCCGCAGCCGGGCGAACGTCTCGGCGACCCGGGCCAGCGCGGCGTCGCCGAGCCGCGCGGCCGCCAGCGCCGCGGCCGCCGCGGAGCGATCGAGCGGTGAAACCGCCCCTTCGCCGTCGTCCTCGAGCATGGCGATGAGCCGTTCGACGAGCGGCTCCGGCAGGTCGGGCGTCGGCCCGGCGGCCTGGACGGCCAGGGCACAGGTGGCCGGCGCCGACGCGGCGTCGGCGGCCAGCGCCAAGAGCGTCGGAGCCAAGGCCCCGCGCTGGGCCGCCGAGAGCGGCAGACCCGTGAGCACCTCGAGGACGGCAGCCCGGCCGGCGGCATCCGCCGACACCAGCGCGGCGGCGCCCGCCGTCACCCACGACGGCGGGACGGCACGGACCTGGGCGGCCTTCATCACCTCCAGCGCCACGCCCCTGATGGCCGGATCCTCGGCTGCCTGCAGGGCGTCCGCCACGGAGTCGGCGACGGCCGGCTGGTCCGCCAACCCCGCGACGAGCGTCACCGTCCGCCCGGCTGCCTCCGCCGGCAGGGTGGCCGCCCGTTCGAGCAGCGGTCGCACCTCGTCGGCCAGGCCGTCGACCCAGTCGGCGTGCTGGGCCGTGATCCACCAGGCCGCATCGCGGACCCGCGAATCCGCGTCGCGACACATCGCCAGCACCTTGTCTTTCGTCAGCGGCGGCGACGGCAGCCGTGGGGCCATCTGATCGAGGGCGTAGACCGCTGCACGCCGCACGCGGGGATCGGCCGAATCCAGCGCGGCCTCGAGCGCCCCGGGCCGGGCCGCCTCGATGAGCGCGTAGGTGAGCGAGTGCTCGAGCGGTCGCCCGGCGGCCCGCGGGCAGGCTGCGAGGACGGCCTCCACGGCCTCGGCCGTGCCGATGCGGCCGAGCGCCTCGGCCGCCGCCCGCGTGCAGCCGGCGTCGTCTCCGGAGAGGAGTGCCGCAAGCGGGGGCACGCTGCCGGCGTCGCGGTGCAGGCCGGCCACGTGCGCCGCCGCGTGCCGCACCCGCGGGCTCTCGTCGGCCAGCGCCAGCCGCACGAGGGCGGTCGCGGTTGGCGCCGTCGATCGCGCGAGCACCCAGACGGCGTTCTGCCGGGCGGCCACCGCCGCCGCCCCGTCGGCCAGCAGCATCCGCAGCGGTTCGATCGCCGCCGCCTCGCTCCCGGCCTGGCCGTCGGTTAGGTCATCGGCCAGCCCCTCGATCGCGCGGTCGACCACGACGGGCCGCTCGTCACCGAGCAGCCCGACGAGCGTCGCCGGGGAGGCGGCTCGCCAGTCGATCGCCCGGCCACGGGGATCGGCATCCGGTGCCGCGGCCGCGCGACGGATCCGGTAGATGCCGCCGCGCACGGCGGGCTTTTCGAGTTGCGACGTCGGGCAGCAGAGCTTGAACCAGCCGCCGGTGTCGACCACGAGCAGCGAGCCGTCGGCGTCCTCGACGCAATCGGTGGGGTGGAAGTCGGCGGAGTCTCCCGTCAGGAAGGCGTCGTCGGAAGCGGTGAACGAGCCCTCCGCCGCCGCGAGCACGTGCCGCGTCACCGAGCGGAGGTTGAAGCCGCAGGCGAACAGGTTGCCGGCATACTCGGGGCCGAAGGAATGCCCCGAGTGCACCGCCAGGCCGCTGATGGCCGCGGGTCCACGGTGCACCAGCGCCGGCAGCAGGTCCCCCGTCCGCTCGTGGCCGCGGATGTGCGGAGACGACCGGCCGTAGACGCCACCGTAGAGGATGTGGAGAAGGCCGTCGCGGAGGCCCCCCGCAGGATGCTCGATGAACGTGGCCGAGAGGATCCGCTCCCCCTCCGCGGTGAAGGCGACGTCGACCGGGTTGTCCATGCCCCCGGTCATCACGACCTCGCGGCCGGAGCCGTCGGGCCGGGCCCGGAAGACGTGGGCCGCCTTCGTCTTCCAGCCGGGCCGGCCCGGGAGGTCGTGGGTCTGCTCGCCGGGCCCGCCCTTGGTCCAGTAGAACCAGCCGTCGCGGCCGAGGTACGGACCGTGCACGTCGTTGCCGCACTTCGTGAGCGAGCCGCCGTCGAGCCAGACCTCCCGCTCGTCGGCCACCCCGTCGTCGTCGCGATCGGTGAGCTTCCAGATCGCCGGCGGGGCGGCGACGTAGAGCGAACCGCGGTGCCAGAGCGTTCCCTGGAGCATCATGAGCCGGTCCGCGAACAGCGTCCGCCGGTCGAAGACGCCGTCGCCGTCGGTGTCCTCCAGGCGGACGACGCGATGCCGCGGATCGGCCTGCTGCCGCTCCAGCGGGTCGTTGGAGCCGCTGGCCTCGGCGACGTACAGCCGGCCGGCCTCGTCGCCGGCCACCGTCACGGGGAACTCGACCAAAGGAGGGCCGGCCGCCCGCTCGACCGTGAAGCCATCCGGCACGGAGAGCTTGAGGTCGTCGAAGGAGAACTCCGCGGCGGCACCGCGATCCGGGCTGCCCACGAAGGGCCAGACCGCGAAGAAGAACGCCACGGGAATGAACATGGGCATCCGACGCATGTCTCCATGGTAGCAAGCGGCTTTGGTGGCGGCCGCCGCCAAAACCGGCTACCCATGCGGTTTTTCCGACGGCGAGTTGGCATTTTCGTATGTGCCGTGCTGTCGTGTCGCCCGCCTGGGTGATACCGTGAAC